>NZ_JAWZSQ010000025.1:0-69950 GCF_034096925.1 Patulibacter defluvii
GGCCTCGCCGGTCGGGCCGGGGCGGCCGTCGGCGCCGGGCGCGCCGTCGCTGCCGCGGGCACCGGCCGGACCGGTCGCCCCGGTGCGGCCGGTGGCGCCGGCCCGTCCGCGGGCGCCGTCGTCGCCGGGACGGCCCTCGGCGTTGAACGAGATCTTCTGCTCGCCGGCGTCGCAGCGGCCGCGGGCGGTGGTCAGGTTGAGGGTCTTGTAGCGCGGGGTGACGCACGCGTAGTACGTCTTGCCGGCCGCTGGGCGGGCCGCGCTCGTGACCGCGTAGGACGTGCCGCCGAGGGCGACGAACAGCGCCAGCAGCGCGATCGAATGACGCCGCACGAGCGTCGTCAGCAGGGACATGCGGGGGTTCCTTCCGTGGGGGACCGCGCGACGATAGGGCCGGCGGCGAGCGTCGACGGCGTCCACTGGACGGGTAGGCCGACGCGGTCGCGGAGGGAGGTGGGCCGCCTGGGACTCGAACCCAGAACCACGAGCTTAAAAGGCTCTTGCTCTACCGATTGAGCTAGCGGCCCGTGGCGGAGGGTATCCCGGAGGACGCCCGCGCGGCGATGTGGGAGGCTCGCACCATGAGCGACCCGGGGGACTACGACCACGAGCGGCGGCTGCTGCGGCGTCGGCGTCTGGAGCAGGCCCCGCTCGACGAGGCCGGCGAGGGCGAGTCGGAGGGCTTCGAGCTGGCCGAGCGCGACCTGATCGAGCACGCCAGCCACGGCGACAGCCACAACACGCTGCCGATCATCCGCGACGGCCGCGACGAGGCCGAGCGCGACGTCGCCCGCGACAGCTACGGCGAGGCGGACCAGGAGCGCCCCTGCGACCTCGGTCCGGGGGACTGAACCGGGGCGCGGGCGGGTAGCGGGGGGGCATGAGCACTCCCGACGATCACGAGCAGCGGCTGCAGGAGCGCCGGCGCCAGGAGCAGGCCCCGCTCGAGGAGGCGGGCGAGGGCGAGTCCGAGGGCTTCGAGCTGGCCGAGCGCGACCTGATCGAGCACGCCAGCCACGGGGACGGCCACAACACCCAGCCGATCATCCGCGACGCCCGCGACGAGGCCGAGCCCGACCCGGCCGCCGACGGCTACGGCGACGCCGACGAGGCAACCCCGGACGACCTCGGGCCCGAGCCCTGAGCGTCGGCGCCGGTCGTCCCGGACCCCGGGCGTTCTACACTCGGAAGACCCGCCCCCATGGTGTAGCGGTTAGCACGTCAGCCTTTCACGCTGGTAGCAGGGGTTCGATTCCCCTTGGGGGTACTGCGGCGCCCGATTGCCCTCGGGCTTCGCACTCTGTAGCGTCTCCGGGACCGTCGCTCGCGGCGGCTGAGGGAGACGTGCGTGTCGAGAGCAACCACCTGAGCGACCGGCGACGGTCGTACGCCGGGCACGGCAGGGTCCCCCGGTCCCGAGAGGCCTCGGGTCCGTGCCATCGGCGGTCACCGGGAGCCGCGCCGGGCTTCGGGGTATCGTCTCGTCTCCGACGCCGCAGGTCGAGCGACTGCGGCGGCGGCCGGAGTGAGCCGAGGATGACGTCGACGCCAGACCACGCGCGTGCGGCCGCGTTCGAACGGATCTTCGCGCTCCACTACGCCGAGGTCGTCGCCTACGGCCACCGGCGGGCATCAGCCGACCTCGCCGAGGACATGGCGGAGGAGACCTTCCTCGCCGCCTGGCGCGAGCTGGAGGAGCTGCCGGAGGACGCCCTGCCCTGGCTGCTGGCCGTCGCCGGCCGGACCCTCGCCTCCTACGAGGCGGCGAGCGAGCGGCGCGAGGCCCTGCTCGACCGCCTGGCCGTCGTGCCGCTCTCCAGCGACGAGGAGCGGTTCCGGATCTCGACCAGCCTCCGGAGCGAACTGGAGCTGCTCTCGCCCGCCGAGCTGGAGGCGCTGCTGCTGGTCGCCTGGGAGGACCTGAGCCCGGCCCGCGCCGCGGCCGCGGCCGGCTGCAGCCGCGGGGCCTTCCGCGTCCGCCTGCACCGGGCGCGCCGCCGCGTCGGCGCCGCGCTCGAGGCCTCCTGGCGCCGCACCGGCCAGGTCACCGGCGAGCACCCGGTCGTCCCGCCGGCGGTCGATCGGGGGGCCCGGTGAGCGACGGACGGTCCTGGGCGGTCGCCGTCCGCAATCCGGTCAAGGACCCGGACGCGATCGTCGATCCCGACGTCCGTGCCCAGACCCTGCGGACGATCACGGCCTCGCCCTACCCTGCCTACCGCGCCCGCCGCAGCGCCTGGTCGCCGGCGACCTTCATGGTCGCCCTCGCCGCCCTCGTCGTCGCCGGCTCGGTGCTCTTCGCCGTCACCCGCCAGGGCACGATCGGCGGCCTGCCCGGCGCGGCGACCGCGCTGGCGAACGTGATCGAGTCGAGGGACACCGTCCTGCACGTCGTGACACGGGAACCCGATGACGTCCCCAACGCCGCCGAGGGCGGGTCGCGGATCACCGCGACCGAGCAGTGGATGACGATCGACAGCAGGACCACCGGCGTCTCGCGCGTGCTGACGCGCTACGCGAACGGGTCGTTCGAGGACATGCGGACCGTCCTGCAGCGCAAGCGGTACCGGATCTCGGTCTATCGATCGAAGGACAACACGCTGACGATCGAGCCCTGGCTGCGGAACGTCACGAAGAAGACGCCCGCCGGCGAGCTCGTGCGGGCACAGGCCGATGCCTTCGTCAACGCGGTTCGCAACGGCACGGCGACGCTCGATGGCGAAACCGACGTCGACGGCGTTCCCGCCTATCGGATCGTGGCCAAGGACCCGGGCAGCGGCCCGAAGGCCTGGTACATCTCGCGCGACGAGCACTCGCCGCGGCTGCTCCGGGTCGAGTCCGGCTGCGGCGGAACGAAGGAGCGGCCGCAGTGCCCGGTCACGACCTTCGAGGTCTACGAGACGATCAACGATCGCAGCGTCCTGAAGCTGCCGGCGCGACCGGGCCAGAAGGTCATCCGCCGGGCGCTCGAGCGCCGGCCCTGAGCGGCCGCAGGACGAACACGCGGACCTCGTCCCGGCGCGTCCGGGGATTCGGCACCGTGGCCATCGCGTAGGTCCGACCGTCGAGCCGCGCCAGGCCGTAGTAGAGCGGCACGCTGAACCGTGAGCTGCGGCGGAGCGGCTGTCCGACCTGCGCCGTCCGTCCGGTCCGCCGGTCGAGCCGCAGGACCACCACCCGGGTCGCCAACGAGCCGGCGTTCGGTCGCTGGTCGAAGCGGATCGCCCACAGCTCGCGGCCGAGCGCGAAGAGCGAGCCCTGCTCGTTCCACCCCGGATCCTCGCCGGCGACCGACGTCGGCCGCCACTCCTGCCCCCGAAGGGCGTGCACCCGCCAGTCGCCGGCACGGCCGGCGAAGCGGTCGACGCCGACATGGATCTCGTCGCCGATCGCCGCGGCGCCGTCGACGCCGAACGCGATCCCGGGCACCCGGGCCCCGCCGGTCGGGTCGAGCACCGGCCCGGTACGACGCCAGCGCCCCTGGAAGAAGCAGCTGACCGTGATCACCGGCGAGCGCGTGCGGTCCGCCGGCAGCGCGTCGTAGGCAACGCAGGCCCGGCCGCGGACGGCGAAGCCGAACGGTCGCTGCGCTCCGCCGGGAACGGTCGGGGCGATCTCGCCCGGAGGATCCGCCACCCACTGCCCGGCCCGCAGCCGAAAGGCGGTGGTGCGCAGCCGGCTCCCGGGAGCCAGGGCGGTGGGCACTCGTTGGACACGCAGGAGCACGACGCCCTGACGGTCGCGGAGCGCGCCGCCGAACGACGTCCGCTCGTCGGTCGTGAAGGCCGGAGGGAGCGCCCGCCAGCGGCCAGCGCGCAGGCAGTGGACACGAACCCGGCCGCGGGAGGCGCCGGCGACACAGCCCTCGGGGCCGCCGAGCAGCTCCATTCGCTGATCGCGGTCGATCAGGAGCGGCTCGCCGGCTCGCCGGAGCGGCTTCCAGCCTGGGCCCTGGCGAGCGGCGACGAGCACCTCGCTGGGCCGGGAACCGGGACGCCGGGCGACGACGGCGACCAACAGCCGGCCACCGGCGATCGCCATTTGCGCGCCGTCGAGGTCGATCTCTCGGCCGTTCGGAAGCGCCGGCAGCGGGACCCACGCCGCCCGAACCGCCGGGCGGTCCGGGTGCGTGGAGCGGGGAGCCGGGGCATCGTCACCGCCGCAGCCGGTCAACAGGGTGGCGCCGCTGGCGCCCGCTATGGCGAGCGCCAACGGAAGCCGGTGGGCCACCGGCGCTACCAGCCGGCGAAGGAGCTGAAACGGTCGTTCGCCGTCCCGCCGTCGTTCATCGTGTTGTTCGACAGATCGTTGTCCGTGACACAGGTGCCGATCGGCCCGTAGTAGGCGCCGGCGCCGTCCTGCAGGTCGTGCCAGCGGGTGTCCCAGGCCTGGTTCGTCGTCCGGAACGACGAGATCTGGTTGCTGTACGTCGAGGAGTAGTTCTGCCAGACGTTGGTGCCGGTCTGGCCCTGGGTCCCGACCGTGCCACCGCCCGAGGTTCCCGTGGCGACCTGCGTGCTCGCCTTGCAGGCGTCGAAGGCCAACAGGCTCACGCCCTTGCTCGCGCTGCCGCCGGCGTCCGCGTCGAAGGCCTGGGCCAGCGCCTCGCGCTCCGGCTGGGTTGCCGGGATCACGCCCCAGCCGGGGGGCAGCTCACCGGCCCGCACCGCTGCTGCCTGCGCGGTGGCGAGCAGCTCATAGGTGCTGAAGCACTCGTTGACCCCCGAATCGTTCGGCGCCGCACCGCAGATGGCGCCGGCGGCCACGATCGCGGCCTGGGTCGAGGGTTGACCGTCGAGGGTGAACAGCTCGTCGGCGTTGGCTGTCGCGGGGACGATTCCGGCGACTAGCGCGGCCGCTCCGGCGAGCAGCAGGCGACGGGCTGAACGGGGTCCTCGGGGGGTGGGAGACGTCACGGTTCCTCCTGATCGTGTAAGAAACGGTTGTGTCCTGGACACGGTAGACGACAACGGGACCTTGGCGGGGAAAAGCTCGCTCGGGCTGTTACGCGCCCGCCGTCCAACATCCGCTGTTACATCGGCCAGGGGGCCGTGCCGATGCGTCCGAAAGCTTGTTTCGCGCTGGGTCCGCGGGCTACGGTCGCACCGCCCCGGGCGACGCACCCACCTCGTCGCCGGAGGCGCTCGAACCCCCCGTCCGGAGAACCAGCACGCCGTGCACCGCAGCGCACTTGGAACCACGCGAGAGCGTCCGCCGCGCCGGCGTGAGACCGTCGAACCACCCCCTGCCGCTCCCGACCGCCAGCGCTTCGACGACGTGTTCGCGTCCGTCGTCGCGCTCGAGGCGGGCGTGCGAGCGGTCAGTGGGCAGCCTTCGACGGATCTGATCCTCGCTCCCACGTTCGCCGCCGCCCAGCGTGTGGCCGGTGTGCGAACGTGGGAGTGGCTCGAAGCCGACCTGCCGACCCTGATCGAGCCGCTGGTCGACGTCCAGACCTACGGCCAGCGGTTCGCGGAGCTGGCGCCCGACCTGGCCCGTCACGCCGCCGGCGGCGCCGGCGCCCGTCCCTGGTGGCAGGTCTCGACCGCGCTCGACGACCTCTGCCGGGTGCTGGCCGCGGCCCGCGAGACGGTCGTCGACTGCGGCGCCGCGATCCAGCGGCTGGCGACCACCAACCGCCGGGCCCGGATCCGCCTGGGCCTCGAGGTCGACGACCTGCGCGACGACCGCCACCGCCCCTCGGTGGTCGACTACGCGGTGATCGCCGCCTCGGCCGCCGCCACCGCCGGCCGCCTCAGCGACGCCAACCTGACGATCGCCAGCGCCGCCCCGGCCGCCATCCGCGAGGGTCGGATCGCCGGCGTCAGCCTCTGTCCGGCCTGGGTCCCGCTCGGCGAGACGAGCCTGGTCGTGAGCGAGAACATCGAGATCGCCCATGGCATCTGCGGGGTCTGCGACAACGCGATGGACGACGCCCGGCGCGGGGTCGAGGAGCACGCCGCCGCGGTCGCCGAGTTGCCCGGCGACGGTCGCGAGCTGAGCGTGCTGGCCGCGGCCCGCGCCCACGTCGACGCGGTCGACCGCCAGATCGCCTTCGCCTCCCGCGTCCTGCGCGCGGTCGACGACACCTGGGCCTCGGAGCAGCGGCGGCTGCTGCGCTGGTTCGACGGTCCCGAGGCGCTCGGCGGCCCCGAGGTCGCCGACCACCTGCGGCGGACCGGCGAGCACTGGGCCTGCCACGCCGTCGACGCGATGGCGCTGGTGCGCGGCTACTCCCGCACCGCCCGCCACGAGCCGACCGACTGGAGCGGCGACCCCGGCCTCCGCTTCGACGACCGCGACTGGTCGCGGCTGCTGCGCTGACCCGCGGGCCGACCCGGATTCAGCGGATCGCGAGCGGCCGCCAGGCCAGCCGCCGCTGCTGGCTCCAGACCGACACCCGGTAGCGGCCGGCGGCCAGCGCGGGCACGCGGCCGACCGCGCGTCCGTCCCGCAATCGCAGCGTCCGCCGGGCGGCGATCCGCAGCGGACCGCCGCTGCCCGTCGCCTCCACCGCCACGAACCGCAGCTCGATCCGGTCGCCGGCAGCGGTCGCTGCGACGGCGATCGCCGTGCCGCTGCGGGCCGGGGACGGGAACGCGATCCGCGCCGTCGGCGTCAGCGGCGGCCGGCCGACCGGGGTCGCCGCCCCGCGCGGCAGCCAGACCAGGCTGGTGCCGAAGGTCTGGTAGCCGGAGTAGCGGCCGCGCATCCACGCCACCCCGCCGGCGAGCGGGAACGGCCGCACGTTGGCGGCCGGCGAGCGACGGGTGATCGGGGCCGCGCTCCAGCCGTCCGGCGTCCGCATCCAGCGGTCGATCTCGTGGACGCCACCGATCGCCCGCGACAGCCAGGCGACCGTCGGATCGCGCGGGTCGAGGGCGATCCCGCCCGAGTAGCGCTGCTCGCGGGCGTCCTCGGTGAAGGCCGGCCCGGCGTGGGCGATCGCCTCCTCGCTCCAGCGGCGGCGGTCCGGATCCCAGCGCGCCCAGCGGTAGACGTGGTCGCGGACGCTCGGGAAGGTGGCGTAGGCCAGCACCGGCCGCCCCTGCCGGTCGACGGCCAGGTCGTGGATCCAGGCCCCGCCGTGGCGCCGCTCGGGCAGCACCACGTCGCCCGCGGTCGAGGCGATCCGGTCGCGGCCGGGGACGCCCAGGCGGCGCCCGTCCTGGCGGTAGAGGACGCCGTCGCGGAGCACCGCGTGGCGGACCCCGCTGCGGCCCTGGCGCGGGTGCTTGAGCGTCCACGCCAGGTGGATCCCGTCGGCGGCCGCGGCGTACTTCACGTAGCGCACGTAGGGCGTCGCGGGGTCGAACAGCCGCCGCGCCGGTCCCCAGTGGTCGCCGTCGTCGGCCGACACCGCGAAGGTCGCGTGCGAGCCCGAGCCCGACCAGAACAGGTAGAGCCGGTCGTCGGACCGGACCGGGTTGGGGTAGGTGTAGCCGGGCCGACCGCCGGGCGGGTTCGGCGGCGCCTGGGTCGCCGGTCCCCAGGCCCCGACGTCGCGGCCGACCGTCGTCCGCTGCTCCAGCGACGCGCCGCGGTGGCCCGACCAGAAGGCGGTCAGCCGTCCGTCGCGGCGGACGTAGAAGGCCGGGTTGTCGTGGTCGTTGCGCTCCAGCCGCTCCTGCAGCACCGCCCGCCGGCCGGTGAGGTCGCCGACCATCACCGAGCCGTCGTCGGCGACCCAGCCGAGCACCGTGGTGCCGCCGTAGTCGATCGCCCGCGGATCGGCGAACCAGCCCCAGGCGCCGACCTCGGCGATCGTGACCGGCTCGTCGGCGGCCGCCGCGCCCGCTCCGGCCGCCAGCAGCAGGACCACGGCGGCGACCGCCCGCGCTCCCCGTCCCCCTGATCGACCGCGTCCCACCCGCGGCACCCTAGACGGCAGGGGGCAGGCACCGCGGCCGGGTAGCGTGGGACCCGTCCCGTCCGCTCCCCCCGGAGGTCTCCCGATGAACGTCGCCGAGCAGTTCGTGCAGGTCCTGCGCCAGGCCGGCGTCGAGCGCGTCTACGGCGTGGTCGGCGACAGCCTCAACCCGATCGTCGACGCGATCCGCCGCGCCGACGGGATCGACTGGGTCCACGTCCACAACGAGGAGGCGGGCGCCTTCGCCGCGGCCGCCGAGGCCCAGCTGACGGGCCGGCTGGCCGTCTGCGCGGGCAGCTGCGGGCCCGGCAACACCCACCTGATCCAGGGTCTCTACGACGCCCAGCGCTCGGGGGCGCCGGTGCTGGCGCTGGCCTCGCACATCCCCTCCGAGCAGATCGGGACCGGCTTCTTCCAGGAGACCCACCCCGAGCGGCTGTTCGTCGACTGCAGCGTCTTCTGCGAGACGATCGGCCGCGCCGAGCAGATGCCGCGGATCCAGCGGGTCGCGATCCAGCGGGCGCTCGGCGACCGCGGCGTCGCCGTGCTGGTGGTGCCGGGCGACGTCGCCGACCTGCCGACCGCCCACCCGACCGGCGAGGGGGCCTTCGTCAGCGAGCGCGCCGCCGCCGCGCCGCCGGCCGCCCAGGTCGAGGCGCTGGCGGCCGCGATCAACGCCGCCGAGACGGTCGCGATCTTCGCCGGCACCGGCGCCCGCGACGCCCGCGACGAGCTGCTCGACCTGGCGGAGACGGTCAAGGCCCCGATCGGCCACACGCTCCGCGGCAAGGAGGCGATCCAGCACGACAACCCGTTCGACGTCGGGATGAGCGGCCTGCTCGGCTACGGCGCCTGCTACGACGCGATGCACGAGGCCGACCTGGTGCTGCTGCTCGGCACCGACTTCCCCTACGACGCCTTCCTGCCCGGCCGCAACACCGCCCAGGTCGACCACGACCTGGCCCGCCTCGGCCGCCGCACGCCGCTCGACGTGGCCGTCCACGGCGACGTCGGGGCGACCCTCCGGGCGCTGCGGCCGCTGGTCCACGCGAAGCCCGACCGGAGCTTCCTCGACGGGATGCTGCGGCGCCACGAGAAGGCGCTGCGAAACGTCGTCGACGCCTACACCGGCGACCTCCGCCAGCGGACCCCGATCCACCCGGAGTACGTCGCCGACGTGCTCGACGAGCTGGCCGCCGAGGACGCGATCTTCACCGTCGACACCGGCATGAACAACGTCTGGGCCGCCCGCTACCTGACGCCGAACGGGCGCCGGCGGGTGCTCGGGTCGTTCCTCCACGGGACGATGGCCAACGCGCTGCCGCACGCGATCGGCGCCCAGTTCGCCGAGCCGGGCCGGCAGGTGGTGTCGATGTCGGGCGACGGCGGGCTGGCGATGCTGCTCGGCGAGCTGCTGACGCTCCGCCGCCACGCGCTGCCGGTCAAGGTCGTCGTGTTCAACAACTCGACGCTGGGGATGGTGAAGCTGGAGATGCTGGTCGAGGGGCTGCCCGACTTCGGGACCGACCACGACCCGATCGACTACGCGATGATCGCCCGCGGCGTCGGGCTCGAGGCGGTCCGGATCGAGCGGCCGGAGGAGTTGCGCGACGGGCTCGCCCGGGCGCTGTCGGCGCCCGGCCCGGTGCTGGTCGACGTCGTCACCGACCCCAACGCGCTCTCGATGCCGCCGCACGTGACCGCGCAGCAGATCCGCGGGTTCGCGACCGCCGCCGGCAGGACGGTGCTCGGCGGCGGCGTCGGCAAGATGCTCGACCTGGCGAAGGCGAACCTCCGCAACGTGCGCGGCGTCTGACCGCTACCAGTGGATGCCGCGCGTCATCCGCGCGAACGTCTCGCCCGCGCGGCCGATCTCGGCGTCGCTGTGCTGCGGGTCCGGCTTGCCCTTGGCGGCCTTCGAGTCGGGGAACAGGTGGTAGCCGCGGTTGCGGACCGCGTCCATCACCTGCGGGTTGAGCGCGTCGGCGAACGCCGCCACCTGCCCGATCGGCGAGCCGAGCCGCCGCGGGCGGTAGACGATCGCGTTGGCCAGCACGTCGGCGGCCTGCTCCGGCGTCAGCGTCGGGAACTTGTCGTAGAGCGTCGTCGGGGCGATCATCGGCGTCCGCACCAGCGGCATGTGGACCGTGGTGAAGCGGACGTTGTCGTCGTGGGCCTCGGCCTGGATCGCGTCGGAGAGCGTGTCGAGCGCCGACTTCGACGCGATGTAGGCGCCGAACCGCGGCACCCGCGTCTGGACTCCGATCGAGCTGACGTTGATCACGTGGCCGGACTTCCGCTCGCGCATCCCCGGCAGCAGCTTCAGGATCAGCCGCAGCGGCGCGAAGTAGTTCAGCTGCATCGTCCGCTCGAAGTCGTGGAAGCGGTCGTAGGAGAGCGCGACCGAGCGGCGGATCGAGCGGCCGGCGTTGTTGACCAGCACGTCGACCCGGCCGTAGGCGGCGATCACGTCGTCGGCCAGCTGGTCGATCGCCTCCAGGTCGCTGAGGTCGGTCGGGTGGACGTGGGCGGTGCCGCCGACCGCCTCGACCGCGGCCTGGGCCTCCTCCAGCTTCTCGCGCCCGCGGGCGACGAGGATCACCGTGCCGCGCGCCGCGCCGATCTTCTCGGCGGTCGCCAGGCCGATCCCCGACGACGCCCCGGTGATCAGGATCACCTTGTCGGCGACCGCGTCCTCGAGCGAGCGTGGGCCGTTGATCACCCGGTCCAGCAGGTGGGTGCCGTAGACGGGGCGGTAGCTGCCGGCGTTGCCCATCGGGGTGTTCGCCAGACGGGTGACGGTGCCGATCGGTCGGCTGACGACCTTGGGAAGCCGGGGAAGGCGCGGGGCCATATGGTTGCTCCTGGGGACGGTTCGAGGTGAAGGGGTTCGCGCTGGCGCTCAGACGTCCTGCTGGCCGTCGTCGTGGGCGGCCAGCTCGCGCTTGAGGACCTTGCCGGTCGGGTTGCGGGGGAGGGCCTCGACGAAGATCACGTCGCGCGGGGTCTTGTAGCGGGCGAGGTTGTCGCGGACGTGCTGCTTGATCTCGTCCTCGCTGATCCCGTCCGGCTCGTGGGGGACGACGAAGGCCCGCAGCCGCTGGCCGAACTTCGCGTCCTCGACCCCGATCACGGCCGCCTCGCGGACCGCGTCGAGCCCGCCGATCAGGTCCTCGACCTCGGCCGGGAAGACGTTCTCCCCGCCCGAGACGATCATGTCGTCGTCGCGGCCGTCGATGAACAGCAGCCCGCGCTCGTCGAAGTGGCCGACGTCGCCGGACGACAGCAGCCCGTCGACGATCTCCTTGTGGCCACCGCCGGTGTAGCCCTCGAAGGCGATCGCGTTGCCGACGAAGACCCGGCCGACGGTCCCGGGCGCGGCCTCGCCACCGGACTCGTCGATCACCTTCACGATCGCGCCGCGCGGCACCCGGCCGACGGTGGCGGGGTCGGCCACCAGGTCCTCCGGGGTGGCGATCGTGGCGAAGGCGACCTCGGTCGAGCCGTAGAGGTTGTAGAGCACCGGGCCGAGGTCCTGGAGCGTCCGCTTGGCCAGCTCCGCGCCCAGCGCCGAGCCGGAGACGAAGACGATCCGCAGCGAGCCGAGGTCGTCGCGTTCGGGGTGGGCGGCGCGCTCGTCGAGCAGCCGCGCGAGCATGATCGGGACCACGATCAGCGCGGTCGTGCCGTGGGCGGCGACGTCGCGCAGCACCTGGTCGGGGTCGAACTTGCGGCGCAGGATCAGGGTCGATCCGAGGCCGACGCCGATCATCCCGTGCAGGAACCCGAGCGCGTGGAAGAGCGGCGCGCAGACGGCGGTCACCTCGCCCGAGCGCAGCGGCACCTTCGAGAGGATCCCGCCGATCGGGGCCAGCGAGTTCGGCTGGTCGCGGGGCGCGCCCTTCGGGGTCCCGGTGGTGCCGCTGGTCAGGATCACGAACGACGACTTGCGCTCGGGCCGCGGCGGCTCGCCGTCGGGGCCGGTCGCGATCAGGTGCTCGAGCGTGTCGGGCGCCGGATCGCCGTCGGGGTCGTCGTCGGTCCAGGCCCGCCAGCGGCCGAGCGGCGGGTCGATCCCCTCCAGGAAGGCCCCGTACTCGTCGTCGTGGACGAGCATCCGGGTGCCCTCGCGCTCCGAGACCTCGCGGATCTGGGGGCCGGCGAAGTCGGTGTTGAGGAAGATCGCCCGCGCCCCCGCCTTGGCGCAGGCGAAGGTCGCGTCGAGGAACCAGCGGTGGTTGCGGCAGAGGATCGCGACCCCGTCGCCGGGCCGCAGGCCGCGCGCGGTCCAGGCGTTGGCCAGCGCGCTGCTGCGGCGGTCGAGCTCGCCGAAGCTGACCGTGCCGCGGTCGTCGATCACCCCGGGCCGGTCGCCGTGGCGGGCGGCCGCGATCCGGATCGACGCCCCCAGCAGCCCCCAGCGCTCGAGCGCCCGCAGCGCGGCGACCGCCTTGTGCGGCGCGACCGGGGCGATCAGCCCGGCCCGCACCAGCGTCAGGGCGAAGTGGGCCTCGTCGTTCGCGCGCCCGGCCAGCTGGGTCGCGCCGGTCAGCAGCGATCGCGGGTTCGGGGCCATGTGCCCAGCCTATGCCGGCGGCGGGCGCCTGTCAGGCGGGTCTCGGGAGGGATCCCGTCACCAGACGCCGCGCAGCAGGCCGCCGTCGACCGGGATCGCCGTCCCGGTCACGTAGGACGCCTGCCGCGAGCAGAGGAAGGCGGCGACCGCGGCCATCTCCTCCGGCCGGCCCAGCCGCCCGGCGGGGACCGCGCTGCGGGCGGCCTCCTCGGCCCGCTCCAGCGACCCGCCCCAGGCCGCCGCGATCCGGCCGGTCGCGATCTGGCCGGTCAGGAGGCTGTTGAGCGTGACGCCGTCGCCGGCGACCTCGCGGGCGAGGGTCTTGAAGGCGCCGAGCGCGGCCGAGCGCTCGGCGTTGGAGAGCATCAGCGCCGGGATCGGCTCGCGGACCGAGCTGGAGACGACGTTCACCACCCGTCCCCAGCCGCGCTCGCGCATCCCCGGCAGCACCCGCCGCAGCAGCGCCATCGGCGAGCGGACCAGGTGCCGGTGGGCGGCCTCCCACTGCTCGTCGTCGAAGGCCAGCGGGTCGGCGTTGGGCGGCGGCCCGCCGGTGTTGACGATCGCGATCTCGACCGGTCCGTGCTCGGCCTCGACCCGGTCGACGAGCGCGTCGGCGCCGGCCACGTCGCCGGTGTCCCAGGCCACGTGGCCGGCCGCGCCCAGCTCGGCCGCGGCGGCCGCGGTCCGCTCGGGATCGCGCGAGCTGACGATCACCCGCGCGCCCTCGGCCACCAGCGCCGCGGCGATCGCGCGCCCGATCCCCGCCGACGCGCCGCCGACGATCGCCACCCTGCCGTCGATCCCCAGGTCCATCGACCCAGTATCGCGGGGTCTCAGAGCGCCACGGTCCGGGTCACCTCCAGGTTGTCGCGCAGCCGCTGGTCGTGGGTGGCGACGACCAGTGCGCCGGGCCAGTCGGCCAGCGCGCCCTCGAGCGCCTCCAGCGAGCGCACGTCGAGGTGGTTGGTCGGCTCGTCGAGCAGCAGGCAGGTGACCCGCAGCCCGGCGAGCACGGCCAGCTCGGCGCGGGTCCGCTCGCCGGGGGAGAGGGTCGCCGCCGGTCGCCCGACCACCTCCGGCCCGAGGCCGAAGACGGCCAGCGCGGTCCGGGCCTCGGTGACCACCGCCGGCGGCGGCGCGCCGGCGTCGGCCGCGCCGCCGGTCCGGGCCCGGTGCAGCAGCTCGGTGACCGCCTCGGCGACCGGACGCGGATCGGCCGCCAGCTGGTCGCGGGCCTGCCCGAGCTCGGCGACGACCGCGGTCGGGCCGCGGCGGACGGCGCCGGCGGCGGGGGCGATCCGGCCGGCGATCGCGCCCAGCAGCGTCGACTTGCCGCTGCCGTTGGCGCCGGTCAGCAGCACCCGGTCGCCGTGGCCGACGGTCAGGTCGAGCGGTCCCAGCGACCAGTCGCCGCGCCGCAGCACCACGCCCTCCAGCGCGACCGTCCACGGCGCCCGCCGCTCCGACGGCGTCAGCTCCAGCCGCAGCGGCGGGTCCTCCCAGGGACGGTCGGGGACGTCGATCCGGTCGGCCCGCTCGGCGACCTTGCGGGCCCGCTGGCGCATCCCGTCGGCCCGCATCCGGACCCACTCGGCGCTGTGCTTGTCGCCGTCGTGCTTGTGGGTCTTGGCCTTGCGGAAGCTGGTCGCGGCCCGCCGCCGGGTCTCGGCGACGGCGTCGTCCAGCCGCGCCTGGGCGGCCAGCGCGTGGTCGCGGTCGGCCAGCGTCCGCAGCCGCTGCTCCTCGCGCCGGCGCTCGTAGGCCGCGTAGCCGCCGCCGTGGTGCTCGGCCGTGCCGCTGCGGGCGTCGAGCACCAGCAGCTCGTCGACCGCCGCCTCGAGCAGCGCCCGGTCGTGGGTCACCAGCACCACGCCGCCGCGGTGCTCGGCCAGGAACCGCCGCAGGACGGTCAGCCCGGCCGCGTCGAGGTGGTTGGTGGGCTCGTCGAGCAGCACCGCGTCGCTGCGGACCGTCCGCAGCGCGGCCAGCCCGACCCGCGCCGCCTGCCCGCCGGAGAGCGAGCGCAGCGGCCGGTCGAGCAGCGCGGCCGGCAGGCCGACCTCGTCGGCCGCGATCGCCAGCCGCGCCTCGGCGTCGTCGCCGCCGAGCGCCAGCCAGCGCTCGAGCGCGTCGGCGTGCGGCTGCAGCGCGTCGAGGTCGCCCGCGCCGAGCCGGGCGGCCAGGCGGTCGACCTCGCGGCTGGCGGCCGCGACGCCGATCCGCTCCAGCACCACCTGGCGGGCGGGGCGGTCGTCGTCGCTGCCGGCCAGCTGCGGCAGGTAGCCGACCGGGCCGTGACGGCGGACGCTGCCGCCGTCGGGCGCCTCGACCCCGGCGACGATCCGCAGCAGGGTCGACTTGCCGGCGCCGTTCGGCCCGACGAGCCCGATCCGGCTGTCGCGGTGGACGGTCAGCGAGACGTCGTGGAGGACGGTGCGCGGGCCGTGGTGACGGGTGATGTGGGACGCGTCGAGGACGGTCGAAGACATGCGGTTCCCTCCGGGGAGCGGGCCGGACGGCGGAGGGGCGACGCAGGTGGTTCGTCCTCCCCGTCGGCCGGTGGGCGACGGACGGACAGCCGCGGCGACCGGGCGGACCGGTCGGCGAGTTCGGGGCGGCTGTCAGCGGGAGGAGCGCATAGGAGGCCCGGCGGGCCGCCCTCGACGGTAGCAGAGGCCCCCGCGGCCGCGCGACCGCGGGAGCCCCTGGCGGGTCAGCCGGCGGCGTAGCGCTCGACGTCCTTCTCGGCGGCCGGGAAGCGGTGGATCGCGTCGGCGAAGTCGCCGTTGACGAAGCACTGCGGCTCGGCGAACTCCTCGGCCACCAGGGCGTGGTCCCAGCTGCTGTCGGCGGCCTGGCGCAGCAGCACCTTGGTCAGCTGCAGCGCCTGCTCCGGCTGGGCGGCGACCAGCCCGACCCAGCGGTCGACCGCGGCGTCGAGCTCGGCGGCGGGGACGACCTCCTGGACCAGGCCCAGGTCGAGCGCCTCGGCGGCGGAGATCGGCTCGCCGGTCAGGTAGCGGGCGAACGCGCCGGCGCGGCCGAGCGCCCGCGTCATCGTCCACGAGGTGCCGACCTCGGGCACCAGGCCGATCCGGCCGAACGCCGGCACCAGCACGGCGCGGTCGGTCGCCACGACCAGGTCGGAGGCGAGCGCGAAGGCGAGGCCGACGCCGGCGGCGGGACCGTCGACGGCGGCGATCACCGGCGCCTCGCTGCGGGCGATCGCGCGCACGACGCCGCCGAACTCGCGCCGGATCCACCGCCAGATGCTGGCGGTGCCGTCGCGGTCGTCGGCGTGGCGCAGCTGGCGGACCGCGGCCTCCATCATCGCCAGGTCACCGCCGGCCGAGAACGCCTGGCCGCCGCCGCGGACGACAATCGCGCGCACCTCGGGGTCGCGGCCGAAGCGCTCCAGCGCCTCGCGCAGCGGGACCACGATCTCGGGGATCAGGGTGTTCAGGCGCTGGCCGTCGCCGAGCACGAGGTCGACGCGGGCGCCGTCGCGGCGGACGTCGACGGCCGAGTCGCGCTGGCCCTGGGCGACGAGGCCCTCGTAGCGCAGGTAGCCGGCGGTGCCGCGGTGACGGTCGCTGCTGGTGGTGGTCATGGTGCGGTCTCCGGGTCGGTGGGAACGGGACGGGCGAGGGCGCGCAGGCCGCCCCAGGCGGCGCTGGCCAGCTGCTCGGCGACGGCGGCGTCGATCCGCGGCGGGGCGGGGGAGGGACGCTCGGCCAGCCGCAGCCGGACCAGCTCGGTGGCGGGCCCGAGCCAGGTGGCCCAGGCCAGGTCGAGCGGCAGGTCGGGGAGGGCGCCGGCGGCGACGTGGCCGTGCCACCAGCCGAGGACGGTGGCGAAGAAGGCGCGGTTGGCGTCGCGGAGGGCGTCGTCGGGCCGATCGCCCCCGCCGCCGCCGTCGACCAGCACCCGCGCGCCCTCGGGCTGGTCGCGGCACCAGGCCAGGTGCAGGTGGACCCCGCCGCGGATCCCCTCCTCGGCCGACGGGCCGTCGTCGAGCAGCCGCAGCAACCGCCACTGGTACTCGCCGAGCAGCTGCAGCCGGACGGCGGCGACCAGCGCCGAGCGCTCGCGGAAGTGGTGGTAGAGCGCGCCGACGCTGACTCCCGCCTCGACCCGGATCGCGTCGAGCGAGGGGCCGTGGGCGCCGTCGCGGGCCAGCAGCCGGACCGCCGCGGCGAGCAGCTTGTCGCGGGCCGGGCGGGCGGGCCCGACGGCGGGCGGCGGCGGGGCGGCGGCGATCGCGGCCGCGCGGGCGGCGGCACGGGCGTCGACGGTCGGCGGATCGGTCGTCACGGCGGGGCCGATGGTGACAGACCGAGGAATCCTCTGTCAACGGTGGACGGTGCACCCGCGCGGCCGTCTAGCCTTGGGCGATGGCCCCGCCCCCCAAGCCCGCCGCGCGTCCGCGCCGGCGGACCGCCCGGCCGCCGCACGATGTCGCCGACCTCTCGCTGGCCGCCGCCGGCGAGGCCCGGATCGACTGGGCGGACGCGCAGATGCCGGTCCTGGCCCAGGTCCGCACTCGCTTCGCGGAGCAACGGCCGCTCGACGGCCTGCGCGTCGCCGCCTGCCTCCACGTCACGGCCGAGACGGGCAACCTGGTGCGGACGCTGCGCGCCGGCGGGGCCGAGGTCTGGCTCTGCGCCGCCAACCCGCTCTCGACCCAGGACGAGGTCGCCGCCGCGTTGGTGGTCGCCGACGGGATCGCCGTCCACGCCCGGCGGCGGGTCGACCGCGCCACCTACGCGGCCCACCAGACGACGGTCGCCGCGGCCGGCGGCGACGGCCCGCACCTGACGATGGACGACGGCGGCGACCTGCTGGCCCTGCTCCACGACGGCGGCCCGGCCGCCGACGGCGAGCGCCCGGCGCTGGCCGCGCACCTGATCGGCGGTACCGAGGAGACGTCGGCCGGCGCCCTGCGGCTGCGGGCGATGGCCGAGCGCGGCGCGCTCTCGGTGCCGGTGCTGGCCGTCCACGAGGCCGACACCCACCGGGTGGTCGAGAACCGCCACGGCACCGGCCAGTCGGCGCTCGACGGGATCCTGCGGGCGACCAACGTGCTGCTCGCCGGCCGCCGGCTGGTGGTCGTCGGCTACGGCTCCTGCGGCCGCGGCGTCGCCGCCCGCGCCCGCGGCATGGGCGCGGCGGTGATCGTCTGCGAGGTCGATCCGGTCAAGGCGCTGGAGGCGAAGCTCGAGGGGTTCGAGGTCGCCCCCGCGCTGGAGGCGGCCGCCCAGGGCGACGTCTTCGTGACCGTCACCGGCAACCGCGACGTCCTCACCCGCGAGCACTTCGAGCGGATGCGCGACGGCGTGGTGCTGGCCAACGCCGGCCACTTCGACGTCGAGATCTCGCTCGGCGACCTGGCCGCCGCGGCCGACGGCCCGCCGGTCGAGGTCCGGCCGCTGGTCGAGCGCTACGTCGTCGGCGGCCGCCGGCTGCACCTGCTGGCCGGCGGCCGGGTCGTCAACCTGGCCGCCGCCGAGGGCTACCCGGCCTCGGTCATGGACCTCTCCTTCACCAACCAGGCGCTGGCCGTCGAGGCGCTGGTCCGCGACCGCGACCGCTTCGCCCCCGGCGTCCACCGCGTGCCGCAGGAGATGGACGCCGAGATGGCGCGGCTGAAGCTGGCCAGCCTCGGGATCGCGATCGACGCGCTGACCCCGGAGCAGGACGCCTACGGCCGCGCCTGGGGCTGAGCCCGGCTACCAGTCCTTGCCGACCCTGACCGTCCGCGAGGTCCCGAGGACCTTGCCGTCGGCCGCGAGCGCCTGGACCTGGACGACGGCGTCGTTGGTCCCGTAGCGCAGCAGGGTCTCGAAGCCGGTCTTCGGCCGCGTCTGGCGCGGCTGCAGCTGGTCGGCCTCGGGGCCGCCGAGCACCTGCCAGCGGGCGACGGCCGTGGCGCCGTTCCAGCTGACCCGGATCGCGGTGCTCTTGCCGCTCTTGCGGGCGACCGCCTTCGGCGGGACCGTCGGCGTCCCGGTCCACTCGAACCGGTAGGCGCGGTAGGAGTCCATCTTCTTGCCGTCGTAGCGGAGGTCGAACAGCACCCGGCCGCTGCGCGCGAACTCGGTCACGAACGGCTGGCTGCCGCCGAAGCCCATCAGCAGGTTGCCGTTGGGCAGCGTCTGGGCGTTGCCCTGGCTGGCCGAGAGCTGCGGCGTCGGCCGATACCACTGGCGGACCAGCCGCGCGGTCTTGGCCTGCTCGTCGACCGCGATCTGGACCCCGCGGGTGCGCGAGCCGCGGGTCGCCTTGGCCGGCGCGTCGGCGTGGTTGTCGAAGAGCGTGATCGTGCCGTCGGCCAGCCGGTGGACGTCGTGGTGGTAGGGGGTCTTCGTGCCCGGGCCCATCCTGAAGCTGGAGCGCTTGCCGCCGAGCTTCCAGATCAGCGCGCCGGTCTTGCGATCGATCTTGTAGACGGCGTGGGTCGCGCGGCCCGAGATCAGCAGGTTGCCGTCGCTGTCGACGTTGACCGAGTTCAGGTGGATGTAGTCGTAGGGCAGCTTGGGGTCGAGCGGCGGGATGTCGTAGGACTCGGCCGGCGCGACCGACTTGTTGGCGTCCCACTCCAGCAGCACCCGGCCGCTGGCGACGTCGATCTCCTGGACGACGTTCTGCATCACCAGGTCGTTCTTGCGCCCGCGCTTGACGCCGCGGGTGTCGCCGCGGACGATCTTGTAGGCGATCACCAGCGCCGTGCCCTCCGGCGTCAGGTTGAACTCGTGGAGGTCCATCTTCTGGCCGTTGCCGGCCTTGACGGACGCGATCTGGCGGTACGAGCTGTCGTAGATCACGCCCTCGCCCTCGCCGTAGCCGCGCTTGACGGTGCCCTGCCACCAGGTCAGGACCGGATGGCCCTTGTAGGTCTGGGCCCGGAAGTCGTAGGCCCCGCCGCCCTTGATCTCCTTGAAGAAGACCAGCCGGCCGGCGTTGTCGACGATCATCGGGCCGGGGTCGTCCTTGCCCGCCTTCGGCGCGGTGAAGACGTAGCCGGGCGCCACGCTCGGCGCGGCGGCGACCTGGACCCGGGTGCCGGTCGGCCGCAGGTCGGGCCGGCTGGCGAAGCGCTGGGTCGCGTCGGCGGCCGCGGGGACGATGGCCAGCACCGCGACCGCGGCGGTCCCGGCCACCGCCGGCGGCAGGGCGCGTCGGCGTGGGCGGGCGGGGGCGGATTCGGGCACGGGGGGCTGCTCTCGGTCGGCCGGCGGGGCGGGACGGGGGGAATGGCGCGTTGGCGCCATCCTCCGCTACAACCGCTCCGCGGCGCGCCGGTTGCGACCCCCCGGGGCCGCTCTTACGCTGCTCTTACGAAACGGCTCAGAGCGCGGTCGCCTCGAGCAGACCGGGCGGGTCGGTGCGGGCCGGGCCGGTCGGGAACGAGAGCCGCAGCAGGCGGCCGGCGGGCTCGGTCGCGACGTGGGCGATCACCGGCGGGACGACGGTCGCCGAGAGCTCGTCGAGCGCCTGGGCGACGTCGACCAGGCTCGGCCGCAGGCGGATCCGGAAGGCCTCGAAGCGGCCGGCGGGGACCTCGATCGTCTCGCGCTTCTCGACCCGCACGTCGAGCGGCCAGTGGACCACCGCGGCCAGCCAGACGCGGGGCACGAAGCGGGCCTTCTCGGCCAGCGGCAGCGTCCGCAGGGCCAGCGCCAGCGCCGGCGCCGGCACCATCGGCCGCGGGTAGCCGGCGATCTCGCCGCCCATCTGCGGCACCTGGACGTCGCGGAACGACGCCTCCTCGGTCAGCACGTGGCGGTCGCGGTCGCGCAGATCGAGCGCCTGCGACTCGGCGATCAGGCCGCCGGCCTTGCGCCGGAAGCGGACGACGGCGCTGCCGGTCAGGCGGCCGAACGCGCGGCCCTCGATCTCCTGCACGAAGGTCCGGTCGTCCTCGGCCCGCAGGGTCAGGGTGCCCTCGCCGACCTCCTCGCCGTCGATCAGGGCGCGGAAGGCGCTCCGCTCGGGGGCCGTCAGCTCGGGGTCGCGCAGGGGCTCGTCCATGGGGCGGCATCATCGCCGATGGGGAGCGGTTCGTGGGCCTTCCTACTGATGAGTAGGAATTCCGGTCGGCGCGCGCTAGCGTTCGCGCGATGGGACTCGAGCGCTACGCCAGGGAGCAGTTCAGCGACGGCGGGGTGACGCACGACGTCTACCGCCGCGGGGAGGGTCCGGCGGTGATCGTCGTCGCCGAGGTGCCGGGGATCACGCCGGCGGTGATCGCCTTCGCCGACCGCGTCGTCGACCTCGGCCTGACCGCCGTCCTGCCGCACCTGTTCGGGGTCCCGGAGGGCGCGGCCCGCAACCCGCTCAACCTCGGGCGGACCTTCGCCCACGTCTGCGTCTCGCGCGAGTTCAACCTCTTCGGGCTGCGCAAGCAGTCGCCGGTCACCGACTGGCTGCGGGCGCTCGGCCGGCGCGAGCACGAGCGCTGCGGCGGGCCGGGGATCGGGATGATCGGGATGTGCCTGACCGGCGGCTTCGGGCTGGCGATGATGGCCGACGACTGGATGCTGGCCCCGGTCCTCAGCCAGCCGTCGCTGCCGGCGCCGGTCGGCCGCGCCCGCAAGCGCGACCTCGGGATCGACGACGCGACCCTCGCCCGGATCAAGCAGCGGGCCGCCGACGGCGCCTGCGTGATGGGGATGCGCTTCACCGGCGACCGGCTCTCGCCCGGGGCCCGCTTCCAGCGGCTGCGCGAGGAGCTGGGCGACGCCTTCATCGCGATCGAGATCGACTCCTCGATCGGCAATCCGCACGGCAACCTGCCGATCGCCCACTCGGTGGTGACCGAGGACCTGAAGGACCGGCCGGGCCACCCGACCCGCCAGGCGCTCGACCAGGTGCTCGACTTCTACCGCGAGCGGCTGCTGGCGCCGGCGCCCGCCGCGACCGGCGCCTAGATCCGCACGCAGCGCGACTGGACGCTGCGCCGCCAGTGGCGACCGTCGCGCGACTGGGCGACGGTCACCACGCCGCGAGCGGTGCGGCGGGCCCGGTAGCGCTTGCTGCAGCGGAGCGTGGCGCCGTTCTGCCGCAGCGCCGCCTCGGTCCGGCAGGTGACCGTCGAGCGGCTGGCGCGGCGGCAGCCGAAGACCCGGCTGTCGAGCGCGGTGCCGGGCGCCCAGGCCAGCTCCTGGTGGAAGCTGCGGGTGATCGTCGCGCGCCCCTTGGCGAGCGAGAGGCTGGCGGCGTCGGCGCTGGCGGGCAGGGCGACGGCGGGCAGGGCGGCGACCACGGCGGCGAGGGCGGCGGTCGCGGTGGGACGGCGGGGGACGGACACGCGCATGGCCCCACCGTAGCCCCGCGGCCGACGCGACGGCTCACCCCTGGCGGTGAGCGGGCGCACCGCTCCCAAACCTTGACACAGTCGTGGTAAGGTTCCGCCGTCCCGCATGGACGCCCTGACGATCAACGAGGCCGCGGAGACCTCGGGCTGGAGCCCGAGGATGCTGCGCTACATCGAGGAGCTGGGGCTCGTGGAGCCCCCGCGCTCCTCGGGCGGCTACCGCTTGTACGGGCCCGGAGAGCTCCAGCGCCTGCGCACCCTGCGCGAGCTGCTGGACCGCTTCGACCTGGGTCTCGGGGACGTCGGGTTCGCCCGCCGGTTGCAGCGCGACGACGCGCTGCGGACGGTGGTCGAGGGGTGGCTCGAGGCCGAGCCCGCGCGTCCGGACCACGTGCCCGCCGACGACTGGCTGGAGTGGGAGCAGGACAAGCACGAGCGACTGCTGGCGGAGGCCGCACGTCGCGACACGACCCTCACGGAGACCCCATGAGCACCGTCCTCCAGCAGAACGACTTCAAGGTCCGGGATCTGTCGCTGGCCGCCGCCGGCCGCAAGCAGATCGAGCTTGCCGAGCACGAGATGCCCGGCCTGATGCAGACCCGCGCCGAGTTCGCCGACGCGCAGCCGCTGAAGGGCGCGCGGATCATCGGCTCGCTGCACATGACCACCCAGACCGCCGTGCTGATCGAGACGCTGACCGCGCTCGGGGCCGAGGTCCGCTGGTGCTCGTGCAACATCTTCTCGACCGACGACCAGGCCGCCGCGGCCGTCGCCGTCGGCCCCGACGGGACGCCGGAGAACCCGCAGGGCGTGCCGGTCTTCGCCTGGAAGGGCGAGACGCTCGAGGAGTACTGGTGGTGCACCGAGCAGGTCGTGGCCGGCTGGGCCGACGACGCGCCGGCGAACATGATCCTCGACGACGGTGGCGACGCCACCATGCTGATCCACAAGGGTCGCGAGTTCGAGCTGGCCGGTGCCGTGCCGGATCCCTCGACCGGTGAGTCGGAGGAGTTCCAGATCTTCCTGACGCTGCTCCAGAACTCGGTCGCCGCGCACCCGGACCGCTACACGAAGATCGCGGCCGAGATCAAGGGCGTCACCGAGGAGACGACCACCGGCGTCCACCGCCTCTACGAGCTGGCCCGCGACGGCAAGCTGCTGTTCCCGGCGATCAACGTCAACGACTCGGTCACCAAGTCGAAGTTCGACAACCTCTACGGCTGCCGCCACTCGCTGATCGACGGCATCAACCGCGGCACCGACGTGATGATCGCCGGCAAGACCGCCGTGGTCTGCGGCTACGGCGACGTCGGCAAGGGCTCGGCCGCCTCGCTGCGCGGCCAGGGCGCGCGCGTGATCGTGACCGAGATCGACCCGATCAACGCGCTCCAGGCCGCGATGGAGGGCTACGAGGTCAAGACCGTCGAGGACGTCGTCGAGTTCGCCGACATCTTCATCACGACGACCGGCAACAAGGACATCCTCACCAAGGACCACCTGGTGCGGATGAAGAACAAGGCGATCGTCGGCAACATCGGCCACTTCGACAACGAGATCGACATCGCTGGCCTGGCGTCGGTCCCGGGGATCGAGAAGGTCGAGGTCAAGCCGCAGGTCCACGAGTGGGTCTTCCCCGACGGCCACTCGATCATCGTCCTCTCCGAGGGCCGCCTGCTGAACCTGGGCAACGCCACCGGCCACCCCTCGTTCGTGATGTCGAACTCCTTCACGAACCAGACCATCGCCCAGATCTCGCTCTTCACCGAGCCGGAGAAGTACGCGGACAAGCAGGTCTACATCCTGCCCAAGCACCTCGACGAGAAGGTCGCCCGCCTGCACCTCGACGCCCTCGGCGTCAAGCTGACCAAGCTCTCGCAGGAGCAGGCCGACTACATCGGCGTGCCGGTCGAGGGGCCGTACAAGCCCGACCACTACCGCTACTGATCTGACTCGCCCTCGTCGCGCCTGGGGGTGTCGCCGCCCCCTCGGCAGTACTGGCGTACAGCTCTCGGGTGCGCTCCTACCCAGGCACGACGATCGCTTCGTCAGATCGGCAGGCCGATAGCGCCTCGTTCGACGGGCGGCCCAGTGGGCCGCCCGTCGGCGTTCTCGGGGCGGCTTGCTCGCGATCCGCGTACGAAATACGCTGGCGCGCACTTCGTCGTCCGCCTGGGTCCTCGCGATGCTCCGTTCCCTCCTCGTCCCGCTGCTCGCCGCCGGGGCGCTCCTGACCACGCCGATCGCGGCGGGGGCGTCCGCTCCCAGCGAGGGCTGGATCTACTACGTCTGCGGCGACGGGCTCGACCTCTGCCGGATCGATCCCGACGGCAGCGGCCAGACGCGGCTGACCACCGACGGTCACGCGATCGGCAACCCCTACGGCGATCCGGCAGTGTCGGCCGACGGACGGCGGCTGTTCTACCGCAGCAAGATCGGCCCGCTGCGCGGCTACGTCCGCGATCTCACGACCGACGCGCCCGCCAGGCTGGTCATCCCGAGCGTCGGCTACGACATGGCGATCTCGCCCGACGGCTCCCGGGTCGCCTTCCAGCCCGACTACGAGACGGCCTGCACCGCCTCCGCCGTCGACGGCGGAGCGCGGCGCTGCGTGGCGACGACCGTCTGGGGCCTCGCGTTCGCGAACGCGACGCACCTGATCGGGACGTTCCGGCCGTACGACCCGTCGCGGACGCCGCTCTCGCCGCCGAACGGCGAACTGGTGGAGTGGCCGGCCGACGGCTCGGCGCCGCCGCGGACGACGATCCGGATGGCGGGCTTCGGCCTCGAGCAGCCCGCGGTCTCGCCCGACGGCCGTCTGATCGCGGTCGCGGTGACGGGCCGGTTCGACGTGGGCCGGATCGCGATCTTCGATCGGGCCAGCGGGCGGTTGCTCCGCTACCTCACCGAGAATCCGTCGACCGACGCGGGGGCGGCGTCCGACGGCGAGCCGTCCTGGTCCCCGGACGGCCGCCGGATCGTCTTCCAGCGCGAGCTCTCGGGCCAGGTCGTGCGGCTGTTCGTGACGGCGGCCGACGGCGCCCCCGGCAGCGAACGGCCGCTGACCGCGGGGATCGAGCCGGTCTGGGGGCCGCGACCCGGGGCCGCGCCGGCGCCCGAGCCCTCCGCCCCGTCCGCGACCCGCCTGCGCGCGACCGCCTCCAAGCTCAGCGTCCGCGTGTCGACGGCGGCCAGCGTCCGCTTCACCGTCGACCGGCGGACGGTGCGCGGCAGCGGCAAGCGGCGGCGGGTCGCCTGGGTGCGGGTCACCCGGCGGACGGTCGCGGCGGACCGCGCCGGGGCCGTCGCGCTGCGGCTCGGCACGCGGCTGAAGCCCGGGCGCTACCGGCTGGCCGTGACGGTCCGCGAGACGGCCGGCAGCCGCTCGCGGACGGTCCGTACCAGCTTCCGGATCCGCTGACCCTCAGGCCACGGCCCGCGCCGCCGCCCGCCCGGCCGCGCGGCCGCTGAAGAGGCAGCCGCCGAGGAACGTCCCCTCCAGCGCGCGGTAGCCGTGGACGCCGCCGCCGCCGAAGCCCGCCACCTCGCCGGCGGCGTAGAGGCCGGGGATCGGCTGGGCAGCCGCCGGATCGGGCCCGGCCGCCAGCACCCGCGCGTCGAGATCGGTGTGGAGGCCGCCGAGGGTCTTGCGGGTGAGGATGTTCAGCTTGACCGCGATCAGCGGGCCGTTGGCCGGGTCGAGGAAGCGGTGGGGGGCGACGACGCGGGTGATCTTGTCCGCCAGGTAGGTGCGGGCGTTGCGGATCGCCGCGATCTGGAGGTCCTTGGTGTAGGTGTTCTCCACCTCGCGGTCGCGGGCGACGATCGTCCGCTCGAGCGCCGCGCGGTCGATCAGTGGCGTCGGGGTCTTCTCGTTCATTCCCCGCACCAGCCCGTCGAGGTCGCCGGCGGTGACGAAGTCGATGCCGTGGTCGACGAACGCCTGGACCGGCCCCGGCGCGCCCTTGGCCAGCCGGCTCTTGAGCACCTCGCGCACGCTCTGGCTGGCGACGTCCGGGTTCTGCTCCGAGCCCGAGAGCGCGAACTCCTTCTCGACGATCTTCTGGGTCAGGACGAACCAGCTGTGCTCGTGGCCGGTCCGCATGATCGTCCCGAGGGTCCCGAGCGTGTCGAAGCCGGGGAAGTTCGGCGGCGGCAGCCGCTTGCCGGTCGCGTCCAGCCACAGCGACGAGGGCCCGGGGATGATCCGGATCCCGTGGTTGGTCCAGATCGAGTTCCAGTTGTGGATGCCCTCGACGTAGTGCCACATCCGGTCGCGGTTGACGACGCCCGCCCCGGCCGCCTCGGAGATCCCGATCATCCGCCCGTCGACGTAGTCCGGCACGCCCTGGACCATGTGCTCCGGCGGCGTGCCCAGCCGCTCCGGCCAGCTCGACCGGACCAGGTCGAAGTTGGCGCCGATCCCGCCCGAGGTGACGATCACCGCCTGCGCCGACAGCTCGAAGCGGCCGACCTCGACCCGCGAGGTCGGCTGGCCGCGCTCGGCCGAGGTCGGCTCCAGGATCGCGCCCCGGACGCCGGTCACCGCGCCGTCGCTGGTCACCAGCTCGTCGACCCGGTGGCGGAAGCGGAAGTCGACCAGGCCGCGGGCGGCCGCCGCCTGGATCTTGGCCACGAACGGCCGCACCACCGCCGGTCCCACGCCCCAGGTCAGGTGGAAGCGGGGCACCGAGTTGCCGTGGCCCTCGGCGGTGCCGTCGCCGCGCTCGGCCCAGCCGACCTGCGGCATCACCTTGATCCCCTGCTCGACCAGCCAGGAGTGCTTCTCGCCGGCCGCCCAGCGGACGTAGGCCTCGGCCCACTGCCGCGGCCAGTGGTCCTCGTCGCGGTCGAAGCCGGCGGTGCCCTGCCAGTCCTGCCAGGCCAGCTCGAAGCTGTCCTTGATCCGCATCCGCCGCTGCTCGGGCGAGTCGACCAGGAAGAGCCCGCCGAGCGACCAGAACGCCTGACCGCCGAGCGACTGCTCCGCTTCCTGGTCGACGAGCAGCACCCGGCGACCGGCGTCGGTCAGCTCGCAGGCGGCGACCAGCCCGGACAGTCCGCCGCCGACGACGATCGCGTCGGCGGTGTTCTCGGTTGCGCTCACGAAGGCTCCTCGGTCCTGGATCGACGACGGAGCGCGCGGCGCCGCAGGGCGGGACGCGGGGCGGCGAGCTCAGGCGCGCATGGTTACACACCTGCAACTCGCCGTCGAGCCCGTGGTTCAGGCGCTGCGGGCCTGGGCCGGGTGGCGGCCCTCGGCGAACTCCTCGACGAGCTTCGCGTTGAAGGCCGGCAGGTCGCTCGGCGAGCGGCTGGTGGTCAGGCCCTCGTCGACGACCACCTCCTCGTCGACCCAGGTCGCGCCGGCGTTGCGCAGGTCGGTCCGGATCGAGGGGAAGGAGGTGACGATCCGGTCGCGGAGGACGTCGGCCTCGGCCAGCACCCACGGTCCGTGGCAGATCGCGGCGACCGGCTTGCCGGCGGCGAAGAACGCGCGCACGAACCGGACCGCGTCGTCGTCGGCCCGCAGCTGGTCGGGGTTGTGGACGCCGCCCGGGATCAGCAGGCCGTCGTAGTCGTCGGCCGAGACGCTGCCGGTGGTCTTGTCGATCCGCTCCTCGCCGGCGCGGTCGAAGTGGTCGAAGGTGATCAGGGTGCCGGGCTTCGGCGAGACGAGCTCGACGGTCGCGCCGGCGTCGAGCAGCGCCTGGCGCGGCTCGGTCAGCTCGACCCGCTCGACGCCGTCGGCGGCGAGGATCGCGATCGTGCGGTCGGTCAGGGGGCTGCTGGTCATGCGCTGCTCCTTCGATCGGGGGTCCGGAGGCCGGCCAGTACCCGACCCGCCGCGACCGATGCGTGAAGAGCGCCTACGCGCCAACTTTTAGTTGTGCTGGCAATTTTCGTCGGGATCGCTCGCCGGCCGCGTCTCAGTCAGTGAGCGTCCACTTCGGTGGGCGCACGGACCAGTGCGAGGCGCGCTGGATGGGACCAGGTCCAGGGGGTGCGGTCGACGATGGGGGATCTCGACCGCACCCCCCGGGCCTACCGCTCGCCCGTCGCCGGTCCCGCTGCTCGTCGCCGCTCGCGGACGATCACCCACCAGGCCAGCGCCAGGCCGGCCACGCCCGTCGTCACGTTGAGCACCACGCCCGCGATCGCGTCGGGGCCGGTCAGGTCGTCGGCGCTCGAGCCGAGCAGGGCGTAGGAGAGCGCCCGCGGGCCTCCGGCGATCAGCGTCCCGAGGGCCAGGTCGCGAGGGCGGACGCGGGCCAGGCCGAAGGCGTGCGAGAGCGGCCCGTCGGGGATCGCGGGCAGCAGCCGCTGGACGATCACCGCCAGCAGCCCGTTGCGGCGCGCGAACGCGGTCAGCCGCCGCAGCCGCTCGCCGGAGACGTCCTCCAGCGCCTCGCCGCCGACCCGCGACGAGAGCGCGTGGGCCAGCAGCGAGGAGAGGACGGCCGAGGCCAGCGCCAGCAGCGCCCCGGCGACCGCGCCGAACAGCAGCCCGGCAACGGCGGCCAGGGCGGCTCCCGGCACCAGCGCCGCGCCGAGGATCCCGGCCAGCAGCACGTAGGCGACCGGCGCGGCGGCGCCGAGCGGATCGATCCAGCCACGGATCGTGCCGGTGCCGAGGATCCCGCCGACGGCGAAGACGAGGCCGAGGGTCAACAGCCCGGTCAGGAGCCCGGTCAGGCGCAGCAGCGGACGACGCGCGGGAGCGTCGGCGTCGGGAGCGGGGGCCTGCGGCGGCACGTGGCCGCGGACCGTAGCCGACGCCGCGTCCGGCGGTCGGCGTGCGCGCCGGCCGTATCGGTGGTTCCACGGAACGTGGATCCGCGCCGTGAGAGCGGGGAACCGATCATCTAGGCTCGACCGCGATGCCCCCCAAGAACCTCCGCGCCCCCGCGCTCGCCGCCGCCTGCGTCGTGGCCCTCGCCCTGGGGGGCTGCGGCTCCTCGGACTCCGACGACGACACGACCGCCGCCAGCACGACGGCCGCGACCACCGCCAGCACGGCGACGACGACCGCGACGACGCCGACGACCGACACCGCCACGACCACCACCGAAACGACGGCGACCGGGACCACCACGACCGACGCCGACCCGACGGCGAAGATCGACCCCTGCTCGCTGCTGACCGACGACGACGTCACCGGTGCCGGCGGCAAGGCGGGCGTCCACCGTCCCGACAGCAACGACGTCGGGCGCGGCTGCAACTTCGGCGTGCTGTCGCTCTACGTCGGCGAGATCCACCCGAACTTCACGAAGATGGGCGGGATCAACGTCGACGGCCTCGGCGACGAGGCGTTCTACCGCTCGGACTGGCACGACATCCGCGTCCGCAAGGGCGACGTGCGGGTCGACGTCCGCTGCACCCTCTGCAGCGGCGACGAGCCGACCGTCCTCAAGACCCTGGCGGGCCAGGCGGTCGGTCGGCTGCCCGCCGGCTGACTCGGCGGCGGGGCGAGGTGGGCGCGGCCCGGCTCGAACGGGCGACCTTCCGGGTGTAAACCGGATGCTCTGGCCAACTGAGCTACGCGCCCCGGAACGGGAGGAGGGTACCGGCCGTGCGCGTGGCGCGCGCACGCGGTCGGCCGTTGCCCCGGTCGTCACCACGCGCCGCGGACGATGTTCTAGCCTGTGATGGAGCCCATGTCGGACACGTCGAAGATCGCGAAGAACCTGCAGGCGTTCCAGATGGCGATCAACGCCCACGATCGGGAGAACCCGTCGCACAACGCGTACGGGATCGGCCTCTCGGCCTTCGACATGGACCGCCTCGGCCTCGACGAGGGCGAGACGATCCTCCCCGGCATCACGATCCACTGCGACGCGGGCACCTCGGGCAACTTCCGGGTCCTCTGCGACGGCGATCACGACCAGGAGCTCGAGGAGGCCGAGGAGGAGGTCGTCGACGCCGTGGCCGTCCGCGCCGGCACCGCCGACGACGGCCTCGACTCCCGCACGATCCCGCCGCCCGAGGAGTGGTAGCGGCGGCCGGGCCGTCGGCGCCACGTGGTGGCGTCGCTGAGCGGTCCGGATCGGCGAGGGCAGTGACGAGACGGGCCGGCGATGCCGGCCCGTTCGTCGTTCAGGAGGCCTCGGGCGCTGGCCGGGCCGGAGCCTAGGCCGGGACGAAGCCGAGCCGGGGCCCTAGGCGGGCGAGCCGGGCCGGGGCCCTAGGCAGGCGAGCCGGGCCGGGGCCCTAGGCGGGCGAGCCGGGCCGGGGCCCTAGGCGGGCGAGCCGGGGGCGCCCGGCGCGGAGCCGTCGCCTGCGCCGTCGGCGTCCGCCGGGGCGGTGTCCGTTGCCGAGGCGTCGGCGTCGGGCGCGTCGGCCTCGGTCGCCGCCGGGGTCGCGTCGGTGGCCGAGGCGGCGTCCTCTGCCGGGGCCTCCGCCGCGGGCCCGTCCTCGGTTGCCGGCGCGGTGTCGGCGGTCGCGGGCGCGTCCTCCGCCGCGGGCGACGACGGCAGGTCGTCGGCCGGCTGCGGGGCACTGCCGGTCTCGGCGTCGGGCGTGACCGGGCTCGGAGCCGCGTCGTCCGCCGGCTGCGGGGCGACGCCGCTGTCGGCGGACGACGCGGCCGTGGCGGGCGCCTCGACCGTGGCGGGCGCGTCCTCGGACGCGGTCTCCTCGACGCTCGGGGCCTCGGGCGTGGGGGTGGGCTCCGGCTCAGCGGCAACCGCGGGCTCCGGCTCGGCCGGCGGGGCGGAATCCGCCTCGGCCTGAGCCAGCGCCGCGCGCAGCTTGGCGCCCAGCTCGCCGCCGATCCCGGACTCGCCGATCGAGTAGACGCCGCCGGGGATGCCCGGCTCGCGCCGCCGCCGGCCGCGGCGGTCGTCGTCGCCGCCGGGGCCGCCCGGCCCACGTCGGCGGTCGGGCCGCTGGTCGCGCGGGGGCGCCATCGCCGAGCGCACGTCCTGCGTGCGGGCGAGCGACAGCAGCGCCCAGGCGGCCTTCTGGTCCTCGCCGCCCTCGCCGCTGACGTCGACCCGGCGGGCGCGCTCGGCGAACACCTGCTGGGTCGGCCGGTCGCTCTGGAGGGCGGTGTTGACCCGCGCCACGCCCAGCCGCTCGGCCGCGGCCCGGACCTGCTCGCGCTGGTCGCTGGTGCCGGCGACCGCGGTCCGCGCGATCGGCAGGATGTCGCGGGCGCGGACGGCCGCGAGGATGATCCAGGCGGCCTGGTCGTCGGTCTCCGGCTCGGCGCGGTAGGCGCGGCGGCCGAACTCGCGACCGGAGGAGCCCTCGCCGGCGAGGATGTCGGCGACCACGAAGCGCCCGGCGGTGTCGACCGCCCAGGTGATCGCCTCCGGATCGGGATCCATCGCGCGCAGCAGCTCCAGCCGCTGGCGCAGGAAGACCTCGTCCCAGGCGAACCGGCGCGGACCCTGGAACCCGCCCTGGCGCCGACGGCGGGGACGGCGCTTGCCGCGGCGGCCCTCGCCCTTGCCCTGCTCGTCGCCGGCGGCCTGGCCCTCGCCCGTAGCCTGGCCCTCAGCCTCGCCCTCGGCGCTGGCCTCGCCCTCGCCCGCGGCCTCAGCCGGCTGGCCCTCAGCGGCGACGCCCTCCTGGCCCTCGGCCGGCGTGGAGGCCTCACCGTCGCTCGGCGCCTCCGCCTCGGGAGCGTCCGCGGCGGAAGCGCTCTCCCCGGCCGCCGGCGCGCTCGGCGTCTCCGGGGCCTCCGGCGGCGCTGCGTCGGCCGCCGGCGCGGCCGCGGCCGGCTCCGGGACCGCGCCCTCGGGGGCGGTCCGATCGGGCTCGGCCCGTGGAGCATCGTTCGCCGACGGCGTCGGCGGCTGCTCCGGGGTCGGCGTGGGCTCCGGGCGCTGCTCCTCCGCAGGGGCGGGGGCGCTGCTCTCCGGCTGGGTGTCGTCGGGCACCGGCACGGGACGCGAACGCTACCGGGAAGCCTGGTCGGACGCAGCCGTCACCGGTGGCGGGTCGGGGCGGATAGGCTCGGGCGCCGTGCGTGCCGGCGTCGTCCTCCCCGTTCGCGGGTTCAGCCCGTACCTCGTCCAGACCCTCGACGCGATCCTGGGCCAGACCGCGCCGCCGGCTGCGGTGGTCGTGGTCGACGACGGATCGTCGCGCCCGCTGGGGCTGCATCCGGAGCACGAGGGACGGGTCCAGCTGGTCCGCACCGAGCGCTCGCGCGGACCGGGCGCGGCCCGCAACGCCGGGGTCGCGGCGCTCCCGCCCGAGGTCGACGCGATCGCCTTCTGCGACCACGACGACGTCTGGGAGCCGGGCCACCTGGCGGCGCACGCGCGGGCGGCCCGGCGGCACCCGCAGGCGGCGATCCTGACCGGCGACACGGTGATCGTCGGGCCCGACGACCGGCCGACCGGCGAGCGATGGCATCCGCTGCACCCCGGCCCGCACCGTTCGTTCCTCGTGCTGCCGCTGGTCTACGAGCGGCATCCGCTCTGCACCTCGGCGACGGTCGTGCGGCGGGACGCGTTCGAGGCCGCGGGCGGGTTCGACGAGCAGCTGCGGCAGGCCGAGGACCTGGATCTGTGGCTGCGCCTGCTCGAGGCAGGCTCCGACCTGGTCGCGGTGCTGGGGGCGACGGTCCGCTACCGGCGGCACCCGGGCGGTCTGACCCACGACCTGGTCTCGCTGGCCGAGTCGCTGCTGCAGGTCCACCGGGCGCACGCGGATCAGGTCGAGGGCTCGGCCGCGCGGCGGGCGATCGCGGCCGACCTGCGGGGCCTGGCCGCCGGCTTCGCGCGCGTGGGCGAGCCGGAACGCGCGCGCGCTGCGCTGGCCGAGGCCGACGCCCTGTTGCCGCCGACGCCGGGCGAGCGACTGCGGCGCGCGCTGCTCGCGGTCCCCCTGGTGCGGTCGCGGATCGGCCGCGGCGCGCCCTACGGCGTGGCCTGAGCGGCGCCGCGCGGGGACCGGCGGACGCCCGCCGCCGGATTCGTGCATACTTCTCTGCCCCCAGGGGGCGTAGCTCAGTTGGTTAGAGCGCCGGCCTGTCACGCCGGAGGTCGCGGGTTCGAGCCCCGTCGCTCCCGCCTCTAGGGGAACCCCGCTCCGGCGGGGTTTTTTCGTTCCGGGGCCTCAGTCGTCCTGCCCGTAGCGGTCGTGCAGCCGCCACCACTCGTAGGGCGGCGTCTGCGGATGACCCTCGGGCGAGTCCTCCCACTGCTCCTGGCGGCCGAGGGCGGTCAGGTCGAGGTAGCTCCAGGTGCTGCCGACCGCCTCGTCGCCGCGCTCGTTGACGAAGTAGGTGCGGAAGACCTGGTCGCCGTCGCGGAGGAAGACGTTGGTGCCGTGCCACTCGTCGACGCCGAAGTCGCGGTCGAAGTCGTCGGTCAGGGTGTACCAGGGCATCGTCCAGCCCATCCGCGCCTTCCAGCGGGCGATCTCCGGCTGGCCCCCGCGGGAGACGAAGGCCAGCGTGGTGTCGCGGGCGTTCAGGTGCGCCAGGTGGGCGACCTGGTCGGCCAGGAACGAGCAGCCGCGACAGCCGCTGTCGGGCCAGTCGCCGACGCCGGGCTCGAAGAAGAAGCGGTAGACGATCAGCTGGCGACGGCCCGCGAAGAGGTCGGTCAGCCCGACCGGGCCATCGGGGCCCTCGAAGCGGTACGGCGTCTCGACCGCCATCCAGGGCATCCGGCGGCGCTCAGCGGCCAGCGCGTCGCGGGCGCGGGTCAGCTGCTTCTCCTTGACCAGCAGCGCCTGGCGCGCGGCCTCCCACTGGTCGGCGGGGACGATCGGTCGCTGTTGCACGGTTCGCTCCTCTGCGTCGGGGCCCCGGGGCGAGGCCGAGTCTCTCCGACAGCGACCGGCCGGCGGGACGGAACTCATCGGTCGCCGGGCGGTGACGCCGCTACGATCGGAGCGTGCCCGGTCCCGATCGCCTGTACTTCACGGATTCGGACGAGGCGAACGCCCTGATCGCCAGCGATCCGATGGCCCTGCTGGTGGGCTTCGTCCTCGACCAGCAGGTGACGGTCCAGAAGGCGTTCATGGGCCCGTTCGTGTTGCGCGAGCGGCTGGGGTCGCTCGACGCCGCCGCGATCGCCGACGCCGACCTCGAGGCGATCTTCCGCGAGAAGCCGGCGATCCACCGCTTCCCGGGCTCGATGGCCGAGCGGGTCCAGGCGATGGCCGCCCACGTCCGCGATCGCTACGACGGCGACGCGGCGCGGGTCTGGACCGACGCCGCCGACGCGGACGAGCTGCGGGCCAACCTCGCGGCCCTGCCCGGCTTCGGGGTGATGAAGGTCAAGGCGCTCGGCTCGGTGCTGGCGAAGCGGTTCGGGGTCGCGGCGGCCGAGCCGCTGATCCCCTGGCACCCGACGCTCGGCGACGTCGACTCGTCGCAGGCGCTCGCCGACTACCAGGCGATGAAGAAGGTCCACAAGAAGCAGTGGACCACCGCCGCGGGCCCGCCGGCCTGAGGGAGCGGGGGAGGGAGGATCCGGGCTCGCCGGAGACCCGGACTACAATAGGATCATGAACGTTTCTATTGCCGAGAGGCTGCGGAGGGATCGTCGTTGCGCTCGGCGACTCGTCGGTTCGGCCGCCGGCCTGGTGATCGCCCTGGGTGCTGTGGCCGGCGCTGACGCCGCCAGTCCCGGGCAGCAGTGCCGCGTCGAGTACGCGTACCCCTACGTCTTCGACAACCCCGATTCGGTGGTCTCCTGGTCGAGCGGCTTCATGTACGAGATGGCGTACGGCCAGTGGTTTCGCGTCGTCGCCTACGGTCACGAGTCGAACGGAGACCCGACGAGCTACTACGGGCACGGCGCGGGCAGGCCCGACGGCTACATCGGTCGCTGGACCATCGATCAGCCGTCGTGCAAGTCCTGATCGGGCAGGTCGGGCTGCTAGGAATCGTCGATGGCCGACGCCCCGACCCCGACCCCTGCCGACTTCCCTTACCTGCGGACGATCAGCACCCGCTGGAAGGACAACGACGTCTACGGCCACGTCAACAACGTCGAGTACTACTCGTACTTCGACAGCGCGATCAACACCTACCTGATCCGCGAAGGCGACCTCGACATCGCCGGCGGCCCGACGATCGGCGTCTGCGCCCAGTCGCAGTGCCGCTTCCTCGCCTCGGTCAGCTTCCCGGGGGACGTCCGCTGTGGCGTGCGGGTCGGCCGCCTCGGCCGCACCAGCGCCACCTACGAGTTGGGGCTCTTCGACGAGGCCGGCGCGCTGGTCGCCGAGGGCTCCTTCACCCACGTCTTCGTCGACCGCGAGAGCCGCCGACCGGTGCCGATCCCCGACGGGCTCCGTGGGGCGCTGGGGCGTTTGGTGGTCGGGAAGGGGTAGAACGACGACGGGCCCCTTCGCCGCAGCGGAGGGGCCCGTCGATCGGTGGCCGGCGCGCCTGGGTCGGGGCGCGCCGGCGGTTGCTCCCGGGGGGTCAGGCCGAGAGCGGTGCGAGCAGCGCGGGGGCTACTTGCAGGGGGTGGTGTCCGAGGTCTTCGTCGTCCCCAGCGGAGCGCCGGTGTCCTGGTCCTCGAGGTAGGCGGTCACCTCGAACGGCCACTTCTTGTCCTTCGGGCAGGACGAGGTCGCCAGGATGCTGCCCTTGCCGGCGGTCACCGCCAGGTCGGTCACCGCGATCGGCACGCCGCCGACGATCTGGAGCTCATCCGGGATCGTGACGTCGAGCTCGTAGGCCCACTTGCCCGACTTCTTGGTCAGCTTGCCGGGGGCGGGAGCACGGACGACGGCCGGGTTGTCGAGCGAGGTGTAGAAGTAGATGTTCTTCGCACCGCCGTTGACCACGCGGATGCTGGCGACGGTCGGATCGGTGTCGGCCAGGGCGTTCGCCTTGCCCTTGCCGAAGACGGCCTTGCCGCACTTCGAGGTCGGGAAGTCCGCCGAGGAGCTGAGCTGCGACAGGCTGCACTTCGGGTACTTGGCGCCGTTCCAGACCGAGCCCTTCGGGAAGAGCACCTTGATCCGGTTGATGACGGGTCGCTTCTGGCCCTCGGCCACGTTGACCCGGGCGCCGACCGTCAGCTTCTTCACCGCGCGCGGCTTCTTCTTCGTGCCGGCCTTGTTCGGCGACACCTGGACCTTGGTGACCTCGATGGTCGTGCCCGAGCTGGTCTGGGCGGCCGCGGGGCCGGCGATGACGGCCAGGCCGAGCAGGGCGGCGGCCGACGCCGCGAGCTTGCGATGGGGCATGGACTCTCTCCTCGTTGGAATTGGGGTCGGCGCAGGACTCTTCAGGGCCGGACCCTCGATTTCCGCACCGTACACGTTCGTCGATCTCTATGCGCAGGTTCGTATTCGAGCGGCGCCCGATAGCGACGCGGGCGTTCGCGTACGCCGTTCGGCCCGAGCTGTCATCTCCTCTGGACCAACGTATGAGCCGCGGCGCCCGTGATTCGGAGCGTTTCGGGCGCCAGGGCGGTGCCTGGTATCCGACGCAACCAAAACCCAATGAACGCCGATCGAATGGCCATGTGTATATTCACGGCGATCGGAGTGCCGAGTCGTTCGGCACTCCGAGAGGAGAGAGACCCCCTGTCGATGACGTCCCCCAACGGCCGGCGTGCGCGCCGCGTTGCGCCATTCGCGTTGGCGTTGGTCGTCGGCATCGTCCTGGCGATCACGCTCGGCGGAAGCGACTCCCGCGAGTACCGCCTGGTCTTCGACAACGCCAGCCAGATCGTGAAGGGCGGCGCGGTGCGGATCGGCGGCGTGCAGGTCGGGACGGTCCAGTCGATCTCGCTGACCCGCAACGACCTGGCCGAGGTCCGGATCTCGGTCGACTCGGCCTACGGTCCGCTGCGCGACGGGTCGACGGCGACGATCCGGATCAGCGGTCTCGGCAGCGTCGCCGGCCGCTACGTCGACGTGTCGCCGGCGCCCTCCTACCGCAAGCCGTTGGCCGACGACGCGGTGATCCCCGTCGATCGAACGACCTCGACCGTCGACGTCGATGCGCTCCTGAACGCGCTCGACGGCCGCACCCGCAAGGGCCTCCAGCGGATGGTCGGCGGGTTCGCGAGCTGGTACGCCGGTCGCGAGAAGCAGGCGAACGCCTCGGCGCAGGCGTTGCCCGCCGCGCTCGGCGGGCTGCGTCGCCTGAGCCAGGAGATCACCGGGCAGAGCGCCGAGTTCCAGCAGTTCCTGGTCCAGAGCGGGCGGGCCACGAGCGCGCTGGCGCGCGAGCCGGAGCGGCTGACGAGCCTGGTCGGCGGCGCGCGCCGGACCATGGAGGCGCTCTCGACCGAGACGGCCGGCCTCAGCGGGGTCCTCCGAGACCTGCCGACGGCGCTGCAGGAGGGCAGCGAGGGGCTGGCCGAGCTGCGGGCGTCGATCCCCGACCTCCGCGGCCTGCTGCGCGCCGCCGACCGGTCGAGCGGCGACCTGGCGCCGTTCCTGCGTCAGCTCCGCGGAACGACCGAGCGCGCGGTGCCGGTCGTCACCCGCCTCCGTCAGCTGGTCGATCGCCCCGGCGTCGGCAACGACGGGCTCGACGCGCTTCGCGACCTGCCGCCGCTCGCGGCGCAGGCGAGCGCCGCCTTCCCCCGCTCGAGCCGGGCGCTGAAGGACAGCACGCCGATCTTCTCCTTCATCCGGCCGTACATCCCCGATCTCGTGGCCTGGCTGCGGGGCTACGGTTCGGCGGCGGCGACCTACGACGCGCGCGGCCACTACCTGCGGTCGCTGCCGCTGTTCGACGCCTACCGCGTCGTCGACGGTCCGGACGGGCCCCGCCTGGAGCCGAAGCCGCTCGACGAGCGCGGGCGCAGCGATGCGGTGACCAACGGCAACCTCCGCCGCTGTCCCGGGACCGCCGCGGCGACGCCCGACGGCTCGGCGCCGTTCGTCGACGACGGGCCGCTCGCCAACCCGGACTGCGCGCCGGCCCAGCGGATCGGGGGCGGCGGATGAGCGACGGCAGCTTCCCCACCGCCAAGGAGGCGAACCGCCGCGGGCTCGTGCCGCTGCTGCTCACGCTGCTCGCGCTGGTGCTGCTCGGCGTCGTCGTGGCCCTGCTCAGCGGCGACGACGGCGACGACGGCGCGTACCGCGTGCGGGTCGAGTTCGACAACGGCAGCTTCCTGGTCACGGGCGAGGACGTGAAGGTCGCCGGCGTGATCGCCGGCACGATCGAGAAGCTCGAGCTCAGTCCTCAGAACCGCGCGGTCGCCGTGCTGCGGATCGACGATCCGGCCTTCATCCCCTTCCGGTCCGACGCGACCTGCGCGATCGGGCTCCAGTCGCTGATCGGCGAGCAGTTCGTCGACTGCAAGCCGACGCAGCCGCGGGCGGAAGGGCGTCCGCTGGCGCCGAGCCTGGCGCGGATCGAGCGCGGCGACGGCGCGGGACAGCACCTGCTGCCCGTCGAGCGGACCACCAGCGCCGTCGGCATCGACCTGATCGGCAACATCAACCAGCTGCCCCAGCGCGAGCGGCTGCGGCTGATCGTGGCCGAGTTCGGGGCCGGCGTCGCGGGCAACGGCGAGACGCTGCGCAAGGCGATCATCCGGGCCAACCCCGCCCTTCAGCAGGCCGACCAGCTGGTCACCATCCTGGCTCGCCAGAACCGCACGATCGATCGGTTGGTCTCGGACTCCGACGCGGTGCTGCGACCGCTCGCCGAGCGACGGGCCGACCTCGGCTCGTCGTTCGACCGGATGGGCGACGTCGCGGAGGCGACCGCCGAGCGCGGCGACGACCTGGAGCGGGACATCGAGCGGCTGCCGGCGTTCCTGCGCCAGCTGGAGCCGGGCGCGAAGCGGATCTCGGCCCTCATCGACCAGGCCGATCCGGCGATCGCCAGCCTGTCGCGGAACGCGCCCCAGATCAACCGGTCGATCTCACTGCTCGGTCCGTTCGCGCGGGCCGCGACCCCGGCCTTCGTCTCGCTCGGCCGCCTGGCCGATCGCGGCCGCGTCACCCTGCCGCGGATCCGGCCGCTGGTCGACCGCTTCGCCGCGCTGGGCACGCCGCTGCGGCCCGCGATGCGCGAGCTGAGCGCGCTCTTCGGCAGCCTCGAGCGAGCCGGCGGCATCGAGTCGCTGATGCAGCTCATCTACTTCTACACGGGCGCGCTCAACGGCTTCGACGGGACCGGCCACTACACGCGGGCGAGCCTCCTGGTCAACGGCTGCCTCGATCGGCTCGCAAGCTCGAGCACGTCCGACGGCACGTGCCGCTCCTGGCTCGGCGGTCAGCTCGGCACCGGCGCGTCGTCGGACCCCGAGGCCGAGGCGCGGGCCTACGCACGCCAGCTGCGCAGCAGCCCGCCGCCGCCGGTCCTGCCGACCTCGGCCTCGGTCGCGGCGGAGAAGAAGGCCGCTGGCCGATCGCGCGACGCCGAGGATCACCCGGCCGGCGGCGACGAGGCCCCGTCGACCGAGCGCCAGCACAAGGACGATCGCGAGCGACCGCTCGCCGGAGATGATCCCGCGCGCGTGAAGCGAGCGCTCGAGGCCCTGCTCGGCGAGGCACCGAAGGAGGCCAAGCGATGAGCGAGCGTCCGCCGCTGCGGGGCCGTTCCGCCCTGGTCGCCAATCCGGTCCTGGTCGGCGCGGCGGGGATCCTCATCACCCTCGTCGCCTTCGTCCTCGCCTACAACGCGAACAGCGGGCTGCCGTTCGTCCGCACCTACGACGTCGCGGTCGACGTGCCGGACGCCGCTGGCCTGGTCGCGGGGAACGACGTCCGCAAGGGCGGCGCCCGGATCGGTCAGCTCGGCTCGATCACCCCGATCGTCGGACCGGACGGACGGACCGGGGCCCGCCTGCACCTCAAGCTCGACCGCTCGTCGGGGAAGCTGCCGGTCGACTCGCGGATCGCGATCCGCCCGAAGTCGCCGCTCGGTCTGCGCTACGTCGACGTGACCGCCGGCCGCTCGTCGCGGATGGTGCCGCAGAACGGCCGGATCGCGCTCGATCGCGCGGCGCCGGCGCCCGTCGACTTCGACGATTTCTTCAACACCTTCGATCCGCCGACCCGGCGGGCGTCGCAGGAGAACCTGGTCGAGTTCGGGGCGGGGTTGGCCGGCCGCGGCGCGGCCCTGAACCGGGCGATCGTGGGCCTGCTGCCGCTCGTCACGCACCTCGAGCCGGCGGCGCGCAACCTCGTCCGACCGGAGACGGGCTTCGCGGTGCTGTTCCCGGCCCTCGCCCGCGCCGCCGCCGAGGTCGCGCCGGTCGCCCGCGAGCAGGCCCGGCTGTTCACCGCGCTGCGGCAGACGTTCGCCGCGCTCAGCAGCGTCCGGACCGACCTGATGGCGTCGATCAGCTACGGCCCGCGCGCGCTCAAGGCCGGCACCGAGGAGCTGCCGAAGCAGGCGGCCTTCATGCGCAGCTCGACCGCGCTCCTCCGGCGGCTGCGACCGGCGTTCGCCTCGCTCTCGGCCGCCGCGCCGGATGCGGCGGCGGCGTTCGCAGCGGGAACGCCCGCGCTGCGTCGGGCACCGGCACTCAACCGGCGCCTGATCGGCACGCTCGGCGATCTCGAGCGGTTCAACGACGACCAGCGCGTTCACACCGGGCTGCAGGCGCTGACCAACACCGCCGTCACCGTGCGTCCGCTCAGCTCGTTCCTGGCGCCGGCCCAGACGGTCTGCAACTACGGCGGGGTGCTGCTGCGCAACCTCGCCAACGTGATCTCCGAGGGTGACGCCGTTGGCGCGATGCTGCGGGTCTCGGCGGTCGCGCCGAGTCAGGTGCCGGCCAGCGAGGTCGGACCCTCCGCCGTTCCCTCCTCGGCCGCCGACCCGGATCGACGCGGGGCGGCGAAGGACAGCTACCTGCACAGCAACCCCTACCCGAACACCGCCGCACCGGGCCAGCCCCGCGAGTGCGAGGCCGGCAGCGAGAGCAAGGTCTACCGGACCGGGGCCCCGCTGATCGGCAACGTCCCCGGCCTCCAGGGCGTGGCGACGACCACGACCGGCCGCTGGAAGGCCGCGTCGGCGAAGGGCGGCCGCTGATGGCGCAGACCACCCAGGGCGTCTGGATCGAGCGCTTCGGCAACGTCAAGGCGGGGATCTTCACGATCGCCCTGGCGCTGATCGTCGTCTACTTCATCTTCAGCAAGGCGATCCCCTTCCAGTCCCACTACGAGGTGAAGGCGGTCGTCCCGACCTCGAACCTGATCGTGCCGGGCAGCCAGGTCCGGATCGCCGGCGTCAACGTCGGCAAGGTGATGGCCGTCGGCCGCTACCGGCAGACCAACCTCGCGCAGATCACGATGCGGATCGACGACGAGGGTCGGCCCATCCGCCGCGACGCCGAGCTCAAGATCCGGCCGAAGCTCTTCCTCGAGGGCAACTTCTACGTCGACCTGCGCCCTGGCACCCCCGGGACGGCGGAGCTGCCCAGCGGTGGGACGATCCCCGTCGCGCAGACGGCGACCCCGGTCCAGCTCGACCAGGTCCTGAGCCCGCTGCGCGGCAACGTCCGCACGGGGCTCCAGCAGACGCTGCAGGGCTTCGGCGACGCGCTCGGGTCCAAGCCGACGGCCGCCGAGGACGCGACCCAGGCCCCGGTGGTGCGTGGCCTGACCGGTGGCCAGGCGATGAACGAGACGCTCCGTTCGAGCGTGCCGGCGCTGCGGGACGGGGCGATCGTGACCGACGCGCTTCGCGGCACCGAGCACGGCGACCTGGCCCGGGTCCTGCGCGGGTTCGGACGGGCCGCCGGCGGACTCGCTCGCGACGAGGGCGCGCTGACGTCGCTCGTCCGCGACTTCGACACGACCGTCGGCGCGACCGCGCTCCACGCCGCTGGGCTGCGGGCGACCGTCCGCGAGCTGGCCGCCGTCGCGGCCACCGGACGGGTCGCGTTCGCCGACCTGCGACGGGCGCTCCCGCCGAGCCGGCAGCTGGCGCGAGCGCTCGCGTCCGGCCTCGACGAACTGCCGGCGACGATCGTCGCCGCCCGTCCGTGGCTGACCCAGGCCTACCCGCTGCTGGGGAACGCCGAGTTCGGCGGGCTGGCGCGCGACCTGGCGCCGGCGATCGGCAACCTCGCCGCGTTCACGCACCAGAGCCGCAACCTGGTCCGCAACACCGACCTGCTGGCGCGCTGCGCCAGCGACACGCTCGTGCCCACGGCCAAGCTCCCGGTCCCGGACGGCGACCTCTCCACCGGCTCCGAGAACTACAAGGAGCTGTGGTACGCGATGGTCGGCCAGGCCTCCGAGGCCCAGAGCTTCGACGGCAACGGCACGCTCCTGCGGCTGCCCACGATCGGCGGTGGCCCGGTCATCCGCAGCGGCACCACGATCGCCGAAGGCAAGGCTTCGCGCAGCGTCTCGCCGATCCGCTCGGCCGGCACGCGGCCGGTCTACCCCGGCGGCAGGACGCCGCCGCTGCGACGCGACGTCCCGTGCTACCGCGCCGGCGTCCCCGACCTGCGCAGCGCCACCGGGCCTGCCGACGGCTCGCGTCCGAACAGCCCGGTGCCGTCGCGCCCGAACCTGAACCCGCTGCCGCCCGAGGAGCTGGCGCCGTGAAGCGCGCGATCCGCTTCCACGGGACGCAGGCGGTGAAGCTCGTCCTGCTGATGATCCTCGGCGTCGCCGTCGGCGGCTACATCTTCGGCCACCAGAACTTCGTGCCGCCGAGCTGGTTCCCCTTCGTCGGCAAGGAGCACTTCTACCTCGACGCCCGGTTCGAGACCGCCAACGGCGTCGCGCCGGGCCAGGGGCAGGCGGTCACGATCTCGGGGATCCGGGTCGGGGACGTCGCCGGCGTTCGGCTCGACCGTGGCGTCGCCGTGGTGCGCCTGCGGATGGGCCCGAAGCACGCGAAGATCTACCCGGACGCGAGCTTCCTGCTGCGGCCGAAGACCGGCCTCAAGGACATGGTCGTCGAGGTCGATCCGGGGACGCCCGCCGCGGGGGCGCCGCTGAAGGACGGCGCGACGGTCAGCAGCGCGTTGACCGCGCCTGACGTGAACCTCGACGAGGTGCTGGCCAGCCTCGACAGCGACACCCGCGCCGAGCTGGCGAACCTGCTCAGCGAAGCCGGGGTCGCGCTCGGCGGTTCGGGTGGTCGGGCGCTGGCGCGCGACCTGCGGCGCTTCACCCCGCTCTCCTACCACTCCGCCGAGGCGACGCGGCTCGTCGCCCGGCGCAGCGGGCAGCTGCGGCGTCTGGTCCACAACCTGGGCTTGATCGCCGACGAGCTCGGCAACCGCGACCAGCAGCTCGCGCGGTTCGTGCGGTCGAGCGCCGACGTCTTCCGGCGGTTCGCGAACCAGAACCGCAACCTCGGCGAGGCGCTCGACCGCTTCCCGGCCGCCCTCCGCGCCAGCGACGAGGCGCTGGGCAAGGCCAAGCGGTTCGCCCGCACGCTGCAGACCGCGTCGCCGCGTCTGCTGCCCGGCGCCCGCGCGCTCCCGACGGCGATGCGGGATCTGCGCCCGTTCCTGCGCCAGACGACGCCGGTCCTCCGCGAGCAGCTGCGGCCGTTCTCGCGCACGGCCCAGCCGACCGTTCGGGCGCTCGCCCCCGCGGCGCGCGACCTGGCCGCCGCGGCGCCGGACCTCGACCGGGTCCTGCGCGTCTTCAACGCGCTGACCGACACGCTGGCCTTCGATCCGCCCGGCGAGCAGAAGGGCTACCTCTACTACCTGCCCTGGGCGAACCACAACACGAACTCGGCCCTCGGCAGCCAGGACGGCGTCGGTGCGCTCCGGCGGTCGATGGTCTACCTGCCCTGTGGCGCGCTGAGCCTCGCCGACGTGGTGGTGAAGAACAACCCGACGCTCGGCACGCTCCTTCGGCTGCTGACGGTGCCGACCTACGACCAGACCTGTCGCGGAACGCCGGACAAGGATGACAACAAGGGATGATCAAGAAGCGTCCCACCATCCCGCAGATCCTGGCGATGATCGTCTTCGCGCTGTCGAGCTTCGGCTGTCTGCTCTTCCTCTGGGTCTCGTTCGGAGGGCCGGTCCCGCTCAAGCCCGAGGGCTACCGCTTCTCCGTCCTGCTCCCGGAGGCGACCCAGTTGGCGACCACCGCCGACGTGCGGATCTCCGGCGTCAACGTCGGCAAGGTGGTCAAGATCGAACCCGGCGTCCAGAACCGGACCCGGGCGACGATCGAGCTGCAGGGACGGTTCGCCCCGATCCCACGCAACACCCGCGCCATGCTGCGGGCCAAGACGCTGCTCGGCGAGACCTACCTGGAGCTCGCGCCGAGTCGCAACGACCCCGGCGGGACGCTGCCCGAGGGCGGGGCGCTCCAGAGCTCGCGGGTCGAGTCGACGGTCGAGCTCGACGAGATCCTGAAGACCTTCGATCCGAAGACGCGCGCGGCGTTCCGGGTCTGGATGCAGTCGCAGGCGCAGGCCGTCCGCGGCCGCGCCGCCGACTTCAGCGCCACCCTCGCCGAGCTGCCGGAGTTCGTCGACGAGATGGGCCGGTTGAGCGCGCTGCTCGACGCCCAGCAGGACGCCGTCCGGCAGTCCGTCTCCGGCACCGGCAAGGTCTTCGGCGCGATCAGCGCTCGCGACGGCGATCTGCGGGGACTGGTTCGGGCGAGCGAGCGCACGTTCTCGCTGCTGGGGGCGCGCAACCGTGACCTGGCCGCGATCTTCCAGCGGCTGCCGCGCTTCGAGCGGGAGACGGCGGCGACCCTGCCGGCGTTCACGCGGCTGGCCCGCGAGGGTCGGCCGATCGTCCAGCGCCTGCTGCCGGCCGCCGACGAGCTGGGCCCGACCTTCGACGCCCTGCAGCGGCTCAGCGGTCCGCTCCGCGGCTTCATGGAGCGACTGGGGCCGCTGGTCACGGCATCGGAACGGGGCGTGCCCGCGCTCCGGCGGCTGCTCGGCGACCTGCCGCCGCTGCTCGAGGACTTCCAGCCCTTCCTGCGCCAGCTCGATCCGATGGTGCGCTACCTCGGGCAGTACCGTCGCGAGATCACCGGGTTCGCGGGCAACCTGGCCGCGGCCAGCCAGGCCCGCCAGCGGTCCGTGGGCGGTGGGGCGCCCGTCAACTACCTGCGCGCATCGCAGACCCTGAGCCCCGAGGGGCTGGCCTTCCAGCAGCGGCCGCTGGGCCAGTCGCGCCGCAACGCCTACGTCAGTCCCGGCGGCATGGGACTGCTGGCGCAGGGGCTGACGTCGTTCTCGACCGCCAGCTGCGCCAACCCCGATCCGCCGGCGCCGACCGCCAGCATCCCGGAGGGCCTCGAGGACCTGGTTGGCGCCTACGTCTTCCGGAACCTGACCGGTGGCGAGGTGCTGCGGCCCGGGTGCAAGCCGCAGGGGCCGCAGCCCGGCTACGGCACCGCCTACCCGCACCTGACGGCCGACCCGCCGGTGCAGCTGAAGGGAACGCGATGAGCCCCGACCCGACCGACCTGGCCGCCCAGCATCGCCCGGCCCACGCCTCGCGTTCCGGGCATGCGCGCGGCGGCCTGTTGGCCGTGGTTGCGGGCGTGGCCCTGGTCACGCCCGCGGCTGCCGCGGCCGAGGGCGCGGACACCACGCCGCTGCCGGCCGCGTCGACGACGACCGCGCCCGCCTCGACCGAGGCGACGACGCCGACGGAGACCACCCCGTCTCCTGAGACGCCGACCGAGACCACGCCGACCCCGCCGCCCGCCACGCCCAAGCCGGGTCGCCGGCCGGGTCGCTCCGACCCGCTGGCCGTCGATGGCGGTGGGCAGAAGCGCGAGGACGCCCGCAAGTCGGTCAAGAAGGCGCGGGAGGCCGCTGCGCGCGAGCGCGAGCAGCGTCGCGAGGAGAAGCGTCGCCGGGACGAGCAGCGGCGCGCCGGAGACCGCGACGCCGACCGAGAGTCGGGCGGAACCACGCCGGACGGGACGACGCCGGGCGATGCGTCGGCCGACGCCGGCGATCCGCTGCCCGACGCGCCGACGGCGGTTCCGAACCTCTTCCTCGACCGCTTCCGGATCCCGCCGTTCCTGTTGCCGATCTACCAGGCGGCGGGCATCCAGTACGGGATCCGCTGGGAGATCCTGGCCGCGATCAACGAGATCGAGACCGACTACGGCCGCAACCTGAGCATCTCGACCGCGGGCGCGCTGGGCTGGATGCAGTTCATGCCCGCGACCTGGGACACGTACGGCACCGACGCGAACGGCGACGGCAAGGCCGATCCCTACAACCCGGTCGACGCGATCTTCTCCGCCGCCCGCTACCTGCGCGCCGCGGGGGCGGATCAGGACATCCGCAAGGCGATCTTCGCCTACAACCACGCCGATTGGTACGTCCGCTCGGTGCTGCTGCGGGCGCGGCTGATCGCCGGCTTGCCCGCCGATCTGGTGTCCTCGCTCGCCGGTCTGACCCAGGGGATGTTCCCCGTCGACCGTGCGGCGACCTACGACGGCGACGACGCGATCGAGGCCTCCCAGAAGACCGCCAAGGGCAACAACGCCGCCCGGCCGGTCGAGTCGAGCCAGCGTCGCTCGATCGAGATCCGCACCGCTCCCGGGGCGGCGGCCGTCGCGGTCCAGGACGGTGAGGTCACCCGGGTCGGCGAGAGCCCGCGCCTGGGCAAGTACGTCCAGCTGCGCGACGTCTACGGCAACGTCTACACCTACGCGCACCTGAAGTCGGTCGAGGCCTACTACCCGGCGCCCAAGGATCCGGAGGCCGACGCCGACCGCGGCGCCGAGCCCGATCAGCCGCCAGCCGATCCGAAACCGACCCGACCCGCGACCGCGGGCACGGTGAAGCGCGGCGCGGCGTCCGGGGCGGGGGAGGAAGACCGCAAGGAGCCGCTGAGCTCGAGGCCGTCGCCTTCGCCTGCCGCTGACGCGGAGGTGGCGACGACCGCGGTCGACGCATCGCGACCGGCCGCCGCACCGCTGCCGCCGCACGGGCCGCTCAGGGGTTTGCCGCTGGCCAAGGCCGGCCTCGCCGCCCCGAAGCCGAAGACGAGGCCGCGCACCCCGGTGGCCGAGGATCCGGCGAACCCCGAGCCGGCGGCGGACGGCACGATCGGCGTCGTCGATTCGAGCCCGCGGCCGAAGCTGCGCGTGCTCGCCAACCCGGGCCGTCGGCAGCGCGCCGAGGCGAACCCCGGGGCGCTGCCGGTCGACGGTCCCACCCCGGGCGCCGAGCGGAGCGCGCCGGCGAAGCGGCCCGCCGGTACGCGCGTGCGGGCGGCGATGGCGATCGATGAGTCGGCGACCGTGGCGGCGGACGCGGATGCGGCCCGCGAGCGGACCGCGCCGGACTCGAAGCCGCGACGGTCCCGGCGGCGGGGGAGCCCGGTGCCGCCCCCGACCAGCAGCCTGCCCCCGCTGCTGCCGGTTCCGGGCGTCCCGGAGCCGATCGGCGACACGTCGGGCGGGCAGCAGAGCCGGACGCCGGACCAGACGCCGGTCGAGTCGGAGAAGCCGGCTCCCGGCGCCGAGGTGGCCACGGTCACGCCGGGGCCGTACGCGCCCCCGACCGACAGCCTGACCACGGGCGACGGCCAGCTGCCGGCGATCGGCGATCGTCCCGACCTGGCGGCGCTCCACGGGCTGAAGCCCGAGCAGCTCAGCTACCGGCCCCTCAAGCGTGGCGCGCGGGTGCTCGCCGGGACCAGCCTCGGACGCGTCGGCTCCGGCACGGACGATGGCGAGGTCGACGGTCCGCCCGATCAGGCGGGGCGGATGACCTTCGAGATCCGGCCGGCGGGTCGCGAGGCGCCGCGGATCGACCCGAAGCCGATCCTCGACGGCTGGAAGCTGCTCGAGTCGACGGCCGTCTACCGGGCCAAGGGCCGGTCCTTGTTCGGCACGGCGGGGGCGGGCCAGGTGCTGCTGATGAGCAAGGCGCAGCTCCAGCAGCGCGTGCTGGCGGACCGGAACCTGAGCATCTACCCCCAGGGCCGGGCCGACATCGAGGCCGGCGCGATCGACCGGCGCGTGCTGGCGACCCTGGAGTACCTGACGGCGAACGGCCTGAAGCTGACGATCACCTCGCTGCGTTCGGGCCACGGCTACCTGACCGCGTCGGGCAACGTCTCCGAGCATTCGTCGGGCAGCGCGGTCGACATCGCGGCCTTGAACGGCATCACGATCACGCCCAAGACCCAGGGTCCGGGCACGATCACCGAGTCGACGATCCGCCTGCTGCTGCAGCTGCAGGGCGCGATGAAGCCGCACCAGATCATCAGCCTGATGACCTTCTCCGGGACCGACAACACGATGTCGCTGCCGGATCACGACGACCACATCCACGTCGGCTTCCGTCCCCAGGCGACCGACGACCCGAAGCTCGGCCGCCAGCTGGCCCGGATCCTGAAGCCCGGCCAGTGGGCGCGCCTGATCAGCCGACTGGGCGAGATCGACAACCCGAAGGTCCTCACCCAGCCGTCGAAGTACGCGGTGCGGGTGAAGCGGGGGCGGTAGCGAAAGTGAGGGCGAAGGCCCCGCTTCCTGAAGGGCTTTTCGAGGGGGGCGCTAGCGCCCCCCTCGGCGTTGCACGCGCCGGCAAACGCCGGTTAAAAACGCACTTGCGTATCCATACAGACTCAGGTACGTTCTCGTCTCAGAGGAGAGCGCTTGAAAGCGATCTCCCAATGGTCCAAGAGAGGAGATCGTATCCAATGCCGTTCCAGCGTATTCGCGGTCGAGCCGCCGCGGTCGGAGTCACAGTCTTGGTTGGTGTCGCGAGCGCCGCGCCGTCCGCGATGGCCGGTGGCGACCCGCCGCCGTCGTTTGCGCGCTGTCCGACGGGCAATCCGGACGTGCTGTCGTGCATGGTGATCCAGAGCACGGGCGGCTACCTGCGGATGAACAACACCACCGTGAACCTCGGAGACTCGATCAAGATCGAGGCCGGGCTCTCGCAGGATGAGAACTACAACGTGACGGTGGTGCCGCCGACGAGTGGCAGCGCGTTGACGGCGAAGCCGATCAAGATCCCGGGCGGCCTGTTGGGTCTCGATGCCTCGATCTTCGGCGCGAACGACGTTTACGCCACGGCGAAGCTGGTCGGGACGCCGGTGCTGAACTTCGACACGTACAGCCTGAAGCTGCCGATCAAGATCGAACTCGACAACCCCTTCATCGGGCCCAACTGTCAGATCGGCTCGGCATCGAACCCGATCATTCTGGACACGATCACCGGTACGACGAACCCGCCGCCGCCGGCGACGCCGATGACGGGCCACCCGGGCGATATCCAGTTCCCGGATCCGTACGTGACCGAAGTCCAGAACAACATCACGGTCGACAACACCTTCGCCGTCGGCTCGGCGAACAACTGTGGCTGGTTCGGTGGGTTCTTCATCAACCCGCTGGTCAACCTCAAGGTCGGCCTGCCCTCGGCCGCGGGCAAGAACGCAACCTCGGTGACGGCGAACATCTTCCTCAAGGCCGCGAGCGACGTGGTCGCGGGGAACTGACCGCGATCTGCGGTCACCCCACCAAGTAGTCCCCTGCGGGCTCTACTCGCTTCTCGCGAAACGGGCCCGCAGGTTCCCCATCCATCGCCCCAAGGAGGCGGTAGCACCATGAAGAAGTCCAAGGGAATCGCAGCGCTCATGATCGCGGCGGGCGCGCTCGGCGCGTCGGCAGCTCAGGCGTCGGCCGCATCGACCTATTTCGCGTCCGCCACGTCGATCTCCGGCACGCTGGGCGGCGGCCCGGCAGTGTTCATCGACGGCAACATCATCGTCAAGTGCACGGGTAGCACCGCGACGGTGTCCGGCCTGGATACCTCGCCCACTGCGCTGGCGAAGTCGTTCAGCGCTCCGGCGCCGGCGTTCACCGGCTGCACGGCGACCGTTGGCGGTCTGCCTCGTTCGGTCACGGTCTCGACGACCGGCACCTGGGGCGGCTCGCTGCTCACCTCGAGCTACGACGCGGTCATCAACCCCATCAACAGTGGTGCGACGATCACCGTCGGTACCTGCGTTATCACCGTGAACGCGTCGTCGGTTGCGGCGAAGCTGACCGGTGGCGGCGCTCCGACGCTGGGCAGCGCGGCGAACACGTTGACTGTGAACGGCGTTGTCAACGTCTCGAACGGCGCTGGCTGCCCGACCAACACCACGGCGACCTACGTCGCTGACGGCAGCACCGTCGCCGGGTCCGTCACGGGCACCTACGCCCTGAGCGGGACCGTCACCGAGAACTGAGTGTTCCCGGACGCGCCCGAAGTGCTGGCAGCAAGTCACTGACCAGCGCTTCCGTGTCCGACGCTCTCGAGGCCGGGCTCGCGTCAGGCGAGCCCGGCCCCGCCATTCAGACGACAACGCAGGAGAGTTGTGACGATGCCAGTCAACCGGCTCGGTGCTCGGGCCACGGCAATCGGCGCGGCGGCGCTGCTGGGGCTCGCAGCCTCCGCCTCGACCGCGATGGCGGGTGGCGATCCGCCGCCGTCGTTTGCGCGCTGTCCGACGGGCAATCCGGACGTGCTGTCGTGCATGGTGATCCAGAGCACCGGAGGCTACCTGCGGATGAACAACACGACGGTCGACCTCGGAGACTCGATCAAGATCGAGGCGGGGCTTTCGCAGGACGCGAACTACAACGTCACGGTGGTGCCGCCGACGAGTGGTAGCGCGTTGACGGCGAAGCCGATCAAGATCCCGGGCGGTCTGCTCGGCCTCGATGCCTCAATCTTCGGCGCGAACGACGTCTACGCCACCGCGAAGCTCGTTGGGACCCCGGTCCTGAACTTCGACACGTACAGCCTGAAGCTGCCGATCAAGATCGAACTCGACAACGCCTTCGTCGGCCCGAACTGTCAGATCGGCTCGGAGTCGAACCCGATCATTCTGGACACGATCACCGGTACGACGAACCCGCCGCCGCCGGCGACGCCGATGACGGGCCACCCGGGCGATATCCAGTTCCCGGACCCGTACGTGACGGAGGTTCAGGGCAATGTCACGGTCGACAACGCCTTCGCCGTCGGCGAAGCAAACAACTGTGGCTGGTTCGGCGGGTACTTCATCAACCCGCTGGTCAACCTCAAGGTCGGCCTGCCCTCGGCTGCCGGCAAGAACGCGACGTCGGTGACGGCGAACATCTTCCTCAAGGCCGCGAGCGACGTGGTCGCCGGGAACTGACCGCTCGCGAGTCGTCACTTCACCACTAGGCAGTCCCCTGCGGGCTCGACTCGCTTCTCGCGAAACGGGCCCGCAGGTTCCCCGTCCATCGCCCCAAGGAGGCGGTAACACCATGAAGTCCAAGGGAATCGCAGCGCTCATGATCGCGGCGGGCGCGCTCGGCGCGTCGGCAGCTCAGGCGTCGGCCGCATCGACCTACGTCGCTTCCAGCTCGTCGATCACCGGTACGCTGGGCGGCGGCCCCGCAGTGTTCATCGACGGCAACATCGTCGTCAAGTGCACCGGTAGCACGGCGACGGTCAGCGGGCTGTCGACGACGACCGCCGCCCTGCCGGCGACGTTCAGCGCGCCGGCGCCGGTGTTCAGTGGCTGCACGGCGACCGTTGGTGGTCTCCCGCGTTCGGTCACGGTGTCGACTACCGGCACCTGGAGCGGTACGCTGAGCACCACCAACTACAAGGGCACCATCAACCCGATCAACAGCGGCGCCACGATCACCGTCGGCACCTGCGTGATCACGGTGAACTCGTCCGCCGTCGATGCTGAGGGTCGTGACGCTAGCAACGCCGTTCCGGCTCTTGGTTCGCCGGCCAGCTACCTGACGGTCAACGGCATCGTCAACGTCTCGAACGGTGCTGGCTGCCCGACGAACACGACGGCCACCTACGTCGCTGACGGCAGCACGGTTGCCGGCTCGGTCACGGGCCGCTATGCCTTGAGCGGCACCATCACCGAGAACTGAGCGTCTCGCTCGCTCGTCCGACCTGGTCTCGCCGCGATCGACGCGATCGCGGCGGGGTCGGGCCTCGGCCGCCGCTACTGCGACGGCCTGCGGCACGCGATGTATGTCCTGCAGAGGGCCCAGTCGACCTTTGGTTCGTCTGACGCGGCTCCTGCCAGGCCCTAGAGAGGCGGAGCAATATGAAGAAGTCCAAGGGCTTCCTGGCGCTCGCGTTGGCGGCGGGCGCGCTGAGCGTCGCCACGGCGCAGGCATCGGCGGCGTCGACCTACAGTGTGTCGCCAGCGTCGACGACCCTCTACGGCACGCTGACCGGCGGTCCAGTGGTGATCATCCACGGCAACATCACCGTCAAGTGCACGTCTAGCATGATGGCGATCGCTGGCATGTCGACGACCTCGGCGTCGTTGCCGGCGACCTTCAGCGCTCCGGCGCCATGGTTCGGTGGATGCACGGGTGTGGTCGCTGGCTTGCCGCGGCCGACAACAGTCTCGACTGCAGGTAGTTGGAGCGCCACGCTCGGCACCACCAACTACCAGGGGACCATCAACCCGATCAATAGTGGCGCGACGATCACCGTCGGCACGTGCGTGATCACGGTGAACGCCTCCACGGTGGCGATTGAGGGCCGCGACGCGGCCAATGTCGTCCCGGCTCTCGGTTCGCCGGCGAGCTACCTGACGCTCAACGGCAGCGCGAACGTCTCGACCGCTGGGCCATGCCCGACGAGTACAACGGCGTCGATCGTGGCCGACGGCAGCTCTGTGGCTGGCTCGACGACGGGTCGCTACCAGCTGACTGGGGCGATCACGGAGAACTGAGCGTTTCGCTCGAAGGCAGATCCTGATCCGCACCTAGAGAGGCAGACTGGCATGAAGAAGTCCAAGGGACTGGCAGCGCTCACGATTGCGGCGGGCGCGTTCGGTGTCTCGGCGGCGCCAGCGTTGGCGGCATCGTCCTACATCGCGTCCGGATCGATCACCGGCACGGTGACTGGAGGCCCGGCGCTGTTCCTTGATGGCAACATCGTCATCAAGTGCACCGGTTCCGTGGTGCCGCTCCCGTCGTCCACCTCGCTCACCTTCCTGCCGGCCACGGTCAGCGCACCGCCGCCGTCGTTCAGTGGCTGTACCGCGACGGTCGGCGGCCTGCCCCGTTCGATGACCGCGACGACGTCCGGTACGTGGCTCTGGTCGCTCTTGATTTCGGACTACGACGTGAGTGCCAGCGTGAGCGCTGGCAGCGTCAAGTTCACCGTCGGAACCTGCACGATCACCGTCAACGCATCCACGCTTCCGGCGAAGCTGACCGGCGGCGGCGCGCCCGTATTGGGGAGCCCGGCGAACACGCTGCGGGTCAAGGGTGCGGTCAACGTTTCGCACGCAGGGGCCTGCCCCGCGACCACGACGGCGTTGTTCGTCGCCGACGGAAGCACTGCGGCGGGCTCGGTCGCGGGCACCTACGCGCTGAGCGGCACCATCACCGAGTACTGAGCGTCGCGGATCGCCCCGAGTTCGGAGCTGGCGCCTGGCGTCGCTCGAAGCAGCCCTGACAAGCATTGGAAAGGCAGACCAGCATGAGGAAGTCCAAGGGAACGGCGGCACTCATGGTTGCGGCGGGGGCGCTCGGCGTGTCGACGGCGCAGGCGTCGGCCGCATCGTTCTACGTCGCGTCCAGCTCCACGCTGAGCGCCACGGCGACTGGTGGCCCGACGGTGTTCATCGACGGCAACATCGTCGTCAAGTGCAACAACAACACAGCGACGCTCAGCGGGGCGTCGACGGGCATCACTAGCCTGCCGGCCACGTTGAGCGGACCGTCGCCGTCGTTCGCCAACTGTACGACGACGGTCGGCGGCCTGCCCCGTTCGGTGACCGTGACGTCGTCCGGTACGTGGCTCTGGTCGCTCCTCGCTTCGGACTACGATGTGAGTATCAGCGTGGGGGCTGGCAGCGTCAAGTTCACCGTCGGAACCTGCACGATCACCGTCAACGCTTCCACGCTTCCGGCGAAGCTGACTGGCGGCGGCGCGCCCGTATTGGGGAGCCCGGCGGACACGTTGCGGGTCAAGGGCGCGGTCAACGTTTCGCACGCCGGGGCCTGCCCCGCGACCACGACGGCGTTGCTCGTCGCCGACGGCAGCGTGGCCGCTGGTTCGACGACGGGCCCCCTCCATCTGAGCGGCACGATCACGGAGTACTGAGCGTTCGCTCAACGCTGACCGGAACGGCCGGCGAGCGTCGGGGCTAGCGGTCTCTCATGCGGCTTCCCCAGTGAAGGGCAGACCAGCGTAGGTCCAGAGGGCGATCTCGGCGCTCATGTTCGCGGCAGGAGCGCTCAGCGCCACCGCCGCCGGCTCGCCCTCGTGCCTGGAACACTGTCGTTCATCGTTGGGGCCGCCCGAAGTCGCTCGTCGGACCGGTGGTCGCCGCGTCTCTGCCCGGCGGCGGCGCGCCTGCGGTTCGCCGTGTCCCTCGATGTCGTCGGCGACGATCTGTGCGCAAGCACGACCTCATTTGCACGGCCCCTGACAGTCAGGTACGATCGCGTGTCAAGAGAGAGGGAGGCGGGCTGGAGCCATGCTCGGTCCGCTAGTTCATATCGCAGCGCAGGACGCCGCGCGCAACGTCGCGGCGTTGCGCGGTGGTCTTGTCTGATGGTTGTGATGCGGGACGTCGCCATTGATGCGCGCCTCGCATTGCGTGTCACGCACGAGCTTGGAGCAGAGTTGACTAGTCGGAACGTTCTTCGCGGGACTGGCACGGCATTGCTGGGCCTCTTGGCGCTGAGCGCCATCCCTGCCGGTGCGAGCGCTGCCAGCGAGGCGCCCGCCCCGAATTCATCCGCGGGTTTGCCCGGCGGTCGCGCATACGAGAAGGTCTCGCCGGACGACAAGGGCGGCTTCGGCATCGAGCGTGTCGGCCAGCCAGGCGCTGATGGCCTGGTGGCCTACACCTCGTTCGGCGCCTTCGCGGGCCAGCCGTCGGGCGCGTACAACTCGCCGTACGTCGGGCGTCGGGGCCCGGCTGCCTGGGCGACCGAAGCGAAGGGCGTTCCGTCCCCTGCTCCGCCGCCCCCGCTGACACCGTCGGCGCCGGTCCGATGGAGCGCGGACCTGGCGACGCAGATCGTGAGTTCTCCGTTCTCGCTCGCCGGCGGCGCGCCCGACTACTCACTGAACGGCCCGTACTCGCCGTACTTCTACCAGAACGCGAATCTCTACCGCCGGGGGCCCAATGGCCAGTTCGAGTTGGTCTCGGCGGCCGAGTCGGACATCCCGCCCGCGGAACGCACCGCCTTCCAAGCCGTCGCCACCGGCTCGTCGGCGGATCTGTCGACGGTGATCTTCCAGGCCAACGCGAGTCTAACGCCGGGCGCTCCGGCGGCTTCCCAGGCGCCAGCTGGCAACATCTATGCGCGGTCGGCCGCCGGCCTCGAGAACGTCGGGATCCTTCCGGGTGAGACGGTCGCGCCGAGCGGCGCGATCCAGGCGGACCGTCCGATCGGGAACACGCCGCAGGGCCTGGCCGAGAACGCGGTGTCGAGCTCGGGCGCGCGCGTCTACTTCCAGGCCTCGCCGTCGGCTGGCGAGCCGAATCAGCTCTACCTTCGTAGCGGCGTGGGCGCGTCGACGAAGCAGACCGTGTTGGTCTCGCGATCGCGGCGAGCCACGCCCGACGCACGTGTCGCACCGCAGTTCCAGGCCGCGACTGCCGACGGAGCCAGCGCGGTCTTCATCAGCCGGGAGCGGCTGACGGACGACGCGACGCCGCCGGCGCCCCTCGGCAACGAAGGCGGCGATCTGTACCGCTACGACGCGTCGTCCGACACGCTGACGGACTTGACGGTCGCGGATCCGAGCGGTGCGCGCGTCGAGCAGGTCGTCGGGGTCTCGGAGGACCTCTCGGTGATCTACGTGATCGCGCGGGGCGTGCTCGTATCGGGCGGCACGGCCGGGGCGGTCAACCTCTACCGACTGTCTGGCTCCGGGACGACGTTCGTCGCCAAGCTGGACGAGTCGGATATGCAGATGGTCACGCCGGCCAATCGCCAGGTCATGGCCACCAGCGACGGCGAGACGCTGGTCTTCCAGTCGCGGGCCCGCCTGACTTCGGACGACAATCGCGATCCGGACACGTCCGCGCCGCACGCGCAGATGTACCTCTACGAAGCGAGTGGGGACTCGCTGGCCTGCATCTCGTGCAGGGCAGGCGCCCGGCCGAAGTACGACGCCCAGTTCCCGAAGGCCAACATCAGCTACTTCCCGTCGGGCGTCCAGGCGATGACGGCGGACGGCCGTCTGGTGTTCTTCGAGACGGCGAACAACCTCACGCCGGGCGCGGCCTCGCAGCACATCAAGGTCTTCGCTCTCGATCGCTCGACCAACTCGGTCTCGATGATCTCTCGTGGCGCGAGCAGTGGCGACGACCATTTCGTCGGCACGTCGCCCGACGGCCGCGATGCGTACTTCACGACCGCGGATGCGCTGGTCGAGGACGACAAGGACAACGTCGACGACCTGTATGACGCGCGAGTCGGCGGGGGCTACCCCACGTCGCGACCCACCGAGCCGTGTGCCGCCGATGCGTGTCAGGGCCCGCTGTCCGGTTCGCCGGTCCTGCCGTCGATCGGGTCGGTCGCCTTCGGCCCCGGCAACGTCACGCCCGAGGTCGTCCCACCGGTGCGGCACGGTGTCAGGGCACGCAAGTCGGCCAGCGTCCGGGGCACGAACGCTCGGGTCAGTGCCCGGGTGACGGGTGCGGGCTACATCTCTGCGTCCGGTAGCGGTCTCAGGACGACGAAGCGTACGGTGGCGAAGGCCGGCACTTACGGCCTGCGGCTTCGTCTCAGCAGCAAGGGGTTGGCCACGCAGCGGAAGCGGGGGAGCGTGCGCGTCAAGGTCCGCATCCGTTTCGCGCCGATCGGCGCTGCCGCGCGGAGCGCCACGGTCTCCGTGACCTTCAAGAAGGCCAAGGCCCGCGTCGGCTCGAAGGGGGCGTCCAAGTGATCGCCCATGGGATGGACGCAAACGTCGACCCGACGAGGTTCGTTGTGCAGAGGAAGCAGCGTGTGAACGCGATCGGCCGGTGGGGGCGACGGTTGACGTCGGTCTGCGCCATCAGCCTCGGTCTGCTGGGTGCAACGGCCGCGAATGCTCTGGCTGATCCGGAGATCACGTCGTTCAGCACCTCATTGACCACCAACGGCTCGCCGAACCTGGTGGCCGGTGCCCATGCGGACCTGAATCTGAAGTTCACGCTTGCGACCCATCCGGATCCGGATTCGGGCCTGAACAGTCCCAACGCGAGCCTGAAGGATGTCGACGTAGCGCTACCGCTCGGCTCGGTCGGCAACCCGACGACGGCGCCGAAGTGCACCCAAGCGCAGCTGGACACCAGCCGCTGCCCGATCGCCTCACAGGTGGGCCTGGCCCAACTGGACTTCGGTGGCGGTCCGCAGCCGACCCCGATCTACAACATGCAGGCTCGGTCGGACCGTCCGGCCCAGTTCGGCATGCGCCTGATCGATTCGGTTTCGATCCTCGTCGACGTGGCGGTGCGGCCCGACGGAGGTCTGACGGCCTACCTGCGGAACGTGAACCAGGGGCTAGGCCTCTCGACGGTCGACATGACGGTTTGGGGCGTGCCCGCCGCTGCTTCCCACGACGCCGAGCGGTACGACCCGGCGTCGTTCTCCTTCGGGCATCCGAGCGGCGTTGCGCCCGGCGCCTTCCTCAGCAATCCGGTTCGTTGCGACGGGCAGCCGCTCAAGACGACGATCCGGTTGACGTCGTGGCAGAACCCGGCGGATCCGTCGTATGCCGACGCGACGACCCCCGGCGGCGCGATCACTGGCTGTGACAGCGTCCCGTTCAGCCCGACCTTCGATCTCGCGACGGACACGCGGGTCGGAGGCGCGCCAGCCGGATACGCGATCGACCTCGGCGTCCCGCAGACGACCGATCCCGAGGTCCTGCAGGCGGGCCAGCTCAAGGACGCGACGGTGACGCTGCCGGAGGGCACTGCGCTGAATCCTTCGACCGCGGACGGCTTGACCGCGTGTTCGGACGCGCAGTTCGGCGTCGGCAACGACGCGCCGGTGGCGTGCCCGGGGTCGTCGCAGATCGGGGAGCTCACGATCGATACGCCGGTTCTCACGAGCCAGCTGTCGGGCAAGGCCTACGTCGCCGAGCAGAAGAGCTCCGATCCCGAGTCCGGCCAGATGTACCGGCTGTTCCTGACGGCGAGCGGCAACGGCGTGCTCATCAAGCTGTCCGGCTCGATCGTCGCCGACTCTCGGACAGGTCAGCTGACGGCCCGCTTCGACAACAACCCCCAGCTCCCGTTCTCACGACTGCGGCTCCAGTTCAAGGGGGGGTCGCGCGCCCCGCTGGTGACGCCGCCGACATGCGGGCGGAAGACGACGACGGTTCGCCTGACCTCCTGGTCCGGGCAGACTCGTGATCTCACGTCGGGCTTCGATGTCACGACATGCGCGGATCCGAACCAGTTCACGCCAACCTTCGAGGCGGGAACGACGAATCCGCTGGCCGGCGCCTTCTCGACCTTCTCGATGACTGTGCGTCGCGACGATGCCGACCAGCCGCTCGCCGCGATCTCGGCGAGTTTGCCATCCGGCCTGCTGGGCGCGCTGGGGAGCGTTCCGCTCTGCGATGAGGGACGGGCTGCCGCCGGTACGTGTGCCGACGACACGTTGGTCGGTCACACGACGGTCTCCGCTGGGGCGGGTGCTACTCCGTACTCGCTGGGGGGCAAGGTGTACCTCGCAGGACCCTACAAGGGGGCTCCGTTCAGCCTGTCGATCGTTGTGCCGGCCAAGGCCGGCCCGTTCGATCTCGGGACCGTCGTCGTCCGGTCGCCGCTGCAAGTCGACGCGAACAACGCGAAGGTTGCGGCTCCGGCTGATCCGTTGCCGACGATTCTGGGCGGTGTGCCCCTTCGCATCAGGATGGTGAACATTCGGCTCGATCGCCCGAACTTCATCTTCAATGCCACCAGCTGCGCGCCGTCGACGATTGGTGCGGCGCTTACTGGCACGGGCGGTGCGGTGGCCAACGTGTCGAGCCGCTATCAGCCGTCCGGCTGTGCCGGGCTGAAGCTCGATCCGTCGTTGTCGCTCAAGTTCACGGGCGGCAAGAGCGAAATGGGGAAGTTCAAGCATCCGGGGGTCGAGGCAGATCTGTCTCAGGCCTTCGGTCAGTCCGGGCTGAAGCGGGTGCAGGTCAAGCTCCCGCTCGCCGTCGCGCTCGACCCGGACAATGCGGAGAGTCTCTGCGAACCCGCGGCGGCGGCCAAGAGGACTTGTCCGGAAGCATCGATCGTCGGTCACGCGGAGGCGGTGACGCCTGCATTGCACGAGCCGCTGAAGGGTCCGATCTACTTCGTTCGAGGTGAGCGTCAGGAGAATGGGAAGACGGTCAAGACGTTGCCGAAGCTCTACCTGAAGCTCGATGGGGAGGGCGTCCCGCTGGACCTGATGGCCGACTCCCAGCTCGCCGGCAAGAACCTGGTGACGACGTTCAACGCCATTCCGGACGCTCCGATCCGACGGTTCGTGATGACCGTGAATTCCGGAAAGCACGGGATTCTGAAGACGCCGAGCGGGGTTTGCGACAAGCCGAAGGCGACGACGATCACCTTCGAGGGCCAGAGTGGCGCACGAACGGTCAAGACCGTGACGTTCACCGCTCCTGACTGCGGTCTGCGGATCGTCTCCGCGGCCGCGACCCAGCGCCGAATCACCGCAAGGGTGGTTGGCATCGGTGCTGGCCGTCTCGAGTTGGGCGGCCCGCGCCTCCGCAAGGCCATCCGCAAGATCAACAAGGCGGATACCGCCAGCATCGCCGCGTCGATGAGTCGCGCCACACGGCGGTCGCTGGCGCAGGGCAAGAAGGTCAAGGTTGCGCTGACTGTCAAGTTCCGGCCGACCAAGGGCAAGGCGGTCACCCTCAAGAAGACGATCACCGTCAAGGGCAAGAAGGTCAAGAAGCGCTAGCTCGCCGAACGTCGCGCCGCCGGGAGACCCAGCGGTTCGACCGCGCGCCGCGGAGGGACGATGCGCCGGCATCGTCCCTCCGCGTTCGCCATCGCGATGGCCGGCTGGCGGGGTACGGCCCGCCGACGGGAACGACGCGCGGCCTGTTGTCCCGTTGTCCCGCCGATTTGGGGTGGTTCGTGTCGAATCACCCCAAATCGAGCCTCCGCCTACGACATTCGACCAAAGATGCTTGCCGCGCTTGGGCCGGTCGGCTAGCGTGGCCGAAGACGGCGGCGTTCCCAGCCGTCGAGTCCGGGAGAGGGAGTTGCGCATGACGAACGGCCAGGACCGTATGTCGGCTGAAGACGGGCTGCTGGAGGTGTGGGAGCGAGCGTTCCTCGCTGGCACTTCTTGGCGTCCGTCGCTGCATGCGGGGATGAGCGCGATGGCGCGGTTGCTGCACGAGGATCCGCAGGCGGCGGAGCGTTGCCCGCTGATCGGCCTGGCGCCGATGGGCGAGCGGGCCACGGATCTGGCGATCGAGCGGGAGCAGTCACGCGATCGCGTCCTCGAGGTCCTGCACCAGCAGTGGGCGAAGTGCCACGAGGCACCCGCACCCAGCCTGTACTTCGAGGTCTTCATCGGCGAGATGGCCTCGCTGGTCCACCAGCGGCTGACCGCCGACGGCGACTACGACGACCTGGCCCAGGCCGCGGTCTCCATGTGGGGGCCCGACCGGGTGCGGAACGCCAACCCGCGTACCGCGGCGACGGCGCGACCCGCCGTCAACTAGCTCCGGCGCCGCCGCCGGATTCTTCGACGCTTCTTACCGGAGCCGGTCGTTTAGCGGCCGGCTTCGGTCGTTCTGGGGGCCCTGAGGCCTCGGCCCCCGCTCGACTCAGGCCGTCGTCGACGACGTCTCGCCGAGCTTCTCGGCGTCGAGCTGCTCGCGCACCGTCTTGCGCGTCGCCTCCGCCGCCTCGAAGCCCAGGTACGGCAGCGTGATCGCGTGGACGAGATCCGGCACCAGCTGCTCGAGCTCGTCCGTCTCGCCCCGCACGACGCGCGTGTAGAGCACCTCGGAGATCCCGCCGACGATCGTCTGGGCCGTCAGCGGATTGACGTGCTCCGCCCCCGGCAGGTCGGTCGTGCCCCGCACCACCAGATCCGCCAGGAAGTCCATGGTCTCGTTGCGCTTGGCGATCGCCTCCTGGCCCGCGGCCAGGATCTCGACCAGGGCCATCTCCGCCCGCGCCGGATCCTCGGCCAGGAACCGCGTCAGGGCGCTGATGCACGCCGTCGCCCGCGCGATCGGGTCCTCGGCCGCGTCGTAGCCCTCCTGGACCGCCTCCCGCAGCTCGTGCGCGACCTGGTCGACGCAGGCCAGGAAGACGGCCTGCTTGTTCGGGAAATAGTCGTAGAAGGTCCGTCGCGACACGCCCGCCGTGCTGATGATGTCCTCCACGGACATCTGGCCGTAGCCGGCCACGCTGGTGACGTCGATCACCGCGCGGAAGATCCGCTCCTTCTGGTTGCGGACGACGACCTCGCGGGGAATGCCGTGACGGCCGGCCGGCAGCTGGTCAGGGCGGCGGCCGTGATTGGCGCTGGTGCTCACGAGCGCGAAGGCTAGCGGTTGGACCGGATTCCAGCGACGTCTACGTCCCGGATCGGTCAGACGATCGGCCACGGTGTCCGATGCCTCTTCGTCGAGTCGGCCGTCGAGTTCGACCGCTGGGCGTCGGTTCGGCCTGACCGATGGGCCTCGGACGAACGGCCAGCGATCGACGATTGGACTTGTGACACAGCTCTGTGTGGGATACGGTGCCCGGGCTGGGATCGCTGGTAGGGGGGAGGGAGGAGTCTGAGATGGACGTTGCTGACCCACGCCCGGATGGCCCCGCCGTCGGTGCGTTGATCGCTGCGTGGGAACGGGGGTTCCGGTCGGGCGGCAGCTGGCAGGGATCGCTGCTCGCCGGGATGGGAGCGCTGGCCGCCACGCTCGAAGCCGACCCCACGACGGCCGAGGGGTGCGTCCTGACCCAGACGCCGCACCCCCGCCAGGTCGCCCTGATCTGGCACCGGGAGCTCGTGCGCTCCCGGATCACCGCCGCCCTCCGCGACCAGTGGGAGCGCTACGGCGAGCACCGGGTGCCCGAGGTCTACTTCGAGGTCTTCGTTGGCGCCATCTGCACCGCCCTCCGCGATCGGGTCGAGCGGGGCGGCGGCTACGACGAGCTGCCACGCGTGGCGCTGCTGCTCTGGGGCGCCGGGCGCTAGGCGAACACCGTGCTCGAACGACGCCCACAGCACGAGCGGCGGCCGCAGTTCTGCTGGTACGGCCGCTGGGACGGCAACCGCGACCGGTCGCGGCGCTGCGCCGAACGCGGGCGCCCCGCTCCGCGCCGGCGGCCCGGTTGCCGATCGGGTACTGCCGCGGCCGATCGTCGGCGGCCCCGGAGAGGCGCCTAGCGAGCGTTGCGCGCGGAGGCGCGTGGCGGCGTCGGGCGGGGGCGGACGGCCCGTCGGGCCGTCGCGCGGCCGCCCGGTCGGGCGGGGCGGACGGCTCGCCGGCGCGGAGCGGCCCGCCGAGCCGAGCGGCCCGCTGGGCCGAGTGGCTCGCTGGGCCGAGCGGCCCCGCTGGCGTCGAGTGGCCCGCTGACGCCGGAGCGGCCCCGCTGACGCCGGAGCGGCCGACGCGGAGCGGCCCGCGGCAGCGGCACCACGCCGCTGCCCGCCGTTGGCCGCCGCGCTACCCGCGCCGGGCCTCCGCGGCCCCGCTACCGCGGCGCCGGAGCCTCGGCGGCCGCCTGGGCCTCGATCGCCTCTTCGGCGCTGCTGCGGGCCGCCGCGGCACCGTCGGCGCCGGCGTAGGGGAGGAAGAGCGCGTAGACGAGGTCGGGGATCGCGTCGCGCAGCTGGTCGAGCTCGCCGCGGAGGACGCGGGCGTAGACCACCTCGTGGATGCCGCCCACGATCGTCTCGGCCGTGAGGCTGTTGGTCGGACCCGAGAGCAGGGCCACGCCCTCGTTGATCAGCGTGGCCAGGCGGCGCATCGTGTCGTCGCGGCGGGCGACGGCCTGGGGGCCCGCCGCCAGCACCTCGACGACGCACATCTCGGCCATCGCCGGGTCCGAGGCCAGGCGATCGATCAGGACCGCCAGGGCACCGGTGGTGCGGGCGATGACGTCGTCGGCGCTGTCGAACGCGGCGCGCATGTCGTCCTGGAGCCGGCCGACCGCGTCGTCGTAGGCGGCGAGGAAGGCCGCCTCCTTGTTCGCGTAGTGGTCGTAGAACGTGCGCCGGGAGACGCCGGCGGTGCCGATGATGTCCTCGACCGACATGTCGCCGTAGCCGGCGACGCTGGTGACGTCGATCACCGCCCGCAGGATCCGCTCCTTCTGGTTGCGGATCACCGCCTCGCGGGGCAGGCCGTGGCGGCCCGCCGGGAGCTGATCCGGACGTCGACCCTGGGCGCTCCCGTGCTTCAACACGCAAGAAACATATACGGTTGCGGGACACCGTAGATATACATGTCGCAGCAGCACCCCCCCGGACGGGGGGCGGTGTACGCAAACGCGGCCGCCGCCGGCTCGCGGCGGCGGCACCGGACGGCCGCGCGGGCGCTGTTCCGCGCGGCCCCGGCGATCAGGCGGGCAGGTAGCCCTTGCCCTGCTTGCGGATCCGCCCCTCGCGCTGGAGCTGGGGCAGCAGCCGGAACAGCACGTTGACCGGGACCTCCATCTTCTCGGCCAGCTGATTCGCGGTCAGGCCGGGCTCAGCCGTGATCTGGGCGACCGCGTCGTCGCTGTGGAGCGCACCCGGATCGGCGACGGCCGCCGGGGCCGCGGCCGCTCGCGGCGCGGCCTTCGCCGGCCGCTTCGTCCCGCGTGCCGCCCGCGGCTTGGCGGTGCTCGCCTTCGGCGCGGCCTGGGCTGCCGCGGCCGCAGCGGCCGCAGCGGCGTTGGCCGCCGTCGATCCCGGCAGCGGGAAGGCGCTCACGTGCTCCGCCGCAGCCTCGGGGTCGAGCGTCTCGATCGCCTTGCGAAGCTGCTGCAGGGCGTGGAACTCATCGACCAACGGCCGCAGCTCGGCCATCCGTTCGTCGATCTGCTTCTGGAACTCGTCGATCAGGTTCAACCGTGGACCCCTCCGGTCAGCGAGGGCGACTCGGCACGTGTCGTACTCGGATTTTCGAAGGCACCGTATCGCCTATAGCGGTCGCGGTCGCGGGCCATGGCCGGCCGCACGCGGCCTTCCAAGAAGCTACTGGCAGTAGCTATTCTTTCCGGCATGTCGCGCAGCTCCCGTCCCTCGGACCTGCTCGGGGTCGTCGCCAGCCGGCTCACCCCCGGGTCGCGCCGAGCGCTCGACGACCTCCGCCACCGCCTGGTCACCACCGCGTCGCGGACGCCGACCACGCCGGCCCGGGCCGTCCGCCGGGTGCTCTCGGGAACGCTCGAGGACGCGGTCCGCGACCGCGTCGTGCTCGTCACCGGCGCCTCGTCCGGGATCGGCGAGGCGACCGCGCTGCGGCTCGGCCGGGCCGGCGCCACCGTCGTCCTCGTCGCCCGCCGCCGCGAGCAGCTGGAGCAGGTCCGCGACCAGATCGTCGCCGCCGGCGGCCGCGCCGACGTCCATCCCTGCGACCTGACCGACCTCGACGCCGTCGCGGCGATGGCCGCCGCGGTGCTGGCCGACCACGGCCGCGTCGACGTGCTGGTCAACAACGCCGGCCACTCGATCCGACGCCCGGTCCACCGCTCCTACGACCGGATGCACGACTTCGAGCGGACGATGCAGATCAACTACTACGCCGCGGTCAAGCTGACCCTGGCGCTGCTGCCGTCGATGCGCGAGCAGGGCCGCGGCCAGGTCGTCAACGTCCTCTCCGAGGGGCTGCTCGTCCACACGCCGAAGTTCGCGGCCTACCTGGCCTCGAAGGCCGCCCTCGACGAGTTCTCGCGCTGCGTCGCCGGCGAGGTGCGGGCCGACGGGGTCCGCTTCACCGGCGTCCACATGCCGCTCGTGCGGACGCCGATGATCGCCCCGACCAAGGCCTACCGCGGGGTCCCGGCACTGCGTCCGGCCGAGGCCGCCGACCTGATCGTCGAGGCGATCGTCGAGGCGCCCTACGCGGTCACCCCGCGCTCCGGCCACGCGCTGCGGGCGGCCTGGGCGGTCGCGCCCGAGGCGGTCGAGGCCGTGATCGGGCGGGTCGCCGGCGGCTCGCGGTTCGCGGGGTCGGGGTCGGGGTCGGGGTCGGGGGCAGCGGCTCAGGCGGAGCCGTCGCCGCCCGTCGACGACCCGGACCCGGACCCGGTCGCCGCCCGCAGCTCCAGGTAGTCGGCGCGGGCGGCGAAGGTCTGCCGCATCCGCCCGGTCAGCTCGTCGAGGAACTCCTCCCGGTAGCCGGAGTCCATCAGCACGCTGATCGCGTAGTACAGGCCCGACACCAGCCCGATCGCCACCGCCACCCGCAGCAGCTCCTCGGTCAGCCGCAGCCGCACGCCGGCGACCTCGGCAGCCACGATCTGGGCGCCGCCCGACGACGTCCACGCCTCCTGCGTCTCGCGGTCGATCACCAGCATCCCGAAGGCGACGAAGAACCCGGTCACCGCCAGCGTCACCACCAGCACCTGGAGGCCGTGGCTGATCAGCAGCACCATCCCGACGTTGGCCCGCTGCGCGCGCCGCAGCGGCGGGGCCGAGCGGGCGATCCCCGACTCCCGCACGGTCTCCTCCAGCAGCGCGACCTCGCGCGGGATCCGGGCCCCGAGGAAGGTCGAGGCGACGATCGCGATCAGCAGCCCGACGGCGATCAGCGACGCGTCCGGCATGTGGCCGAAGACCTGCCACATCTCGGTGTTGATGAAGAGCACGATCGCGAACAGCAGCAGCAGCGGGATCGCCCGCGCCAGCAGCGACAGCGAGAGCGCCAGCTGGCCGAGCAGGTGGCCGGTCGCCCAGAGCAGGATCGAGCCGACCCCGAAGCCGAAGGTCAGCGCGATGATCGCCAGCAGCCCGAGGTTCACCAGCACCGTCACCAGCGCGCTCGTGGTCTGGCCGTTGAAGATCAGCGGCAGCAGCGGCGGCAGCAGCACGAAGGCCGCCAGCTCGACCGGGCCCAGGTCCTCGGGGATCGCCAGCGCCGGACGCTGCCGCAGCCGGTTGACCAGCGCGACGGCGGCCAGGGTCAGCCCGACCGCGCCGGCGATCGCCGCCAGGTTCGCGGCCAGCGACCACTTCAGGTCGAGCGCCCCCAGCAGCTCGCCGACGAAGACCAGCGCCAGCAGCGGGAAGGCGCGGTTGAAGACGTCGGAGTCGGCCGAGTAGTCCTCGATCATCAGCGGCAGCCCGGCGCGCCGGAAGCCGCGCTCGTACTCGGCCAGCCGCCGCTGGGCGTCCGCGGGGTCGGGAGAGGGGTCCACGGCGTCCGGCACGCCGCTATTCCACCCGCTCGGCCGGACGACCGGGCCGCCGGTCAGGAGCGCGGCGGTCGCGGGCGCCGCGGACCGCCGGCGGGGGCGCGGGGCGAGACCTGTTCCCGCGGCCGCTCGCGCGGGGGCAGGACGCGCGTCGGATGCTCGTCGGCGGCGTGCCCCGGGGCCGCGCTTCGCGGCTGGTCGAGCCCGGTCCACGGCACCGCCGGCGCCGTCGTCCGTCGCGCCCGTCCGGCCACCGCGAGCACCGCGGCCAGCAGCAGGCCGACGACCAGCACCACCGTCGCGGTCGTCCGCAGCCCGCCGACCAGCTCGTCCCAGGCCGCGCCGGCGACCTCGCGCTCGACCCCGGGGGCGGCGCGGTCGAGCGCCGCGCCGCGGCTGATCCGCTCGGCCACCAGCACGATCGCCGCCGCCACGGCCGCCGCCAGCCCGATCGCGGCCCCGGTCCGGGTTCGCCGGCGGGAGACCAGCAGCGCGGTGGCGAACGCGACCAGCGCCAGCGCCAGCAGCGCCAGGCCCAGCCGCCCCAGCTGGTGCGCGCGGTCGGCCAGGCGGGCGCCCTCGGAGCCCCGGTCCCAGGCGACCAGCTCGACCGTGCCGACGCCGTCGAGCAGCGGGGCGACGTCGGCCGGGAGCGTCCCCAGGGTGCGGTCGGCGAGCGCCGCGAAGTCGCGGACGCTGATCGCGACCCGCTGCCGGTCGGGGTCGAGCACCTGCGTCTGGGCGTCGCGCACCAGCGCCCGCCAGGTGCGCCGGAAGCGGGGGTTCTCGACCACCGCCGCGGCCAGCGAGCGGATCCGCGGCCGGGCGCCGTCGAGGGCCGCCGGGGCGCGGGCGACGATCGCGTCGGTGATCTCGCCCTCGAGCGCGCGCTGGACGTCCGGCTGCGAGAGGACCGCGGTCGCGTGGTCCGCGAAGGCGTCGCGGTCGAGCAGGTTGCGGCGACCGTGGTCGAGCGGCAGCGCGAGCAGCAGCAGCGCCGCGCCGATCGCGACCAGCAGCAGCGCGAGCGTCTGGCGACCCGTGCCGACGGGCCGCGGGTCCTCGGGGGCGGGACGACGCACCCGCCGGAGGCTAGAGGTTCGCCGCCGCGCGGCCGCCGGGTGGCGGTCGCGCGGCGGGCGGACCTACGGACGGACGGTCTGCTCGTCGGCGGTCGCCGCGCGCTGGGCGAAGGCCCGGGTCGTGCCGACCGGCGGCGGACGGTGGACGTGGCGGTGGGGCACGATCGCCGGCGCGCCGAAGGGCACCGTCGCCGGCTCCTCCAGCACGACGGTGGCCCGCTCGTCGAGCGCCACCGCGCTGTCGCACCAGGGGCAGCGGTGATCGCCCGCGACCAGCACGTGCGAGGTGCACGTCGGGCACCAGCCGCGCTCGATCGCGGTGTCCTCGAGCGAGGCCGGGTCGATGCCGGCCTGCTCGGCGACCGAGGCGCAGACGTGGGTCACGCGGGCGCCGTTGCCGGCGCGGCCGAGGGTGATCTGCTGGACGAAGCGGGCCCCGCGCGGGAGGTCGATGCCGAGCTTCGTCGCCAGCCGCTCGGGTCCCAGCTCGACCAGCAGGTCGCCGAGGCGGGCCTGGAGGACGCCGGGGAGCGGCACGTGGAGGGCCCCGAACGTGTCGGGACCGTGGGTGATGATGTCCTCGACGCATCCGCGATCGAGGAAGTGCGCGTGCTGACCGCGAGTGGTGCGGAGGGCGACGATCGCGCCGAGTCGCCGGCGGCAGAGGCGGAACCGCTGACAGGTGGCGTCGACGCCGTAGCGCGCGACGTGCTCGCCGAGCAGGGCGGCGGTCGGACGGATGTCGACCCGATCGCGTGCCGGGACGGTCGAGGAAGGCGCCGTAGCGCGGATTTGGGGCATTGGTTGCTTCCGAACCGGGTGGCGTGGTGGCGACCGTCGCGTGGGGGCACGACCAGACGCCCGGTCGTCGCCAGCATACGTCGCCGGGGATCGAACGTCGAGCAAATTTTGGCTAGCCCACAGATGAATTTCGAGTAAGACGTTTTACGCCGTCTTCCTCGTATTTCTCGAGTTGAGCGGGGACGCGCCAGGTGGGTTTCGCGGTGCCCGAAAGCGGGTAACGGGCGCCGTTCCGCCGCGCCCACGACGACGGGCTTCGACTGCGCTTCAATGGAGGGGTGACCACGACCACCGGCGAGATCGGCGAGCGCTGGCTGCAGGCGGCCGGTGCGGCGCTGCGGACGGGCGGCCATCGGGTCGGCGCCGCCCGCGAGGCGGTGCTCGAGGAGTTGGCCGGCAGCGGCGGCTGCTGCTCGGCCGCCGAGCTCGAGCTGCGGCTGCGGCGCGGCGTCCGTCCGGTCGGCGACGCGACCGTCTACCGGACCCTCAACCTGCTCGGCGAGCTGGGCCTGGTCCAGCCGTTCGACCCCGGCGACCGCGTGATGCGGTTCGAGCTGGTGCTGCCCAGCGGCGAGCACCACCACCACGCCGTCTGCGAGCGCTGCGGGGCGACGGTGGCGTTCGAGGACGAGGGGCTGGAGCAGGCGATCGCGCGGGTCGCCGACCGCACCGGCTACCGGATCGACGCCCACGACCTGGTCCTGCGCGGCGCCTGCCCGGACTGCGCCTGAGCGGGCGGAACGTCGCGGGGGTTGCGGTCGGCCCTCCGGCTCGCGATGCTGTGAGATCGATGGTCGGACGGCACGGGGTGCGCAGCGGTGACCGCTGGGGTCTCGCGCGGCGAGCGCGGTGCGCTGCCGGCGGCGCTCGCCCGTCCCGCTCGGGGTCATGGGCCATGGTGCGGTCGTGAACCCACCCGCCTCCGCCGCCGCCGCGGCACCGGCGCGCTCACGCTCCGGCCCCCGCCGGCCGGCGCTGCGGCTGGCCACCGACGACGCGCTCGTGCGGCGGGTCGGGGCCGGCGACGCGGAGGCCTTCGGCGAGGTCTTCCGCCGCTACCACCAGCCGCTCTACCGCTACTGCGCGGGCCTGATCGGCAACGGCGACGACGCCCGCGACGCGCTCCAGAACACGATGGCGCGGGCGCTCGTGTCGCTGACCGGGGTCAGCCGCGAGATCGCCCTGCGGCCGTGGCTGTACCGGATCGCCCACCACGAGTCGATCAACGTCCTCCGCCGCCGCCGGCCCGACCTGGAGCTGGACGAGACGGCGCCGGCGCCCGGTCCCTCGCCCGAGGACGCCGCGGTCGAGGCCGAGCGCTGGCAGACGCTGCGCGACGACCTGAAGGCGTTGCCGGAGCGTCAGCGCGGGGCGCTGCTGCTGCGCGAGATGGCCGGGCTCGACGCCGAGCAGATCGGGGCGGCGATGGGCACCTCGCCGGCCGCCGCGACGCAGGCGGTCCACGAGGCCCGCGAGTCGCTGCGGGCCAGCGCGGTCGGCCGCGACACCGCCTGCTCCAGCGTCCGCTCGCTGCTCGACGCCGGCGACGGCCGGCGGATGCGCTCGCGGGCGATCCGTGGCCACCTGCGGTCGTGCGAGGCCTGCCGGGCCGAGGTCGCCGCCGTCCGCACGCGGCGGCGGGCGCTGCCGGTGATCGTGCCGGCGCTGCCCGCGCTGGTCGCGGCGCGGCTGCTGGAGACCGTGCAGGCGCACGACCTGACCGTCGCCGGCGTGGCTCGCGGGGCCGGGGCGGCGGGCGGCCTGGTCGCCGGGGTCGGCGCGGGGCTCGGGGGGACCGGCGTCGGCGTTGGGGCCGGGGTCGGGGCCGGGGCGGGCAGCGGGATCGGCGTTGGGGTCGGCGCGGCGCTCGCCTCGCCGGCGGTGGTCGGCGTGCTGGCGGTCGTGGCCGTCGGCGGCGGTGCCCTGACGGCGACCGGCGACCGCTCGCACCCGCGCGACGCCGTCGCGCCGCGGGTGGCGGTGGCGCCGGTCGAGCTGGGATCGCGTCCGTCGCTGGCCGCGCGGCCCGGGCGGCCCTGGGCCGCCGGCGACGTGGCCGTCGACCGCGGCGGGCGGGTCGTCCCGCGCGACGGCGCGGGCCCGAAGCACCGTCATCACCGGCGGGCGGCGCCCGCCGGGC
>NZ_JAWZSQ010000026.1:0-68492 GCF_034096925.1 Patulibacter defluvii
TCGTTGCCGAACGAGCCCCAGATCACCCGCCGCGCGCGCCGCCGGCGGCTGGCCCGCCGCGGCCTGGTCGCCGCCGCCGCGGTCGGCACCGTCGGCCTCGGCGCGCTGGCGCTGCAGCGGATCGGGATCGACAGCATCGCCAACAGCTTCGTCCGCTCGTCGCCGGCCTGGGTGCTGATGGCGCTGGCCGTGTTCGCGATCTCGATGGCCTTCCGCGGGATCTCGTGGCACGCGATCCTGCGGGCCGCGATCCCCGACGCCGCGCTGCGCCAGCGCGACACCTTCCGCGCGACCGCGATCGGCGTGCTGATGTCGGCGACGCTGCCGGCCCGCCTCGGCGAGCCGTCGCGAGCGCTGATCATCGCCCGCCGCGCCGGCCGCCCGCGCGAGCGATTGCCGGTCGTGCTCGGCACCCTCGTCTCGCAGACGCTGATCAACGTCGCCGCGCTGGTGCTGCTGGGGACGGTGATGATCGGCTCGATCCGGCTCTTCAAGGACGGCGACGGGGCGCTGCTGACGCTGACGATCGCCCCGGTCGTGGTGCTGCTGCTGCTGCTCGTCGGGCCGCTGCTGCTGCGCCGCCACCGGCCGCGCTCGCCGAAGCTGCGCGAGCTGCAGGCGAAGGTCCGCGGCCTGGCGCACGCGCTCCGCAGCGGCCTGCGGGTCTTCACCAAGCCGCGCCACGCGGTGGTCGCGATCGGCGCCCAGCTGTTCGCCTGGGCGCTCCAGTGGCTCGGCTGCTACCTGCTGCTGAAGGCGTTCGGGATCCACGAGGGGATGGGCGCCGCGGCGGCCGTCCTGTTCGCGGTCAACGTGACCGCGGTGCTGCCGGCGACGCCGTCGAACCTGGGCGTCTTCCAGGCCGCCTGCGTGACGGTCCTCGGGCTCGGCTACGGGGTCAGCAACGCCGACGCGCTCGGCTACGGGATCGTCCTCCAGGCGGTCGAGATCGCCACCGCGCTGGCGCTCGGGATGCCGGCGATGCTGGCCGAGGGCGTCACCTGGCGCGACGTCCGGATGCGGGCCCTGCACGCCAGTCCGGTCGACCTGCCGCCGCTTCCCGCCGGCGCCCTCGCGGGCTCGCGGGTCGGCGCGGAGGCCGAGTCCTGACCGGACGCCGGGCGCCGCTGGCGCTCGCGGCGCTGGTCGCCGCGTCGGCGCTGGCCGGCTGCGCGACCGAGGTGATCGACGGCGGACGGGCCGGGGAGCAGGTGGCGACGGTCGTCGCCGACCGCACCGGCCGGCCGGCGCAGGCCCGCTGCAAGGGCGGGCAGGAGCTGCACGTCGGCACCCGCTTCCCCTGCGCCGTCCGCTACGACGACGGCCGCACGACGGTCGTCCAGGTGCGGGTGACGAGCGACGACGGCCGCTTCGAGGTCGTCGCCGGGCTGCCCGGCCAGCCGCCCGCCCCGACCGACGGCGCGCCCGATCCGCCGCGCCCGGCGGCCGGCACCCCCCGGTCGGGGGCCGCGGACGGCGGCGGCTGAGGGCCCCGCGCGGGACCTGCTCTACCGTCCAGGGGGATGCCCCCGCCCACCGTCGTCGCTGCCGATCGCGAGCCCCCGCGGGGGACCGACCAGCCCGACGGCGCGGCCCGGCTGCTGGGGCCGGCCGCGGCGACCGCGATCGAGCTGGCCGACGGCACCACCCGGACGGTGCTGCGGCACGGCGACGGCGTGCCGACGCTGCTGATCCAGGGGATGGCCGCCAGCCACGGCCACTGGGGTCGCTGGTTCCTGGACGGGCTGCTGGCCGCCGGCCGCCAGATCATCAGCGTCAACCACGTCGGCGTCGCCGGCTCGTCGCGGGCGACCGGGCCGTACGCGATCGCCGACCTCGCCGACGACCAGGCGGCGGCGCTCGACGTGCTCGGGATCGCCGGGCCGATCGACGTCTTCGGGATCTCGATGGGCGGCATGACCGCCCAGGAGCTGGCCCTCCGCCACCCCGAGCGGGTCCGGTCGCTGGTGCTCGGCTGCACCTCGCCGGGCCACGTCCTCGGCACCTGGACCGAGCCGCTGGTGATGCAGGGCCTGGTCGAGGCGCTGCAGAGCGGCGACGGCGCCCGTGCGCTCCGTGCCAGCTGGGAGATCAACGTCTCGGCCGGCTTCGCGGCCGACGAGCGGGCCTTCGCCGAGTTCGTCGCGATCACGACCGAGAACCGCGTCTCGCTGCGGGTGATCTCCCAGCAGATGCAGGCGATCGGCGAGCACGACACCGCCGGTCGGCTGGCCTCGATCGACGTCCCGGTGGCGGTCGTCCACGGCACCGAGGACCAGATGCTGCCCTACCCGAACGCGCCCGCGCTGGCGGCCGAGATCCCGGGTGCGCGGCTGGAGACCCTGTCCGACACCGGCCACCTGTTCTTCTGGGAGCACCCCGAGGTCGCCGTCCGCGTGGCGCTGGAGACGGCCGCCCGCGCCGGCTGACGGCGCGCGGTCGCGACTGGACGACGGACGACGAGCGCGAGACGATCGATCGGTGCGGATCCTCTCGATCGACGGCGGCGGCATCCGCGGCCTGATCCCGGCGCTGGTGCTGGCCGAGATCGAGCGTCGCACCCGGCGGCCGATCGCCGAGTGCTTCGACCTGATCGCCGGCACCTCGACCGGCGGGATCCTGGCCTGCGGGCTGACGACGCCGGACCCGATCGCCGGCGACCGCCCGCGCTACGCCGCCGCCGAGCTGGTCGGCCTCTACGAGGTCGAGGGGCCGGAGATCTTCGCCCGCACGCTCCTGCGCCGGGTCCGCACCGCCTGGGGCGCGCTCGACGAGCGCTACGCCGACACCGGCCTCCGCGAGGCGCTGCAGCGGCGGCTCGGCGACGTGCCCCTGAGCGGGATCGTGCCGGGGACGGAGGTCCTGCTGACCGCCTACGACCTGGAGCGGCGCAAGGCGACGCTGCTGCGGTCGGCCCGCGCCCGCCGCGATCCCGCCCACGACTTCCGGCTGCGCGACGTGGCCCAGGCGACCTCGGCCGCGCCGACCTACTTCGAGCCGGCGCTGATCCGCGACGTCGAGGGCCGCTCGACCTACGCCCTGATCGACGGCGGCGTCTTCGCCACCAACCCGGCGCTGGTGGCGCTGACCGACCAGCTGCGCGACGACCGCGGCCGCCGCACGGGCGGGGCGGGCGAGCCGCCCGAGCGGCCGGTCGACCTGGCCGACGTCGGCGTCGAGCTGCTGCTGTCGCTCGGCACCGGCAGCTCGACGCGGCCGATCGGCTACGAGGACGCCAAGGACTGGGGCGCGCTGGAGTGGGCGCCGCGGATCGTCGACGTCGTCTTCGACGGGATCTCCGACACCACCGAGTTCCACTGCCAGCGGCTGCTCGGCCAGCGCTACGTGCGGCTGCAGACCACGCTCCAGGAGGCGTCGCCGGGGATGGACGACGCCTCGCCGGAGAACCGCGCCGCGCTCCGCCGCGAGGCCGAGCGGCTGCTCGACGAGCGGTCGGACGAGATCGACCGGGTGGTCGCGGCGCTGACCGGCTGAGGGCCGGCCGGCGCCGCCCGCCCGTTCAGCGGGCCCCGGCCAGCGACGCCTCGAGCGCCAGGGCGAGGTCGGCCGAGGCGGTCGTTCCCGCGTCCGCCAGCTGCTCCAGCTCCTCGACCGCGCGGTCCCGCACCAGGTCGCTGCGGATCGCGGCGCCGATCCGCTGGGCGGCGGCGTGGATCCCGGGATCCTGGAGCACCCGCCGGACCGCCTGCGCGATCCGCTGCGGGGAGGCATCGGCCGGCAGCCGCAGGCCGGCCCCGGCGACCTGCACCCGGGCCGCGACGTCGTGCTGGTCGCGGCCCATCGGCAGGCAGACGACCGGGATCCCGTGGGCGAGCGCCTTGATCACGGTCCCGTGGCCGCCGTGGGTGACGACCGCCCCGGCGGCCGGCATCACGCGGCCGTGCGGGGCCGACTCGAGCACCGTCACGTTCGGCGGGGCGGCGACGTCGCCGGGCGCGAACGCCGGTCCGGTCGTGATCAGCCCGCGGACCGGCAGCGTGCCGAGCCCGGCTGCGATCCGGTCCAGCAGCGGCCCCTGGTCCATGAAGGTCGAGCTGAGGCTGGCCAGGATCAGCGGCCCCTCGCCCTCGGGGGCCGACCAGTCGGCGGCCCAGGTCGGGTCCATCAGCCGCGGCCCGACGTAGCGGAACGACGGCGGCAGCTGGGGGCTGGGGAAGTCGAACGCGCGGGTGGTGGCGACGAGGATCCGGTCGGCGCGGTGGATCTGGTCGACGACGTGGCGCAGCGGCGCCAGGCCGACGCCGGCGCGGGCGGCGTTGAGGGTCTCCAGGCCGCTGTCCCACATCCGCTCGGCGATCCCGGCGACGACCCGGTCGCGGAGCCGCCCGAGCGGTCCGCGGGCGGGCAGGAAGCCACGGCCGGTCGGCGGGATCCCGGGGGCGCCGAGCACGTTGACCGTCGGCAGCAGCACCGCCGAGCGGGCCGACGACGCCTCGGCCGCGATCAGGCTGCCGGCGACCATCGGCGGGCTGACGACCACGTCGGCGGGCCGCCGCGCCAGCTCGGCCAGGACGTCGGCGGCGTAGCGGCCGGCGGGACCGATCGTGACCGCGTCGCGGGCGCGGGAGAACGACTTGGCGCCGCTCTTCAGCTCCCAGTCGCGGACCAGGTCGCCGTCGCGGCCGCGGTCGGTGCGGCGCGGGGCGGTGGTCCAGGGCACGAACTCGATCCCGGCCGCCCGCACCTCCTGGGCCAGGCAGGGATCGCCGATCGCGCGGACGCCGTGGCCGCGGTCGCGCAGCGCCACGGCGACGCTGAGGGTCGGCGGCACGTCGCCGCCGACGTCGAAGAGGGTCAAGAGGAACTCGGACACGTCGCTGCTCCGGGTGGAGGGTGTGGAGGCCGGCGGCCTGGTACCCGACCGGAGCAGTTGTACGGCGGACCCCGCCGCGGCGCGACGGGGTCGGGGCCCGAGATCGACCCCAACGTTTGCCGCCGAAGCGCGCTCCCGGCGTTGGGGTGCCGGGGCGCGCGGGGCGGCTCGACCTCAGGCGGTGGCGCCCTCGGTCTGGACCGACTCGCCCTCCTCGACCTCCTGCTCCAGGAAGTCGGCCTCGATCCGGGTCGCGTCTCGCGAGGTCCCGCGGATCACCTCGTCGGGCGAGCCGTTCTCCAGGAAGCGGCCGTTGCGCATCCCGTAGTAGACCGCCTGCGGGTGGTGGAGGACCATCGCCAGCGTCGACTGCTCGGGCGTGGGGGAGTAGCCGTCGGTCAGGTCGACGCCGATCCGCGACAGGTCGAGCAGGTCGCGGACCTTCTCGTGCTCGGACTGGTCGGGGATCGCGGGGTAGCCCCACGAGAGCCGGCGGCCCTGGGTCTCGGGGATCCCGAACCAGTTGCGGACCTTCCAGTGCAGCCACTCCGACAGGCCCTCGGCGGTCTGCACGCCGAGGCCGTGGACGAACAGCTGCTCGGCGTACTCGCCCTCGGCCTCCAGCTTCGCCATCAGCTGCGTGACCTCGTCGCCGACGGTCAGCGCCTGGACCGCGATCACGTCCAGCTCCTCCGGCGCGACGACCGTCCCGTCCTCCTGGCGGACGCCCGGGCGGAAGAAGTCGGCGGTCGCCATCCGGTCGCCCTTCTGCTGGCGCGGAGTGACGAAGCGGTTGATCTCGGTCGTGCGGTCCTCGGGGTCGAGGACGACGATCTCGTTGCCGTCGGCGTAGCAGGGGAAGAAGCCGATCAGCGCCCGCGGGTGCAGGTAGGTCTGCTCCTTCCACATCCGCTCGAGCTTGTGGCGGAAGCCCTCGCCGGCGTCGGGATCGGAGGGGTCGCCCTCGACGAGCTTGCGCCAGGCCTCGCCCTTGATCCCCTTGCCGCCCCAGTGGAGCTTGAAGAGGACGTGGGTGTCGAGGTGGTGGTACAGCTCGTCCATGTCGACCGGGACCTCCTGGACGCCCCAGAACGGCGGCTCCGGGACCGGCGCGTCGGTCGCGACCGGCGAGCGCACGGAGTCGTCGTCGGTCGGCGGCAGGCTCTCCTCCTCCTTGGCCGCGTCGCGGAGCTTGATCGCGCCGGCCTTGATCTCCTCCAGCATCTGCGGATGGGCCTGGTCGTCGACCATCCGGTCCATCACGCCGAGGCCCTCGAAGGCGTCCTTGCAGTAGAAGACGCCGCCCTCGTAGACCGTGTCGTCGTCGAGCCCGTTGGGGTGCAGGGCGCGGTAGGAGAAGTTGCGGTTGATCGCCGCGCCGCCCACCAGGACCGGGTACTTCAGGCCCTCGCGGTGCAGCTCCTGGACGGCCAACGGCATCTGCTTCGAGGTCGAGACCAGCAGCGCCGAGAGCCCGATCGCGGTCGCGTCGTGCTCCTTGGCGGCCTCCAGGATCGTGCCGACCGGGACCTGCTTGCCGAGGTCGACGACCGTGTAGCCGTTGTTCGACAGGATCGTGTTGACCAGCGACTTGCCGATGTCGTGGACGTCGCCGAAGACGGTCGCCAGGACGACGGTGCCCTTGGTGTAGTCGGCCGTCCGCTCGAGGTAGTTCTCCAGCTGCTTGACGGCCTTCTTCATCACCTCGGCCGACTGCAGCACGAACGGCAGGATCAGCTCGCCGGCGCCGAACTTGTCGCCGACCTCCTTCATCGCCGGCAGCAGCACGTCGTTGAGGGTCGGGACCGCGCCGATCTTCTCGACCGCGCGGTCGATGTCGGCCTCGACGCCGTCCTTCTTGCGCTTGAGGATCCGGAAGTGCAGCGCCTCCTCCGGCTCCATCTCGGCGGTCGGATCAGAACCCGGCCCGCCCGCCCCGGCGTCGGCCTCGGGGCCCTTCGACTCGAAGTGGTTGATGAACTTCTCGAGCGCGTCCTCGCTCTTGTTCCAGACCAGGTTCTCGGCCAGCTCGCGCTCGACCGGGTCGATCTCCCCGATCGGGATGATGTGGGCGGGGTTGACCATCGCCAGGTCGAGCCCGGCCTCGACCGCGTGGAAGAGGAAGACCGAGTTGAGGACCGAGCGGGCGGCCAGGCCGACGCCGAAGCTGACGTTCGAGACGCCGAGCGAGGTCTTGACGCCGGGCAGCCGGTCGCGGATCCCGCGGATCGCCTCGATCGTCTGGATCGCCGAGTCGCGCCACTCCTCGTCGCCGGTGGTCAGCGTGAAGGTCAGCAGGTCGAAGATCAGCGCCTCGGGCTCCAGCCCGTGCTCGTCGCAGGCGATCTGCTTGATCCGCTCGGCGATCTCCAGCTTGCGCTCGACGGTCTTGCCCATCCCGATCTCGTCGATCGTCAGGGCGATCACCGCGGCGCCGTGCTCGATCGCCAGCGGCACGACCGTGTCCATCTTGTCGCGGCCGGCCTCGAGGTTGACCGAGTTGACGATCGCGCGGCCGGGGATCTGCTCGAGCGCGATCTTGATCACGTCGGGCTCGGTCGAGTCGATCTGGATCGGCGCCGGCTGGGTCAGCGAGATCTTCTTGACGACCTGCCGCATCTGCTCGGCCTCGTCGGAGCGCTCGGTCAGCGCGACGCAGACGTCGAGCACGTGGGCGCCGCCCTCGACCTGGCCCTCGGCGATCGTGACCAGCGAGTCGTAGTCGTCGGCCAGCAGCAGCTCCTTGGCCTTGCGCGAGCCCTGCGAGTTGACGCGCTCGCCGACGATCGTCGGCCGCGGCTCCTGGACCAGGTCGGCGGCCCCGATCATCGACGAGACCTGGATGTTGCGCTTGACGGTCCCGGCAGCGTGCGCGGTGGCGCCGGCCGGCTTGCCCGCGACCCGCTCGGCGATCGCCGAGATGTGCTCGGGGGTGGTGCCGCAGCAGCCGCCGACGATCGCCACGCCGTAGTCGTCGACGAACTCGCCGAGCGCGTCGGCCAGCGGCTGCGGCTTCTCGGGGAAGACCGTCTCGCCGTTGACGCCCTGCTGCGGGATGCCGGCGTTGGGGATGCAGTGCACCGGGACCGACGCGTTCTCGCCCAGGTAGCGGATCGCGTCGCGCATGTCCTCCGGGCCGGTCGAGCAGTTGAGGCCGATCACGTCGACCTTCAGCGCCTCGAGCGTGGTGACGACCGACGCGATGTCGGTGCCGAGCAGCATCTTGCCGCCGTTCGGCAGCAGCGAGACGGAGATCTGGAGCGGGACCCGGCGGCCGGTCGCCTTGAACGCCTCGCGGGCGCCGAAGATCGCGGCCTTGACCTCGAGGATGTCCTGCGCGGTCTCGATGATCAGGAGGTCGGCACCACCCTGGATCAGGCCCCGCGACTGCTCCTCGAAGACGGTGACCAGCTCGGGGAAGAGGATGTTGCCGAGGGTCGGGTCGTCGGAGGAGGGGAGGAACCCGGTCGGGCCGATCGAGCCGGCCACGAAGCGGTCGGGACCGGCGGCCTTGCGGGCGATCTCGGCCGCGCGCTGGTTGATCTCCAGCGTGTGGTCGGCCAGGCCCCACTCGTCGAGCTTCAAGCGCGAGGCCTGGAAGGAGTCAGTCTCCAGCACCACGGCGCCCGCGTCGAGCATCGTGGTGTGCAGCTCCTCGATGACGTCGGGACGGTTGAGGACCAGGACCTCGTGCGCGCGCCCGGGAAGACGGTAGTCGTCCTCCAGGGAGAGGTTCTTGTCCTCCAGCAGCGCCCCCATCGACCCGTCGAAGACGACGACCCCATCGCGCACGGCTGCCAGGTAGTCACGCTCGGCCATGGGGCGAAGGCTAGCAGCGATCGGACCAACCTTGCCACAGCTTTGTCAAGGTTGGGACGTGCCGGCGGGCTCCGCCGTTCGTCGACCGCGGGACGCTCCGCGGGGTGGGGGAGGGCGTTCGCGCCGATGGGACGGACGATGCTCGCCCGGACGCTCCGCTGGCTGGCCCCGGGCCGGCTGCACCCGCTGCTGGCCCTGCTGGCCGGCTTCGTGACGGTGCTGCTCGCCCACCGGCTCTGGATCGAGGATCCGGGGGTCGAGTACGGCGGCGGCCCGATCGGCGCCCTGGCCCAGCTGGCGCACACCGTGAACCTGCTCTTCCACGAGGCCGGCCACCTGCTGCTGATGGCGACCGGCTGGCGCCCGGCGATCCTGCTGGCGGGGACGGCGATGCAGCTGGCGGTGCCGGCCCTGATGCTGTTCCTCGCCGTCCGCGAGCGGCGGACGGGAGCGGTGGTCGTGGTCCTGAACCTGCTGTCCGCCTCCTGCTACTCGGCGGCCGTCTACGTCGCGGACGCGCGCGAGCGGGCGCTGCCGCTGCTGACCGGCGACAGCGACCACCACGACTGGGGCCAGCTGCTCTACGAGGTCTGGGACCTGCCCGGCGCCGAGGACCCGATCGCGCTGGTCCTGCGGGTGGCCGGGATCGCCGCCTTCGTCGCCGCGCTGGCCGCCTGCGTCGTGGGTGCTCGCCGCTGGAGCGGGGCCGCGGCCGCGCCCGGGGCGGGCGGCCGGCCGCCGGCGACCGGGCCGTACGGGCGTTGAGGGTGGCGGACGGGCAGCGCCTCGGCCAGCTCCAGCACCTGCTCCAGGCGGGTCGCACGCTCCGCGAGCTGGGCGGGGGTGGGCTGTGGCATCGGGGCGGCCTCCAGGCGCCAGCCCGCGGCGCGGAGCAGGCGGTCGAGCGTCGCGGCCGAGGGGTCCTTGCGGGCGCGCTCGTAGAGCGAGACCGTGGCCTGCGAGGTGCCCGCGCGCGCGGCCAGCTCGGCCTGGGTGAGGCCGGCGGCGGTGCGGGCGCGGCGGATCAGCGTCGCGGCGGTCACCCTTCGATGATATCCGAACGGATATCGTCCCGGCCACCCTGGTTTGGCCCGCCGCCCACCCGCCTACTTGAAGAACATTGTCTTTACGCGTCTTGCACTAGAGCAAGGTAGGGTGGTCGAATAGGAGCGGGAAGGGCCACGAGCGCCGTCCCGCCAGAGTCCCCATCGCCACCCGGAGAGAGCATCCGTGTCCGAGACCCCTGACGCCGTCGTCGGCGAGATGAACGAGGAGCACCCGACCGGCTGCCCGGTCGCCCACGGCGGTCGCGCCCCGCACCCGACCCAGGGCGGCGGCAACCGCGGCTGGTGGCCGGAGCGGCTGAACCTGAAGATCCTGGCGAAGAACCCGGCGGTCGCGAACCCGCACGGGGCCGACTTCGACTACGCGAAGGCGTTCGAGTCGCTCGACCTGGCCGCGGTCAAGCAGGACATCGAGCAGGTCATCACCACCTCGCAGGACTGGTGGCCCGCCGACTTCGGGCACTACGGCGGCCTGATGGTCCGGATGGCCTGGCACAGCGCCGGCACCTACCGGATCAGCGACGGCCGCGGCGGCGCCGGCGCCGGCCAGCAGCGGTTCGCTCCGCTCAACAGCTGGCCCGACAACGGCAACCTCGACAAGGCCCGCCGGCTGCTCTGGCCGGTCAAGCAGAAGTACGGCCGCAACCTCTCGTGGGCCGACCTGATGGTCCTGGCCGGCAACGTCGCGCTCGAGTCGATGGGCTTCAAGACCTTCGGCTTCGCCGGCGGTCGCGAGGACGTCTGGGAGCCCGACGAGGACGTCTACTGGGGCCCGGAGCAGGAGTGGCTCGGCGACGAGCGCTACACCGGCGACCGTCAGCTGGAGGAGCCGCTCGGCGCCGTCCAGATGGGCCTGATCTACGTCAACCCGGAGGGCCCGAACGGCAACCCGGACCCGATCGCCGCCGCCCGCGACATCCGCGAGACCTTCCGCCGGATGGCGATGAACGACGAGGAGACCGTCGCGCTGATCGCCGGCGGCCACACCTTCGGCAAGACCCACGGCGCCGCCGATCCCGACCAGTACGTCGGCCCCGAGCCCGAGGGCGCCCCGCTCGAGGAGCAGGGCCTGGGCTGGAAGAACAGCTTCAACAGCGGCAGCGGCCCGGACGCGATCACCAGCGGCCTGGAGGTCACCTGGACCTACCACCCGACCCGCTGGGACAACGAGTTCTTCCACATCCTCTTCGCCTACGAGTGGGAGCTGACGAAGTCGCCCGCCGGGGCGAACCAGTGGCGGCCGAAGAACGACGGCGGCGCCGACCTGGTGCCCGAGGCGTTCGGCGAGGGCAAGCGCGAGCCGCGGATGCTCACCACCGACCTGGCGCTGCGCTTCGATCCGGCCTACGAGAAGATCTCGCGCCGCTTCAAGGACGACCAGGAGGCGTTCTCGGACGCCTTCGCCCGCGCCTGGTTCAAGCTGACCCACCGCGACATGGGCCCGGTCGCCCGCTACCGCGGCCCCGAGGTCCCGAGCGAGACGCTGCTCTGGCAGGACCCGCTGCCCGAGGCGCCCGCCGGCGGCATCGGCGACGCCGAGATCGCGACGCTGAAGGAGCAGATCCTCGCCTCCGGCCTGAGCGTCTCGCAGCTGGTCTCGGCGGCGTGGGCCTCGGCCTCGTCGTTCCGCGGCAGCGACAAGCGCGGCGGGGCCAACGGCGCCCGCGTGCGGCTCGCTCCCCAGAAGGACTGGGAGGTCAACGACCCGCAGCAACTGGCGACGGTGCTGGCGGCGCTCGAGCAGGTCCAGCAGGGCTTCAACGAGGCCGGCGGCCCGCAGGTCTCGCTGGCCGACGTGATCGTGCTCGCCGGCACGGCCGCGATCGAGCAGGCGGCGGCCGACGCCGGGGTCGACGTCGTGGTGCCCTTCACCCCGGGTCGCGTCGACGCCACGCAGGAGCAGACCGACGTCGAGTCGTTCGAGGCGCTGGAGCCGGTCGCCGACGGGTTCCGCAACTACCTGTCGGGCAAGCAGCGGCTGACCGCCGAGTACCTGCTGATCGACCGCGCCAACCTGCTGAACCTGAGCGCGCCCGAGATGACCGTCCTCGTCGGCGGCCTCCGCGTGCTCGGCGTCAACACCGGTGGCTCGAAGGACGGCGTCCTGACCAACCGCCCGGGCCTGCTGACGAACGACTTCTTCGTCAACCTGCTCGACATGGCGACCGAGTGGAAGCCGCTGTCCGACGACGCCGGCCGCTTCGAGGGCCGCGACCGCGCGACCGGCGAGGTCCGCTGGACCGGCACCCGCGTCGACCTGGTGTTCGGCTCGAACTCCGAGCTGCGCGCCCTGGCCGAGGTCTACGCCAGCGACGACGCCAAGGAGACGTTCGTCCGCGAGTTCGCCGCCGCCTGGGCGAAGGTGATGGACGCGGACCGCTTCGAGCTGCGCCGCTAGCTCGACCTGCCCGCCGCCCGTCGGCGGTGACGTTCCGGTCGTCTGGAGACCGGAACGTCACATCCGACGGGCGCCGCGGGGCGAGCATCGGGTGGTCCCCGTCCCCCATCCGGAGACCACCATGCCCCGCAGCACCCGGCGCGTCCGCGCCACCCTCCTGCTGACCACGGCCGTCGCGACCGGCGGCCTGGCCGCGACCGCGGCCCCCGGAGCGTCGGCGGCCACGGTCACCACCACGCTGAGCGCGGCCACCGCCGCCCTGCCGGTGGCGGCCGAGAACCGCAGCGGCTACTCCCGCGACAAGTTCCGTCACTGGATCGACGCCGACGGCGACGGCTGCAGCACCCGCAACGAGGTCCTGCTCGCCGAGGCGACCACCCGGCCGACGGTCGGCAGCGGCTGCGCCCTCAGCGGCGGCCGCTGGACGTCCTACTACGACGGCGCCGCCTGGACCAGCCCCTCCGACCTCGACATCGACCACCTGGTGCCGCTGGCCGAGGCCTGGGACTCCGGCGCCTCGGCCTGGACGGCGAGCGACCGCGAGCGCTTCGCCAACGACCTCGGCGACCCCCGCTCGCTGGTCGCGGTCACCGACGACGTCAACCAGGCCAAGGGCGACCAGGACCCGCGCGAGTGGCTGCCCCCGCTCGCCAGCGTCCGCTGCCGCTACGTGACCGAGTGGGTCGCGGTCAAGACCCGCTGGCGGCTGAAGGTCGACAGCGGCGAGAAGTCGACCCTCGGGTCCTGGGCCAGCAGCTGCCCGTCGACCTCGATCACGGTGACGACGGCGCGCTGAGGGCCGGGGCCGGGCGGGCGCTCACGAGCTGGAGGGCACGACGGTGATCCGGCTCCAGCGCCCGTCCCGCAGGTCGCGACGCGCGATCACGAAGCTGACGTCGCCGGCGTCGAGGAAGTCGCCGCCGACGGTGTAGGGGATCGCGGTCAGCAGGCTCAGCTGGTCGCGGTCGCGCGGGTCGTCCTGGCTCGTCATCGGGATCCCGAGGATCTGGTTCATGCTCAGCTCGGCCGCCGCCTGCTGGGCCTCGGACTCGTCGTCGAACCCGTCGCCCTTGGGCCACGGCGGGACGCCCCAGCGGCGGTCCCACGCCAGCGACGCCCGGTCGTAGGCCCGGCTGTCGCGCGGGCCGAGGCCGATCCGCCGGTCGTAGCGGGCCGACCAGCTGTCGAGCAGCGTCAGCTTCGGCCGGAAGGCGAGCGGCACCGACCGCATCCCGACCGGCGAGGCGTCGGCCGGTGCCGGTCGCGTCGGCTTCGGCGGCCGAGCCCGGTCGAGCGGCGTCGTCGCCGGCACGTGGAGCACCCGCAGCGGTCCGCCGGGCCGGTTGCCCGAGACCGGCTCCCACAGCTTCTCCATCGCGGCGAAGAAGAGCAGCGTGCCGCTCGCCGGGAGCAGCCCGCGGTCGGGGAAGCCGGGCAGCTCGGCGAGCGCGATCGCCGCGACGAAGGTCAGCGGTCGCCCGCGGCGGACCGGCCACGCCGTTCCACGGGGGAGCAGCGCCGGGCCGCCGATCCGGCTGACGCCCGGGCCCTCGCGCCGGAGGGCGAACAGCCCCCACTCGGCCCGGGGCACCAGCCGCCGCCGTCCGCGCTGCGAGACGCCGTGGCGGCGCAGCACGCTGGCGAGCTCGCGACGGGCGGTGGCGTCGTCCGGGACGGCGGCCGGGGGCGGGACGGCGGCGGCTGACGCGGCCCGTGCGGTCGCGGCCGGCCGGTCGGGCGCCGCGATCGGGTCGGCCGTCGCGACGACAGCTGCGCCGCCGGCGGTGAGCAGGACGCCGAGCAGCGCGAGCAGGGAGCGGCGAGCGGTCATCGCCGGCTTCTACCACCTGCTCGGCCGCGCCACCGCCCGGCTCGACGTCCGCCCGATGCGACGTTTCGGTCCCGCAGCGACCGGAACGTCACATCCGGCGGCCCACCGCCTACTTGATGAACAGCATCTCCTGGTAGTGCGGCAGCGGCCAGAGGTCGTCGGCGACGATCTTCTCCAGCTTGTCCGCCACCTCGCGGACCGCGGCCATCGCCGGGATCACCTGGTCGCGCAGGAAGCGGACGTGCTCGAGGTCGCCGAGCTCGCCCTCCTTGGCGTTGAGCTTCTCCAGCTCCAGGATCCGGGTGTAGAGGTCGTCGGCCAGGCCCTTGGCCTCGGCCGCCGGCGCCTCGAGACCGGCCTCCTGCAGCCGCCGCAGGTGGGCGACGGCCGCCGGCAGGATCAGGGTGCGGGCGATCGAGGCGGCGGTCTCGGCCTCGATGTTCAGCTTCACGCCGTACTGCTCGAGCAGGACCTCGTAGCGGGCCTCGACCTCGCGGGCGCTGAGGACCTCGTACTTCTCGAAGACCGAGATCACCTCGGGGGCGACGATCTCCGGCAGCGCGTCCGGGGTCGTGCGCAGGTTCTTGAGGCCGCGCTGGGCCGCCTCGTCCTGCCACTCCTGGGCGTAGCCGTCGCCGCCGAAGACGACCTGCTTGTTCGCCCCGTAGACGTCGCGGACGACCTCGGTGACCGCGGCGGCCAGCTCGGCGCCGGCCTCGATCTTCGCCTCGAGCTGGTCGGAGAGGGCGTCGATCGCCTCGGCGGTGATCGTGTTCAGCACCGTGTTGGTGAAGCCCAGCGACTGCGACGAGCCGAGCGCGCGGAACTCGAACTTGTTGCCCGTGAACGCGAACGGCGAGGTCCGGTTGCGGTCGCCGCCGTGGCGCGGCAGCGGCGGCAGGACCGGCGTCCCCAGGCCCAGGAACGAGCCGGGGGAGGAGGGATCGCCCTCGCCGGACTCGATCGCCTCGAAGACCGACTCCAGCTCGGCGCCGAGGAAGATCGAGATGATCGCCGGCGGCGCCTCGTTGGCGCCCAGGCGGTGGTCCTGGCCGACGTTGGCGGCGGTCGCCCGCAGCAGGCCGGCGTGCTCGTTGACGGCCTTGATCACGGCCGCGCAGAAGAACAGGAAGACCAGGTTCTCGTGCGGGGTGTCGCCCGGATCGAGCAGGTTGCCGCCGAGGTCGGTGCCCATCGACCAGTTGTTGTGCTTGCCCGAGCCGTTGACGCCGGCGAACGGCTTCTCGTGCAGCAGCGCCACCAGGCCGTAGCGGGGCGCCGTCTGCTCCATCACCTGCATCACCAGGTGCTGGTGGTCGGCGGCGACGTTCGAGGTCTCGAACAGCGGGGCCAGCTCGTACTGGCCCGGCGCGACCTCGTTGTGGCGGGTCTTGACCGGCACGCCGAGCTTGTTCAGCTGGCGCTCCGTGTCCATCATGTACGCCAGCACGCGCTCGGGGATCGAGCCGAAGTAGTGGTCGTCCAGCTCGTGGCCCTTGGGCGGCTGGGCGCCGAACAGCGTCCGGCCCGTGATCTGCAGGTCGGGGCGCTCGTAGTAGTACTGCTCGTCGATCAGGAAGTACTCCTGCTCGGCGCCGATCGTGGTGAAGACCCGCTGCGGATCGGTGTCGCCCAGCAGCCGCAGGCCGCGGATCGCCGCCTTCGACAGCGCGTCCATCGAGCGCAGCAGCGGGATCTTCGTGTCCAGCGCCTCGCCCGTCCACGAGGTGAACGCGGTGGGGATGCAGAGCAGCGCGCCGTTCGGGTTCTCGAGGATGAACGCCGGCGAGGTCGGGTCCCAGGCGGTGTAGCCGCGGGCCTCGAAGGTCGCGCGGATGCCGCCGGTCGGGAACGACGAGGCGTCCGGCTCGCCCTGGATCAGCTCCTTGCCGGAGAACTCGGCGATCGCGTTGCCGTCGCCGGTCGGGCTGAAGAAGCTGTCGTGCTTCTCGGCTGTCGACCCCGTCAGCGGCTGGAACCAGTGCGTGTAGTGGCTCGCGCCCTTCTCCAGCGCCCACTCCTTCATCGCCGAGGCGACGGCGTCGGCGAGCGTGACGTCGAGGGCCTCGCCCCGCTCCAGCGTCCGCTGCAGGCGCTTGTAGACGTCCTTCGGAAGCCGCTGCCGCTGCACGGCAGGGCTGAAGACGTCCACGCCGAAGATGAGGTTCTGCGGCCGGGTCAGGTTCTCGGCGCCGAACGCGACGTCATCGGCGGTCCAGCGCGCGGCGGACACGTTCCTCTGGCGGGACTGGGTCATGGGGTGCGAGAGCTCCTCGGATTCGGTGACCGATCGACGCGGGCGAGCACGAGCGTGCCCGCGAACGCGGACCGGGTGGCGAGCGTAGGTCCGTTCCGCCGCCGCAGACCTTATCCCGATGTCCAAACGGCCGGTGGTCCCGTACGCCACGGCGGACGGGTGGCGCCCGGGTGGAGCATCCGCCCGACCGGGCTTTCGCCAACCGGACAGCATTCGCCGAGCCGCCGGCCCGCACGATCGATGGCGTCCGATTCAAGGAGGAACACGGATGTCACGGACCCTACGCAGCCGGAGCGGCGCCGCCGCACCACCCGAACGATCCACCCGCGCCCATCGCGCGCCGACCCGCTGGAGCCTGCCGTCGCGCGGCAAGCTGCTGCTGGCCGCCTTCACCTCGTTGCTGACGAGCGCGATCGCACTGCCGTCGGTCTCGTCGGCGCTCTACCCGCCGGAGGCCTACAAGGGCAACACCGGCGACGGCGCCGGGCAGATCGGCGGCGACCTGCTGTCGCTGGTGAACGAGGTCAACGCGCTCTGGCTGGTGCTTGGCGCCGCGCTCGTCTTCTTCATGCAGGTCGGCTTCCTGGGGCTGGAGATCGGCTTCTCACGCGGGAAGAACGTCGGCTCGGGGATCGCGAAGATCATCGTCAACCTGGCGATCGCCGCGATCGTCTGGTGGGCGGTCGGCTACGGCATGGCCTTCGGGTCGGACGCCGGCCGGATCATCGGCGGCGGCGACTGGTTCTACTCGCTGGACTTCGTCGAGGCCGGCAAGCCGACCCCGACCGGAGGCGCCGACGGCTTCGCGTTCTTCTTCTTCCAGTTCACCTTCGCCGCGGTCTCGCTGGCGATCGTCTGGGGCTCGACGCTCGAGCGGATCAAGTTCGTCGTCTACCCGATCTTCGCGATCGTCTTCATCGCGGTCATCTACCCGCTGGTGGCGCACGCCGGCTGGTCCGGCGCCGGCATCTTCGGCGGCGACCACGGGCTGACGATCGGCGACGCGGCCGGCGCGCTCGACTACGCCGGCTCCGGCGTCGTCCACCTGACCGGCGCCACCGCCGCCCTCGCCGCCACGTTGCTGCTCGGGCCGCGCCGCGGCAAGTACGGCCCCGACGGCAAGCCGCGGGCGATCCCCGGCCACTCGATGCCGATCTTCGGGATCGGCGTGCTGGTCCTCTGGCTCGGCTGGTTCGGCTTCAACGGCGCCTCGTCGCTGAACACCGACAGCGGCTTCTTCGTCCACGTGATCTCGGTCACCAACCTGGGCGCGGCCGCCGGCGTCGTCGGCGCCGGCCTGATGATGTGGCTGAAGACGCGGACCTTCGACGTCGGCATGCTCGGCAACGGCGCGATCGCCGGCCTGGTCGCGATCACCGCGCCCGCCGGCTACGTCGAGATGTGGGCGGCGCCGATCATCGGCCTCGTCGCCGGCCTGATCGTCGTCTTCGGGATCCTCTTCATCGACCGGATCGGGATCGACGACCCGGTCGGGGCGACCTCGGCCCACGGTCTCGCGGGCATCTGGGGCAGCCTCTCGATCGGCCTCTTCCTCTCGCCCGACCTGGCCAAGTACAACGCCCTCGGCGGCAACCCCAACGGCGGCCTCTTCACCGGCGGCGGGATCGACCAGCTGATCGTGCAGGCGCTCGTCGTCCTGATCACCTTCGCCTGGGTCTTCGGCGCCTCGTTCGCGGTCTTCTGGCTGATCAAGAAGACGATCGGGATCCGCGTCAGCGAGGAGAAGGAGATCGCAGGCCTGGACATCTCCGAGCACGGCATGTACGGCTACCCGGAGCAGTTCATCCCCGAGGCTGAGCTGGTCGGGTACACCGCCGTCGCACCGGCGCCCGCTCCGCTCACGCCCTCCGCCGTCAAGGAAGAGGTCAAGACATGAAGATGGTCGTTGCGTACATCCGGCACGAGGCGTTCGAGCCGATCCGGGGTGAGCTCCTGAACCTGGGCTTCCCGAGCCTCTCGATCACCGAGGTCAAGGGCTCGGGGCGGCAGAAGGGCGTGACCGAGCGCTACCGCGGCGCCGACATCACGAACTACCTGCGGCCGAAGGTCAAGCTGGAGACGGTCGTCGACGACGGCGACGTGCAGACGATCGTCGACACGATCCTCAAGCACGCCCGCACCGGCGCGGTCGGCGACGGCAAGGTGTTCGTGATCCCGGTCGAGGAGTCGTACCGGATCCGCACCGGCGAGTCGGGCAGCGACACGCTCCAGGCCCACACCCCGGACGAGCTGCCCACCTAGGCCGCTCCTCCCCGGACCACCGTGACGCGACGGGCGTCGCCGGCACCGCCGGCGGCGCCCGTCGTCGTTGCGGGACCACGGCGAAAAGTCTCCACTTGACCACGCTGAGGTGCCAACTGTACGTTTGACCAATGATGCATCCGCTCGACCCGCTGACCGCCGACGAGATCCGCGCGGCGGTCGCGATCGCCCACCGCGACCAGCGGCTCGACGAGCGGGTCCGGTTCGTGACGGTGATGCTGCGCGAACCGCCCAAGGACGTCCTGCGGGCGTGGACGCCGGGCGTCGACGTCGAGCGGCTGGCCGACCTGGTGGTCCTCGACCCGACCCAGGAGGCGACTTTCGAGGGGCTGGTCTCGCTGACCGACGGCGCGGTTCGCGCCTGGGAGCGGGTCGAGGGCGTCCAGCCGGCGCTGATGGTCGAGGAGTACGAGGAGTGCGAGCGGCTGGTGCTCGACGACCACGAGTTCCGCGCCGCGCTCCGCCGTCGCGGGCTCGAGGATCAGCTCGACCTGGTCTGCGTCGACCCGGTCCCGCCCGCCAACTGGGAACGGACCGAGCGGCGGATCTGCCGCGCGCTGGCCTGGATGCGGCCCTACCCCGGCGGCAACTCCTACGCCCGGCCGATCGAGGGGATCGTGGCCGTCGTCGACCTCCACCGCGGCGAGGTGATCTCCGTCAGCGACCACGGCGAGGTGCCGGTGCCCGACGCCGACGCGGGCGAGTACCGGGCCGGCCACCCGGCGTCCGTCGCCCCGCGCGAGCCGCCGAAGCCGCTCGAGATCAGCCAGCCGGAGGGCCCGAGCTTCGTCGTCGACGGCTGGCAGGTGCGGTGGCAGAAGTGGCGGCTGCGGGTCGGGTTCAACGCCCGCGAGGGGCTGGTGCTGCACGAGGTCGGCTACGAGGACGGCGGCGAGCTGCGCTCGATCCTGCACCGGGCCTCGATCTGCGAGATGGCCGTGCCCTACGCCGATCCGACGCCGACCCGCCACATCCAGGGGCCGCTCGACATCGGCGAGAACCTGGTCGGGACGCTGGTCAACGCGCTCGAGCTGGGCTGCGACTGCCTCGGCCTGATCCACTACTTCGACGTCGACGTGAACGACTCCCGCGGCGAGGTCGTCCACCACCCGAACGCGATCTGCCTGCACGAGGAGGACTACGGCGTCCTCTGGAAGCACTGGGACTTCCGCAGCGACGAGACCGAGGTCCGGCGCTCGCGGCGGCTGGTCGTCTCCTCGATGTCGACGATCGGCAACTACGAGTACGGGTTCTTCTGGTACCTGTACCAGGACGGGACGATCGAGCACGAGGTCAAGCTGACCGGGATCGTCTCGACCGGTGCGATCGCCCCCGGCGAGACGCCGCGGCACGGGTCGCTGGTGGCCCCCGGGCTGCAGGCGATGTACCACCAGCACTTCTTCAGCGCGCGGCTGGACTTCGACCTCGACGGCGAGCGCAACGCGGTGCTCCAGGTCGACAGCGTGCCGACGACTGAGGAGGAGGACCCGTACGGCAACGGCTTCGCGACCGTCCGCCGGCTCTACGAGTCCGAGCGCGACTCGCCCTCGGACATCGACCCGTTCTCCGCCCGCGCGTGGCTGGTGGTCAACCGCGAGCGGACCAACGCCGTCGGCCAGCCGGTCGGCTACAAGCTGCTGCACGGCGAGAACACGCGGCTCTTCTCGCGGCCGGGCAGCCCCCAGCACCGGCGGGCCGGCTTCGCCCACCACCACGTCTGGGTGACCCGCTTCGACGAGCGCGAGCGCTACGCCGCCGGCGAGTACCCGAACCAGCACGACGGGATGGACGGCCTGCCGCGGTGGGTCGCCCAGGACCGGCCGATCGCCGACGAGGACGTGGTCCTCTGGTACTCGTTCGGCCACCACCACGTCCCCCGGCCCGAGGACTGGCCGGTGATGCCGACGGCCTACATCGGGTTCGCGCTCAAGCCGACGGGCTTCTTCGACCGCAACCCCGCGCTCGACGTGCCGCCCTCCGCCGGCGGCCACTGCCACGCCGGCGACCACTGAACCGCGGACGCCGACGGCGCCGCGCAACCACCCCAGGACGAGGAGCAGGACCATGGCCCAGGCCGACATCGACGTCGTGCGCGAGCTGTACGACGCCTTCAACGCCGGACGGATCGAGCGGGTCCGCGAGCTGCTGAGCGACGAGATCGAGTGGGTCGAGCCGGCCGGGTACTTCGTGCCCGAGGCCGCCGGCACGACCCGCGGGCTCGACGCCGTGCTGGCCGTCTTCGACCGCTACCCGGAGATCTGGGAGCGGTTCGCCCCGACCGCCGAGGAGTTCCACGACGCCGGCGGTGGCGTGGTCTTCGTGATCGGCACCCAGCACGGGCGGACCCACGGCGGCCACGAGGTGGCGGGCTCGTTCGTCAACTGCTGGCAGGTCGAGGACGGGCGGCTGACCGTGCACCGCTCGTGGTCGGACACGAAGACGATCGCCGAGACGATCGCGCGGGGCTGAGATGGCCGACGGGACGCTGCCGGCGGCGACCGTCGACGCGATCCGGGCGGCGGTCGCGGCCCGGCGCGACGACCTGGTCGACCTGACCACGGCGCTGATCGCGGTCGACAGCACCAACGCCTCCTACGCCGAGGCGCGGCACGCCCCCGGCGGGGAGTCGCGGGTCGGCGCGGTGCTCGGCGAGCGCTGCGCCGCGATCGGGATGCGGGTCGAGCGGGTCGGCCCCGACCCGGCGCGCCAGAACGTCGTCGCGGTCGCGCCCGGGAGCGGCGGCGGGCGCTCGCTGCTGCTCAACGGCCACATGGACACGGTGCCGCCGGCCGATCCGCCGGCCTGGACGACCGCCGACCCGCGTCGGGCCGAGCAGCGTGACGGGCGCCTGATCGGGCTCGGCGCGGCCGACATGAAGGGCCCGCTGGCCGCCGGCTGGGCGGCGATCGCCGCGCTCCGCGACGCCGGGGTGACGCTGGCCGGCGAGGTCCAGCTGCACGGCGTGGTCGGCGAGGAGGCGATGGAGCACGAGATCGGCACCAGCGGGGTCCTGCGGGCCGGCTTCGTCGCCGACGCGGCGATCAACCTGGAGCCGACCAGCGCGACCCTGGCCGTCGCCTCGCCCGGCTACCGGTCGCTGACGATCCGGGTCCGCGGGCGCAGCACCCACCACGGCAACCGGCGGCTGACGCTGCTGCCGGGCGGTGAGGCGTTCGGCGTCAACGCGCTCGAGAAGGCGGTGCTGGTGGTCCGCGCGCTGCAGGAGCTGGAGCGGCGCTGGGCGGCCGAGCCGCTGCACCCGTCGTTCCGGGCCGAGGCGTTCACGCTCCACCCCGGCAGCTTCGAGGCGGTCGGGGCGCCGGGGCTGCCGGCGCCGGTCTTCTTCCCCGCCGACGCGCGGCTGGAGTACGGGCTCTGGTACCCGCCGGGCTGGAGCGGCCGCGAGGTCGAGCAGCGGGTCGAGGCGTTCGTGGCCGAGTGGTGCGCCGACGACGCTTGGCTGACCGCCCACCCGCCGAGCTTCGCGTGGGGCTACGACTGGCCCGGCTTCGACACGGCCTGGGAAGCGCCGATCGTCGGTGCGGTCGCGGGAGCGATCGAGACGGTCACCGGCACGCCGGTCCCGCGCGCGACGCCGGCCACGCCGGCCGCGGTCGGGGCCTCGGTCGACTCGACGTGGATCGAGCGGGCCGGGATCCCGGTCGTGACCTTCGGTCCCGGGGCGATGCAGGTGGCCCACAGCCCCGACGAGCACGTCGACGTCGACGAGCTGGAGCGGGCGGCCACGGTGCTAGCGGTGGCGATCGCCGGCTGGTGCGGGGTGGAGGAGGGGAGACGCTAGGACGCGGGGCCGGCCCGGGATGCGACGCGTCCGCGGGCGATGCCTGACGTCCGCGGACCGAGCAGGTCGGGTTGGACGGGGCGAGAGCCGTACGCGGTACTGCCGAGCGCCGGCCGGCCCGAGATGCGACGCGTCCGCGGGCCATCCCTGACGCCCGCGGACCGAGCAGGTCGGGTTGGACGGTGCGAGAGCCGTACGCGGTACTGCCGAGCGCCGGCCGGCCCGAGATGCGACGCGTCCGCGGGCGTCAGGCGCCGTCGGCGGGGACGACGCGCCCCGTGTCCGGGTCGATCGTCGTCGCCGCCGGGGTGTCGTCGATCCGGACCTTGAACGAGCCGGAGGCCTTGCCCCCGAAGGCCTGGACCGGGCCGTTCTCGTCGAGCGCGGCCGCCACCCGCCAGGTCACCTTGTGGGTGCCCGCGACGGTCGGGGTCAGGCGCCAGCGGAAGGTCTTCTCCTCGCCGGGGCCGAGCTTGCCGAGCGCCCAGGTGTCGACGTAGGCGGTCTGGCCGCCGGCCGGCGGCTCGTCGAGGACCCAGATCGGCCGCCGCGGGTCGGCGACCCGGCCGGCGCCGTTGTCGGCCTCGGGGATCCGCCGCTGGAGGCCCTGCAGCACCACCGCCACGTCGGGCAGGGTGCGGTGCTCCTCCTCGTTGCGGACGGTGATCTTCAGCGTCCGCGTGCGGGCGAGGTCCTGGCGCTGAGCGAACGAGGCGCGGGCCGAGACCCGGAAGTCCTTGCCGCCCGAGGCGTCCTCGATCTTGGGGTCGTCGCCGCCGCATCCGGCGAGCGTCACCAGCAGCCCTGCGGCCACGGCCAGCGCTCCGACCTGTCGATGGCTCCCGATCCCCGGCATCGCGCGGCAGGCTAACACAGCGGCCGGCCTCCGCCGGGGCCGTTTCCTACCGACGGACGCGCGAGCGGCCCGCTCGCGACCTACCGTCGGTCGCATCGATCTCGCCGTCGCGCGCCGGACGGACAGTGTGGTGGCTGGCACACATCTCAGGCATGGCGTAGGCTTGCGCCGTCCGGCCGCCTGCAGGGGTGGCCCCTGGGAGTCCGAGGATTCATGGCCAGCACGATCACCGCCCGCATCTTCGACCCCGCGAAGGGAGCGCTCGAAGAAGTCGGCGACATGATGATCCTGACCGGCAAGACGCTGGTCTCGGCCGTCCGACCTCCGTACTCCTACGGGGACGAGTTCGTCCATCAGTTCCTCTTCGCGCTGCGGCTCTGCTGGTTCCCGCTGCTGATCTCGACGGTCGCGTTCGGCTTCGGCGCGCCAGGTCTGCAGGCGGCCAACTTCCTGGTCCTGTTCGGCGCGCTCGACCGCCTCGGCGGCTTCTTCGTGCTGGCGTCGATCCGTGAGTTCGCGCCGTTCGTGACCGCGATCGTGCTGGCCGGCGTGGCCGGCACCGCGATCACGGCCGACCTCGGCGCGCGCAAGATCCGCGAGGAGCTGGACGCGCTCCAGGTGCTCGGCGTCGACCCGGTCAAGAGCCTGGTCGTCCCGCGCTTCCTGGCGCTGATGATCGTCACCGGGCTCTTCGACGTCTACGCGCTGCTGTTCGGCATCTTCGGCGGGATCGTCGCGACGCTCGTCAACGGCGCGCCGCTGGGGCCGTTCTGGGCCACCTTCTTCAGCAACGCGTCGGTCACCGACCTCTGGGGATCGTTCCTGAAATGCACGTTGTTCGGCGCGATCATCGCCGTGGTCTGCTGCTACAAGGGCATGACCGCGAAGGGCGGTGCAGAGGGCGTCGGCAGAGCCGTCAACCAGGCGGTCGTGATCGCCTTCCTCGGCGTCTTCGCCTTCAACTACGTCTTCACGCAGACGCTGCTGGCGACCAACCCCGAGATGCTGGTGATCAAGTGATCGCCGCCCTCGTCCCGACCGCCGCCGACCCGTCCGCCCGCCGATGAGCGCCTGGTTGAGCCAGCCCAAGGAGATCCTCGCCTCCGTCGGCGAGCAGGGGAAGTTCTCCGCCCGGATCCTCGGCCAGGTCCTCTCGCTGCGGGTCCTCCGCTTCCTCGGCGAGACGCTGCGCCAGGCCGGCGTGCTGATCACCAGCTCGACGGTCGTGATCTGGGGCCTGGTCTTCGTGATCGGCCTCCAGTGCGGCCTCGAGGGCGCCTACTTCACCCGCTCGATCGGCTCGCCCGCCTACGCCGGCGTCTTCGCCGCCTGGTGCGACCTGCGCGAGCTGGTGCCCTACGCCTTCGGCTACATGATGGCCGCGAAGGTCGGCACCGGCATCGTCGCCGAGCTCGGCTCGATGCGGATCTCGGACGAGATCGACGCCCTCGAGGTGATGGGCTTCGACTCCGTCCTCTTCCTCTGCGCGACCCGGCTGCTGGCCAGCTGGCTGGTGCTGCCGTTCATGTACGTCGCCTCGATCGGCGCCGGCTTCTTCGCCAGCTACCTGACGGTCGTCGAGCAGGTCGGGGACGTCTCGTCCGGCGGCTACCTGCTGATCTTCTGGATGTTCCAGAACCCGCCGGACCTGCTCTACAGCTTGATCAAGGCGATGGCGATGGCGACCATCATCGTCCTCGTCGGCTGCTACTACGGATACAACGCCGGCGGTGGTCCCGTCGGAGTCGGGACCGCGACGGCCAAGTCGATGGTCGTCAACATCATCATGGTGCACGTGATCGGCATGCTCGGAACGCAGTTGTTCTGGGGCGCCAATCCGCGAGCCCCGATCGGAGGCTAGAACGATGCCCTTCATCCCCCGCCGTCGGAAGGACGGCCAGGACGAGCAGCCGGCCGGCGAGGTGCGCGAGGAGGCCGTGGCCCCCGAGGAGCCGGCCCCCGCCGCGGCCGCCGGTCAGACGGCCGACACCGAGCTCGACCTGCCCGACGAGCCGCAGGCCGCCGCCCCCGCGGGCGACGACTCCTGGGGCTTCGACGACCCGGCCGCCGAGGTCGAGGTCGCCCGCGAGCCGCAGGCGGCCGCCGAGGCCGAGGCCGAGCCGCAGCCGGGCACCGTCTCGGTGGTCCGCGAGGAGGCCCCGCTCGATCCCGACGACGAGTACCAGTGGCACACCGGCGTCCGGCACCCGACCGGGCAGCCGGACGCGGTCGAGTTCGTCGAGACCCACAAGGCGTTCGGCCGCAACCGGATCCTCCGCGGGCTCAACATGGGCCTGCCGGAGGGGATGATCTCGATGATCCTCGGCCCGTCCGGCACCGGCAAGTCGGTCTGCATCAAGCACATGGTCGGGCTGCTCTACCCGGACGACGGCGACATCCTCGTCCACGGCGAGTCGGTGCCGTCGATGCCGCTCGACACGCTGCTGGCGATGCGCCGCAAGTTCGGCGTCCTGTTCCAGGACGGCGCGCTGTTCGGGTCGATGAACATCCTCGACAACGTCGCCTTCCCGCTCCGGCAGCACACCGACAAGGGCGAGGACGAGGTCCTCAAGATCGTCAACCGGCGGATGGACGAGGTCGGCCTCGGCGACGCCTGGGACAAGTTCCCGAACGAGCTCTCGGGCGGCATGCGCAAGCGCGCCGGCTTCGCCCGGGCGCTGGTGCTCGACCCCTCGATCGTGCTCTTCGACGAGCCCGACTCCGGCCTGGATCCGGTCCGCACCGCCCTGCTGGGCGAGCTGATCATGGAGATCCACGCCGAGATGATGGGCGAGGCGACCGAGAAGCGGAACGAGCACACGCCCGCGTTCACGCTGATCACCCACGACATCATGACCGCGCGTCGCGTGGCCCAGTACATCAACGTGCTGTGGAAGGGCCGGATCGTCGAGGCCGGTCCGGCGGAGCAGCTGTTCAACTCCGACAACGCCTTCGTCAACCAGTTCCTCGCCGGCGCCTCCCGCGGCCCGCTGGGGATGAACTGAGCGTCGCGGCGGCCGGCTGCCGGTCGCCGTCCCGATCGTTCGCGCGAGGCGCTTCCAACGGGAGCGCCTCGCGTCGTTCTGTGCTGTTCATCACAGGGGGACACTGGGCCGTGGGTCGTAACATCAACGGAACCTGAACCGGCCATCCTCCCCACGGTTCGGCCCCCAGAGCACCCCTTCCCCGGCCCTGCTGCACGCCCCTGACAGCCCCCGCCGGTCGGCCCCCACGGAGCCGGCCGCATGAAGTCCCCGTCGCCCTACGCTCGCGCGGCGCTGATCGTCGTGCTCGCGCTGGTGGTCGTGGCGCTCGGCGTGATCCTGCTCGGCGGCGGCTCGGGCAGCCACCGCTACAGCGCGGTGCTGCCGAACGCCGGCCAGCTGGTCAACGGCGACGAGGTCCGGGTCGGCGGCCGCCGGGTCGGGACGATCTCCGACATCCGCCTGACCGCCGACGACCGGGCCCAGATCGACCTCGAGGTCTCGGACGACGTCGGCCCGGTCCACGAGGGCACCACGGTCACCGTCCGCGCGCCCTCGCTGTCGGGGATCGCCAACCGCTTCGTCTCGCTCGACCTGGGGCCGAACAACGCGCCTACGCTGAAGGACGGGGCGACGATCCCGGCCGACCGCGTCGACCAGATCGTCGACCTCGACCAGCTGTTCGCGACCTTCGACGCGCCGACCCGCAAGGGCATCCAGCGGCTGCTCCGCGGCGGCGCCCGCTCGCTGCGCGGCAAGGAGCAGCAGGCGAACGAGGCGCTGCGGCTGCTGAACCCCTCGTTCGGCGCCGGCCAGCGGCTGATCGCCGAGGTCACCCGCGACCAGCCGGCGCTGCAGCGGTTCCTCTCCAGCTCGGCCGACGTGGTCACCGCGCTGGCGGCCGACAAGGCCTCGCTGACCGGGCTCGTCGACCACGCCCGCAGCACCTCGTCGGAGATCGTCGCCGAGGAGCAGGCGCTGAACGCCGCCCTCGACCGGCTGCCCGGCACCCTCCGCAAGGGCAACACGACCTTCGTCAACCTGCGCCGGACGCTCGACGACCTCGACCCGCTGGTCGCCGCCTCGAAGCCGGCCACCCGCCGCCTGACGCCGCTGCTGCGCGACCTGCGGCCGCTGGTCGCGAGCGCGCGGCCGACGATCGCCGACCTCCGCCGGCTGGTCCGCCGCGGCGGAGCCGACAACGACCTGATCGACCTGCTGCGCAAGACGCCCCGGCTGGCCGACGTCGGCGTCCCGGCGCTCGACCACAGCGTCCGCGCCGCCGCCGACACGCGGCCGGTGGCGGCCTTCATCCGCCCCTACACGCCGGACGCGATCGGCTGGCTGCGCGACTTCTCCCAGGGCTCGGCCGGCTACGACGCCAACGGCCACTACGCCCGGATCCAGCCGATCATCAACGAGAACGCGGTCGTCGCCGACCCGCTGCTGGGGCCGATCGTGCGCCAGCTCGTCGCCGGCCTCGGCGGCGCCGGGATCGGCAGCGAGAACGTCGGCGCCGCCCGCTGCCCCGGCACCGCCACCCAGATCCGCCCCGACGGCTCGAACGGCTTCCGCGACAGCGACGGCAAGCTCGACTGCGACCCGAAGGCGGTGCTGCCCGGTCCATGAGCCGCCGACGGTGGACAGCGACGGGGGTCGCGCTGCTCACGGCCGCCGCCACGGCGATCGGGTTCAGCGGCTGCGGCGGCTCCGACGGGGACGGGACCTACAAGGTCCGGGCGACCTTCGACAACGCCTTCGCGGTGATCCCGGGCGAGGAGGTCCGGATCGCCGGCGCGCGGGTCGGGACCGTCGACGCGGTCGACGTCGACCGCGACCGCCGGGCGGTGCTGGTGCTGCGGATCGACGATCCCGGCTTCCGCGACTTCCGGGCCGACGCCGAGTGCTCGATCCGGCCGCAGTCGATCATCGGCGAGCGGTTCGTCGAGTGCCTGCCGACCCAGCCGCGGGCCGACGGCAGCACGCCGCCGCCGGCGCTGCGGACCGCCAGCTTCGACGGCGAGCGCCAGCACGTGCTGCCGGTCGACCGCACCAGCAAGCCGGTCGACCTGGACCTGATCGTCGACATGATGCGGCTGCCCGAGCGGCAGCGGATGGCGATCATCCTCAACGAGCTGGGCGTCGGCCTGGCCGCCCGCGGCCCCGAGCTGCGGCGGGCGATCCGCGCCTCGCTGCCGGGCCTGCGCGAGACCGACAAGGTCCTGGCCCTGCTCGGCGACCAGAACCGCCAGCTGCGCTCGCTGGTCCGCGACAGCGACGTCGCGCTGGCCCCGGTCGCCCGCGACCGCGCGACCCTCGGCCGGCTGCTCCAGCGGGCCGCCGACCTGCAGGGCGCGGTCGGCGAGCGGCGGACCGCGCTCGACCAGGACCTGGCGAAGCTGCCGCGGACCCTGCGCGAGCTGCGGCCGACGATGGCCTCGCTCTCGCGGCTGGCCCAGGAGGGCACCCCGGCCGTCCGCGACCTGCGGCTGAGCGCGCCCGCCGGCCTCCAGGTGCTGCAGGCGCTGCAGCCCTTCAGCCGCGCCGCCGTCGGTCCCGTCCGCGACCTCGGCCGGACCGCCGACATCGGCCGGGTGGCGCTGCGCAAGGCCGACCCGGTCGTCGGCCAGCTCGACACGCTGGCCCAGGAGACGAAGCCGGTCGTGCGCGACGCGAAGGCGCTGACCGCCTCGCTCGACAGCTCCGGCGGCTTCAAGCGGATCCTCGACTACATCTTCTTCCAGGTCCTGGCGATCAACGCCTACGACGACGTCGGCCACTACCTGCGGATCAACGTGATCCTCAACCAGTGCGCCAGCTACGCGACCGAGCCGACCCAGGGCTGCTCGGCGGCGCTCGGCGGCGTCGCCGGCGCCCGCTCGGCCGCCGGGCCGCGGCGCGCGGGGGAGAGCACCGAGCTGGCGCTGACCCGTCGCGTGCTGGCCGGCGAGGATCCCCAGAAGGTGCTCGACAGCGTCAAGGGCCAGGCCGCCTACGCGCCGCTGCTGAAGCGGATCCGGGCGATGGAGGCGCTGCAGCGCCAGGGCGAGAAGCGGGCCGCCCGCAGCAGCGCGACGCCGGCGCCGGCCGGCGACGACACGCCGATCACCGTCACCGGCGGCGTGCTGCCCGGCGACCGCCGCGACGGCGGGTCCGCGCGCGGCGGCGACCGCACGCCCCGCAACGGCCTGCTCGACTACCTGATGGGAGCCGGCTGATGCGCCGCCGCTCCTCGCTGGCCGCCAACCCGACGCTGATCGGCGCCGCCACCGTCCTGATCGCGATCGTGGCCGTGATCCTGGCCTACAACGCCAACTCCGGCCTGCCGTTCGTCCGCACGTACGACATCAAGGTCGAGCTGCGCAACGCCCAGAACGTGGTCCCCGGCAACGACGTGCGGCTCGGCGGCGCCCGGATCGGCCAGGTCTCCGACGTGGTGCCGAAGATGCAGCGCGACGGCTCGATCGTCGCGATCGCCAGCCTCCACCTGGACCAGGTGGCGAAGCCGCTGCCGGCCGACACCACCGTGCTGGTGCGGCCGCGCTCGGCGCTCGGCCTCAAGTACGTGGAGCTGACCCGCGGCCGCTCGCGGCGGACGCTCGACCCGGGCGCGACGATCCCGCTCCGCCAGGCGACCCCGGAGCCGGTCGACGTCGACCAGGTGACCCAGGTCTTCGACGACCGCACCCGGCGCGCGTTCCAGCAGAACAACCACGAGTTCGGCGACGCGCTCGCCGGCCGCGGCGAGGACCTGGGCGCGGCGATCGAGGCCTTCTCGCCGCTGCTCGAGCGGCTGGTGCCGGTGATGGGCAACCTGGCCGACGCCCGCACCCAGCTGGCGCCGACGATCCAGGCCTTCGCCCGCACCGCCGGCGAGGTCGCCCCGGTGGCCGAGACCCAGGCGTCGCTGATCGGTCACCTGGAGGCGACGCTCGGCGCGCTGGCCGCGGTCGCGCGGCCCTACGTCCAGGACGCGATCAGCGAGGGCGTGCCGCTGCAGGACGCGATCGCCCGCGAGCTGCCGACCACCCGCCCGTTCCTGACCCGCACCGGGCTGCTGCTGCGCGACCTCCGTCCCGGCGTCCGCGCGCTGCGGGCCGCCGCGCCCGACCTGGCGTCGGCGCTGCGGGTCGGCACCCGCACCGTCCGCCGGGTGCCGGCGCTCGACCGGCGGCTGCGCGACGGCCTGCGCTCGATCGAGCGGCTGGCCGACGATCCGCTGGTGCCGCTCGGGCTCCAGCAGTCGATCCGCACCAGCCAGCTGCTGCGGCCGACGCTGGAGCAGCTGACCCCGACCCAGGTCACCTGCAACTACATCACCCTCTTCGGCAAGAACCTGGCCAACCACCTGTCCGAGGGCAACCGCTACGGCACCTGGGAGCGGGCGCTGCTGATGCTGGCCCCCGACCAGATGCTGCCGACGGCGAAGCCGGCCGGCCACCTGCACTACAACGCCTACCCGAACACCGGTCAGCCGGGCGCCCCGAACGAGTGCGAGTCGGGCAACGAGGGCTTCGTCGGCAACCAGCTGCTGGGCAACGTCCCCGGCAACCAGGGCACCCAGACCGACCGCAGCCAGGGGCTGGAGAAGTAGATGGCCATCCTTGGTCGCAACCGCCGCCCGAAGAGCGCCCGCGCCCGCGGCATGAACCCGGTCGCCGCCGGCGCGCTGCTGATCGTGCTGGCCGTGATCGGCCTCTACCTGGGCTTCAGCAAGGGCCACGTGCCCGGCTCCCACGGCTACCGGCTGAACGCGGTCGTCCAGGACGCCCAGTCGATCAAGTCCGGGTCGCCGGTCCGGATCGCGGGGATCGCGGTCGGCAAGGTGACCGCGGTCGAGCCGCACGGCGACGGCCGCACCTCGGTGGTGCGGATGGACCTGCGCGGCGACGCCCCGGCCCTGCGCCAGGACGCGACGCTGAAGATCCGGCCGCGGATCTTCCTCGAGGGCAACTTCTTCGTCGACCTCCAGCCCGGCACCCCCGGCGCCGCCAAGCTGGCCGAGGACTCGACGCTGCCCGTCACCCGCACCTCCTCCGCCGTCCAGTGGGACCAGGTGCTGAGCACGCTGCCGGCCGACGTCCGCCGCGACCTCCAGCGGACCGTCACCGGGCTCGGCGACGCGCTCGGCGAGGACTACGGCGACGGCACCGCCGCGGCCGCCCTCAACCGCACGCTGCTCGACGCGCCGGCCGCGCTGCGGACCTCGGCGATCAACGCCGACGCGCTCCACGGCACGGAGCGCCACGACCTCTCGCGGCTGATCGCGGCCACCGCCTCGGTGACCTCGAGCCTGGCCCCGCACAGCCGCCAGCTGACCGGCGCGATCCGCGGCCTCGACCGCACGACCGCCGCGCTGACCGCCGACCAGGGCGCGCTGCGGGCCGCGATCCGCGAGCTGGCGCCGACGCTGATCCGCGCCGACGCCTCGTTCGACCGCCTCAACGCGGCCTTCCCCGGCACCCGCCGGCTGGCCCGCGAGCTGCTGCCGGGCGTCCGCGAGACCGGCCCGACGATCGACGCGGCGCTGCCGTGGGTGCGCAGCGCGCGGGCCCTCAACGCCCGCACCGCGCTCCGCGGCTGGGTCGCCACCGTCCGCCCGGCGGTCCCCGACCTGGCCCGCTTCGTCGACGAGGGCACGATGCTCTTCCCGCAGCTCGACGCGGCCGCCCAGTGCACCTCCGAGGTCGTGATCCCGGCCGGCAATGCGAAGATCGAGGACGGCCGCTTCACCACCGGCCGCGAGACCTACAAGGGCTTCTGGTACGGCATGGTCGGACTCGCCGGCGAGGGCCAGAACGGCGACGGCAACGGCCCCTACGCCCGCGTCCAGACCGGCCTCGGCCCGAACACGCTCGACTTCGGCAACGTCGGCAACGCCGGCCAGCTGCTGGGCAGCGCCTCGCGGGCCCCGATCGGCGTGCGACCGGTGCGGCCCGCGTCGCGGCCGCCCTACCGCGACGACGTGCCCTGCGACACCCAGCCGGTGCCCGACCCGAACAAGGCCAAGTCGGCGCCCGGCGACGCGGCGGCCGTCGTCGGCCAGGCCCGCGGCGCCGCCGCCCGCGACCGCGCGACCAGCGGCGTCGATCGTCCGACCCCCGGGATCGCCGGCGGCGAGGACCGCCTGGCCAGCGAGCTGGTCCAGCGCCTGAACCCCTTCCGCGGCGTCGACGGGGAGGACGGGCGATGAGGCGCGTGCTCCGCTCCTACGGCCGCTGGGTGGCCGTGATGGCCGTGATGGCGGCGATGGCGCTGGCCGTCACCGTCTACATGCTCGCCCACCAGCGGGTCGCGTTCCCCTCCTGGATGCCGGGGGTCGGCAAGGACCTCGTCTCGTACCGGGCCGCCTTCCAGACCTCGCAGTCGGTCACCCCCGGCCAGGGCCAGACGGTCACCATCGCCGGGATCGACGTCGGCGACATCACCGCCGTCGAGCTGCACGGCGGGCGCGCGATCGTCGACTTCCGGATCAAGCGCAAGTACGCCGGGATGATGCGCCGCGACGCCAGCGCGCTGCTGCGGCCGAAGACCGGGCTCAACGACATGGTCCTGGAGCTCGACCCGGGCACGCCGTCGTCGCCGCCGGTCAAGGCCGGCTACACGATCGCCGTCTCGCGGACCGCCCCCAACGTCAACGTCGACGAGATCCTGGCCTCGCTCGACACCGACACCCGCGGCGCGCTCCAGATGCTGCTCCAGGGCGGCGGCCAGGGGCTCGGCGGCGCCGGGGCCAAGCGGCTCTCCGGCGGCCTGCGCGAGATCCAGCCGGTGACCGCCAACCTGCGCCGGATCGGCGAGGCGCTGGAGGACCGCCGCCGCAACACCGCGCGCGCCGTCCACAGCATCCGCCTGATCACCGAGGAGCTGGCCGCCCGCCGCGGCGACCTGGTCCGCGCCGTCGACGGCACCGACGCCGTCTTCTCGACGATCGCCGGCCGCGACCGCGAGCTGCGCCAGGCGCTCCGCGACCTGCCGCCGACGCTGCGCACCACCCAGGCGGCGCTGCGCGACAGCGAGTCGCTGGCCGAGGAGCTGCGCCCGGCGACCGCGGCGCTGCTGCCGGTCGCCCGCCAGCTGCGGCCGTCGCTGGCCGCCACCCGCCCGTTCCTGCGCCAGACCGAGCCGGTGCTGCGCAAGCAGCTGCTGCCCTTCACCCGCGAGACGCTGCCGACCGTCCGCAAGCTGCGGGCCGCGGCCCGCGACACGGCCGAGATCGCGCCCGACGCGACGGCGACGCTGAAGGAGCTGAACAAGGCGGCCAACATGCTCGCCTACGACCCGCCGGGCGAGGAGCAGGGCTACCTCTTCTGGGCCCAGTGGCTGACGCACCTGGCGCCGTGGATCTTCAACACCCAGGACGCCCACGGCCCGATCCGCCGCGGCAACCTGATGATCACCTGCTCGACGCTCGGCTCGTTCGGCGACATCGCGCAGGTGAACCCGGTCGGCGGGCTGCTGACCGGCATCTTCCGCGGGCTCTCCGGCTCGGGCCTCTGCCCGATCGGTCCCGGCGGCCCCGACGGCGACGTCGACGGGTCGACCAGCGGACCGCGCGCCCAGCGCGGCGGCGACGCCGCGAGCAGCCGCGGCGGCGCCGGCGAGCGCCGTGCGACCCCGCGCACCAGCACGGAGGACCGCGCGACCGCCGCCGCGGCCGCCGGCGCGACGACCGGGGGTCAGCGATGAGCACGCGCTCGCCGGGCCTCGGCCGGATCGTCCTGATGGTGGCGTTCGCGCTCTCCTGCTTCGGGCTGCTGCTGTTCCTCTGGAGCTCGTTCGGCGGCCCGGTGCCGCTGCAGCCGAAGGGCTACCGCGTCCACGTCAGCTTCGCCGAGGGCGCCCAGCTGGCCAGCGAGGCCGACGTCCGGATCTCCGGCGTGCCGGTCGGCAAGGTCAAGACGGTCGACGCCGACAAGCGCTCCGGCCGCGCCGAGGCGGTCGTCGAGATCCAGCCGCGGTTCGCGCCGCTGCCGGCCGACACCCGCGCCGTGCTGCGGGCCAAGACGCTGCTGGGGGAGACCTACGTCGAGCTGACGCCGGGCGACCGGCGCGGCCCGAAGCTGCCCGACGAGGGCCGGATCGGCAACGCCAAGGTCAGCGAGACCGTCGAGTTCGACGAGGTCCTGCGGACCTTCGACCGCCCGACCCGCGAGGCGCTGCGCGACTACCTGCAGCGCTCCGCCGCGGCGCTGAAGGGCCGGGGATCGGACCTCTCGGCCGCGATCGGCACGCTCTCGCCCTTCGCCCAGGACGGGGCGACGCTGCTGCGGATCCTCGACGGCCAGGCCGGCGACGTCCGGCGGCTGGTCCGCAACGGCGGCGAGACGGTCGGCGCGCTCAGCGCTCGCCGCGGCCAGCTGTCGGGCCTGATCGCCGACGCCGACCGGCTGTTCGCGATCACCGACCAGCGGCGCCAGGCGCTCCAGCAGGCGATGGTCGCGCTGCCGACCTTCGAGCGCGAGTCGCGGCGGACGGTCTCGCGGCTCGGCTCCTTCTCGCGCGAGACCGACCCACTGGTCCGCCAGCTGCGGCCGGCCGCGCGCGAGCTGAGCCCGACCCTGCGCGACCTCCAGCGGCTCTCGCCCGACCTGCGGGCGCTGTTCCGCGACCTCGATCCGCTGATCGACGCCTCGCGCGAGGGGCTGCCGGCGCTGACCCGCGTGACCGACGCGCTGCGGCCGGCGATCGACGAGCTCGACCCGCTGCTGCGCGAGGTCAACCCGGCGCTCGACCTGGTCAGCCGCTACCCGCAGGAGAGCCGCGCCTTCTTCGCCAACGCCGCGATGGCGCTGAACGCCAGCGCCCCCGGCGTCGACGGCAAGCGCTACGGCTACCTGCGCGTGATCAACCCGATCAACCTCGAGAACCTGGCGATCTGGAAGCGGCGGCTGTCGAGCAACCGGCCGAACGCCTACACGAAGCCGGGCGCCTTCAGTCAGCTGTCGCAGGGGATGCCGGTCTTCGAGGACCGCCAGTGCGGCCGCACGGTGACCGGCTCGGGGCTGCTCGGCGACCTGCTCTCGGCGCTCGGGCACACGCTCGACGGGGCGGCCGGACCGTGTCGCAAGCAGACGCCGTACGTGAACCCGAACGGCAAGACGAGCGACTTCCCGCAGGTCGCCCGCGATCCGCAGACCGGCCCCAGCGGCGGACGCTGAGGCCGGGGAGCCCGTGGCGCGCCTCGTCGCAGCGACCCTGCGTCACCCGCGCCGCGTCGCGGCCGTCGCGCTGCTGCTGCTCGCGCTGGCCGTCGTCGGCCTGACCCAGCTCGGCACCTCGGCCGCGGTTCGGACCGTGGTCGGGACCGGGTCGGAGGCCTACCGCGCCGACCGCGAGTCGGCCCGCCTGTTCGGCGACGAGGCGATCGTCGTGCTGGTCAAGGAGAAGGCCACCGACCTGACCCTGACCGACGACATCGGCCGCGTGATCTCGCTCGAGGGCTGCCTGGCGGGCAAGATCCCGGCCGACGCCCCGACGGTCCCCGGCGGCGCCGACGGCCCCTGCGCCCAGCTGCGCGAGCTGGCGCCGGCCAAGGTCGTCTACGGCCCCGGCACCTTCGTCAACTCGGCGCTGGCCGAGCTCGACGCCCAGATCCAGGGCCAGGTCCGCAACCTGCCGGCCCAGCAGCAGCAGGAACGCGAGCGGGCGGAGGCCGCCGCCCGCAAGCGCGGCCTGAGCGCGGCCGCGGTCCGCAAGGCGGGGGAGGAGGCGGCCTCGCGGCTGACCAGCGACCTGCTCGGGCTGGCCCAGCAGTACGGGATCAACCCGCTCCAGCCGCAGTCGGTCAGCAACACCGCGCTGGTCAACCGGATCCTCTTCGACACCAGCGCCAAGCAGCCCGGGACCCCGAAGCAGCGCTTCGCCGCGGTGCTGCCGACGCCCGACGCGGCGCTGATCTCGCTGCGGCTGCGGCCCGACCTCGACGACGACGGGCGCCGGCGGGCGGTGGCGCTGGTCCGCCAGGCGGTCGCGCTCGACGACTTCCGGCTGGCGCGCGGCGGCAGCTACGTGGTCAGCGGCTCGCCGGCGCTGGTCGACGGGGTCGCCCACGAGCTGGAGCAGGCGCTGCTGGCGCTGCTGGCCGTCGGCGTGCTGGTGATGGCGCTGGTGCTGGCCCTGACCTTCCCCGAGCGGCGGCGGCTGCAGCCGCTGCTGCTCGCCCTCGGCACGCTCGGCGTGGTCTTCGGCGGGATCGGCCTGCTGGGGCTGTCGGTCAACCTGGGGACGATCGCCACCCTGCCGGTGCTGCTCGGCCTGGCCGTCGACTACGGCGTCCAGCTGCACGCGCGGGTCGAGGAGGAGCGGCGCCGCGGCCTGACCGGCGAGGACGCCGTGCGGGCGGCCGTCGTCCGTGGCGGCCGGCCGGTGCTGATCGCCGCCGGCGCGACGCTGGCCGGGTTCCTGGTGCTGCTGGTCTCGCCGACGCCGCTGGTGCGCGGCTTCGCGCTGGTCCTGCTGACCGGGGTCGCGCTGGCCGTCGTCGCCTCGTTCACCGTCGGCCTGGTGCTGCACGCGCTGGTCGGCGGCGGACGAATCGGCGCTGACGGCCGCGATCGCGGTCCGCGGGGACGCGGGGGACGGGCGCTGGCCACCGTCGGCCGGCGGCTGCGGCGGCCCGCGGCGCTGCTCTGGACCCTTGCCCGGCCGCTGCGCTGGCTGGCCGCCCGGATCGCCACGCTCGGCCGCCGGCCGGCCACGGCGCTGGCCCGGCGGGCGCGGGCGATCGTGGTCAGCGACCCGACCCCGGCCGCCGAGCGCGGCGGCGTCGGCGGCGGACCGGTCGTGCGGCGGGTCGCGGCCTTCTCCCACCGCTGGCCGGTGCCGGTGGTGGCCGTCGGGGTGGTGCTGGCGATCGGCGGCGCGATCCTCGGCGCCCGCGAGCCGGTCGAGACCGACCTCCAGCGGCTGGTCCCGAGCGACCTGCCGGCGCTCCGCGACCTCCACGAGCTGGAGCGCTCGAGCGGCGTCGCCGGCGAGATCCAGGTGCTGGTCGAGGCCCGCTCGGTCACCACCCCGGCGGTCCTGCGGTGGATCGCCGACACCCGCCGCAAGCTGCTGGCCGACGCCCGCTACGACGCCGACGCCGGCTGCCGCGGGGCCGACCTCTGCCCGCTGGCCTCGCCGACCGACCTGCTCAGCCCCGACCTGGCGAAGACCCAGGCCCAGGCCGACGAGCTGGTGCGGACGATCCCCGACTACTTCCTGCAGTCGACGGTCGCGCCCGGCGGCCGGGCGGCGATCATCAGCTTCGGCCTGCGGCTGGGATCGCTCGAGCACCAGCGGGCGATCGTCGAGCGGATGCGGCGGGCGCTGCGGCCGCCGGCCGGGGTCCGGGCGACGGTCACCGGGCTGCCGGTGCTGGTGGCCGACGCCAGCGTCGAGGTCTCCTCGTCGAGCCGCCGGCTGCTGACGCTCTTCGGCAGCCTGATCCTGGTCGGCGGGCTGCTGGTGGCCTTCGCCCGCTCGTGGCGGCGGGGGCTGGCGCCGCTGGTGCCGGTCGCCCTGGCCGCCGGCTGGTCGGGCTTGCTGACCTGGCTGCTGGGGCTGCCGCTGAACCCGCTGTCGGTGGTGCTCGGCGCGCTGGTGGTGGCGATCGGGACCGAGTTCAGCGTGCTGCTCTCCGAGCGCTACCAGCAGGAGCGCCGGGCCGGCCACGGCGACGCGATGGCGATCGCCCGCACCGCGCGCTCGACCGGACGGGCGGTCGGGGCGTCGGCCGCGACGGCGATCGCCGGCTTCGCGGTGCTGGCCGTCAGCGACATCCCGCTGCTGCGCCAGTTCGGCCTGGTGACCGTCCTCGACCTGCTGGTGGCGGTCGCCGCGGTGGTCCTGGTGCTGCCGGCGCTCGCCGCGCTGGCCGAGCGACGGCGTACCGTCCGGGCATGAGCGACGACGATCGGCGCGGGGAGGAGCGGCCCGGCGGCGGCCCCGGGGACGGGGATCCGTTCGGCTTCGCGCCGGACGAGCGCGACCTGCGGCCCGACGACGTCCCGCCGCCGGCCGTCGCGTCCGACGAGGCGCCGGCCGATGAGCCCGCGACCGAGGAGGCGGAGGAGGAGCGTCCGCGGACGCCGGTCGACGCCGGCCTCCGCCCGATGCCCGGGCCACGGGTCCAGCGCGGGGTCCGGATGGGCACCGTCACCCGCGCCGTCGGCGGCCGCTACATGCTGCTGGTGATCGGGCTGCTGCTGGGCCTGGTGACGATCTCGCTGCTGACCCGGCGCAACGACGACGACGGCGCCGGCACGATCGCGATCGGCAGCGCGCTGCCGCCGTTCGCCGCCCCGATCGCCACCGAGCCGAAGCTGCCCGGCGGCCGCGAGGACGTCAACCTGGCCTCGCGCTCGGGCCAGGGCCAGGCGGGCAAGCACCCGGCCTGCTCGATCCGCAACCGCTCGGTCGTCACCTCGTGCGCGCTGCTCCGCGGCCACCGGCCGCTGGTGCTGGTGCTGTTCACCCACGGCATGGACCAGTGCGTGCGGACCGTCGACGAGGTCGACCGGCTGCGCCGCCGCTGGCCGCAGGTGGCGACCCTGGCCGTGGCCTTCGGCGGCGAGCACGACGGCACCGCCGAGCTGGTCCGCCAGCGCCGCTGGACGCTGCCGGTGGCCTACGACCGCGACGGCGGGCTCGGCGCCCGGCTGGGGATGCCGGTCTGCCCGTTCGTGCTCTTCGTCGGCCGCGACGGCCGGGTCGCCGCGCGCGAGATCGGTGCGATCGCCCCCGACGCGCTCGAGCGGCAGATGGCGCGGCTGGCGGCGCCGCCGCGACGGCCGGCCCCGGCGACGCCGGCGAACCCGTCGCCGCCGTCGTCGTCGTCGGATCCGAGCTGAGCCCGGATCCAGGCTAAGCTCTGCGCGTGGCGGGGACCAGCAAGAAGCGCTCGCGCGCGAGTCGCAAGAAGCGGGTGGCGGCGCGGCGCGAGGCGGAGGCCCGCCACGGCGACAGCGGCGCGCCACGGACGGTCGAGGCGCCGGCCCGGCCGCGCAAGCGCAGCGCGCCCCGGGCCGACCCGGTCCGCGGCGGCAAGCAGCTGTCGATGAAGGCCCACCGCGACGAGGCGCCGAAGCCGATCTGGGCGCCGGTGCCGGTGACCGAGATCCTGATCCTGGCCGGGATCGTGCTGGCCACGATCGGCATCTTCTCCAAGAGCGGCCAGATGATCGCCGGCGGCCTGGTGGTGCTGGGCGCCTCCTCGACCGAGCTGGCGATCCGCGAGCACTTCGCCGGCTACCGCTCCCACAGCGCGATGATCGCCGGCGTGGCGGCGGCGATCGTGACCGTCGCGGGCACGATCGGGCTGACCGCGCTCGACGTCGAGGTGCCGGTGTGGGCGGTGCTGGTGATCGCGGCGGCCGTCTTCGGCGGGGCCTTCACCGCCCTCCGCCGCGCCTTCCGGGCGCGGACCGGCGGGCTCTCGTTCCGCGTCTGAGCCCGCCGCGGTCGCGCTCAGGCGGCGGCTGAGTCGGCGCAGGCGGCGGCGCGGCCACCGCCCTCGCCGCGCGGTTCGGCGTGCAGCGGCGTCGTCGACCCGCCCAGCAGCTCGACCAGCGCCCGCCGCTGGCGCGGCGTGAGGTTGCCGATCGCCTTCGTCTCGGGCACCGGGATCCCGCGCAGCAGCCGCAGCGAGCGGGCCTCGCCCCAGCGGTGCTGGGCGACGAGCAGCTCGCCGATCGGCATCGAGTGGGCCTCGGCCGGGCAGCGCGCGACCACGTCGGCGGCGCGGGCGCGGCCCTCCTGGACCGCCCGCTTGAGCGCGGCGCGGGCCAGCCGCACGGCGTTGGCCCGTTCGAGCGCGGCGAGTCGCTGCTGCTCGCGTGGCATCACGTCGGCGGCGACGGTGGGGGGTACCGGCGGCACGGCGTGGTCGGGCATGTCGAATCTCACCTGCTGCACGTCAGGCACGGGTGAATCACTCCCTCGGGGCTGCGTCCTGCTGCGTCGAGACGCGGCGGGCACGTGGACGGCCGGGGGAGGGTCGCCGGTGCCCGCTCGGCCGCCCCACCGCGGCCTCGCGTTCGTCGTCGAACCTACGAGCGTCGGGCCGGCCGGTCAACGGCAGAATCGAGGTTCACCCGCTCGTAGCGGGAAAAACCTGATCGACGATCGCTCAGCCGTGGCTGCCCGGACCGGGCAGCTCGCCGTGCTCGGCCTCGAACTCGCGCTTGACCCGCTCGAAGGCGCCGAGCGCCCGGTCGAGGTCGGCCCGCGAGTGGGTCGCCATCACCGAGGTCCGCAGCAGCGCGCCGCCCGGCGGCACCGCCGGGTGGAGGGCGGTGTTGACGAAGACGCCGCCGTCGAACAGCGCCCGCCAGAGCAGCGCGGCCTTCCAGTCGTCGCCGACCAGCACCGGCACGATCGGGGTCACGACGTCGCCGCCGCCCGGCAGCGGCTGCGGCTGGACGACCGCGTAGCCCAGCGCCTCGAGGCCGTCGCGGAGGTAGCGGGCGTTGTCGAGCACCGCGGCGCAGAGCACCGGGCCCTCGTCGGAGCGCACGATCCGCAGCGCGGCGAGCGCGGCGCCGACGGCGGCCGGCACGGCCGAGGCGGTGAAGAGGAAGGCCCGCGAGCTGATCCGCAGGTAGTCGATCACCTCGGTCGAGCCGGCGATGAAGCCGCCGCAGCTGGCCAGCGACTTCGAGAAGGTGCCCATCCGCAGGTCGACTCGGTCCTCGACCCCCAGCAGCTCCGAGGTCCCGGCCCCGCGAGCGCCGAGCACGCCGGCGCCGTGGGCCTCGTCGACCATCAGCCGCGCGCCGTAGCGCTGGCAAAGCTCGACGATCTCCGGCAGCGGGGCGATGTCGCCCTCCATCGAGAAGACGCCGTCGACCACCACCAGCACGCCGCCGCCGTCGGTCGCCGCCCGCTGCAGCTGCTTCTCCAGCTTGTCGAGCTTGTTGTGGCGGAAGGGCCGCAGCTTGGCCTTGCTCAGCAGGCAGCCGTCGAGGATCGAGGCGTGGTCGCCGGAGTCGGCGACGACGGTGTCGCCGGGGGCGAGGATCGTGCCGAGGGTGCCGACGTTCGCCTGGTGGCCGGTGGTGAAGGCGATCGCCGACTCGGTGCCCATCCAGGCGGCCAGCTCCTCCTCCAGCTCGATGTGGAGCGGGATCGTGCCGTTCAGCAGCCGCGAGCCGGTCAGGCCCGAGCCGTAGGCGTCGATCGCGTCGTGGGCGGCGCGCAGCACCCGCGGGTCGGAGGTCAGCCCGAGGTAGTTGTTCGAGCCCAGCTGGACCCGCTCGGCGCCCTCCATCACGACCACCGGCTGGGCGGCGGACTGCTGGACGTGGAAGTAGGGCAGCAGGCCGGCCTCGCGGGCGGCGTTCAGCTGCTCCTCGCGCTCGTGCCCCCGCACCTTGGCGAAGACGTCCACGGGGGAAACGGGCTGGTTCACGGTCCTGAGGGTACCGCCGCCCCCGGCTCGCGTGGCGGGCCGGCCCCGCACGCCGGGGGTCAGCCGCCACGCGAGGCCGGCGGCCCAGCCCGACTCCCCGGTAGGGTCCGTTCCGTGACCGTGCAGATCCGCCCCGTGCGCACGCGCGGTGACCTCAAGGCCTTCGTCGACCTGCAGTACCGGCTCTACGACCGCAAGGCGCAGCCGCACTGGATCCCGCCGCTGCGGCTGATGATCCGCCAGCAGCTCGACCGCAAGAAGAACCCCTGGTTCGAGCACGCCGAGGCCGAGTACCTGCTGGCCGAGCGCGACGGGCGGGTCGTCGGGCGGCTGAGCGCCCACGTCGACCAGGCGCTGCACGAGTTCCAGGGCAACCGCTGGGGCCAGTTCGGCTGGTTCGAGTGCGAGGACGACCAGGAGGCCGCGACGGCGCTGCTCGACGCGGCCTCGGCGTGGGTGAAGGAACGCGGCTGCGACCGGGTGGTGGGGCCGTTCAGCTTCACCACCAACGACGAGTGCGGGCTGCTGGTGGCCGGGTTCGACCGGCCGCCGATCGTCCTGACCGGCTGGCACCACCCCTACTACCGGCGCCTGATCGAGAACGCCGGCGGCTTCCAGCGGGCGATGGACGTGCTGATGTGGGACCTCCACGCCCGCGACCGCGAGGCGGTCCACCCGATGATCTGGCGGATCGCCGAGCGGGTCGAGAGCGACCACGGGATCGTCACCCGCCACTTCAAGAAGAAGGACCTGGAGGCCGAGGTCGGCCGCTTCCTCGAGGTGTACAACGCCGCCTGGGAGAAGAACTGGGGCTTCGTGCCGCTGAACGAGACCGAGGTCCGGCACTACGCCAAGGAGCTGGGCCCGATCCTCGACGAGAACTGGGCGATGGTCTCGGAGAAGGCCGACACCGGCGAGGTCGTCGGGGCCGCGCTCTCGCTGCCGGACTTCAACCAGGTGCTGGCGCGGCTGAAGAACGGCCGGCTGCTGCCCTTCGGCTGGCTGACCCTGCTCCGCCACCGCAAGGACACCGACCGGGTCCGCGTCTTCGCGCTCGGGGTCAAGCCCGACTACCAGCACACCGGGGTCGGGGCCAAGCTCTACGAGATGCACTACCAGTCCGCGATGCGCACGCCCCAGGGCGGCGGCGAGTGCGGCTGGATCCTCGAGTCGAACCTGAACATGAACAAGGCGATGTCGAAGATGGGCGGGACCGTCGCCCGCCGCTACCGCTTCTACGAGCGGCTGCTGGAGGACGGCGCCGAGCCCTCGGCCCCGAAGGACTCGAAGTTCACCGGCGACTGGGTCGACGAGCAGTCGAAGCTGGCCGCCGGGCGGGTCGAGAACGCCTGACCGCGGCCGGTCCCGCCGCCGCCCCCGTTAGCCTGCGGGACGTCATGTCGTCCCCGCTGCCCGACTCCGAGCTGGACGAGTACGAGGAGGCGATCGGCGAGCTCGTCGACGGGGAGCTGTACGCCGTCGCGACCCCGATCGACGACGGCCCGACGACGCTCGCCGGCCAGCGCAGCGTCAAGACCGTCGCGGTCCAGGCCGCGGCCGTCGCGACCACCGGCTTCGTGGCCGGGGCGATCGCGACCGCCGTCGTCGCCCACCGCAGCGCCCGCAGCCGCCGCCGCTGGGCGCCGCCGAAGGGGCTCGACGTGGTCGACAGCCAGCGGTTCCTGGTCGACGTCCACCAGCTGCGCCCCCGCGGGCGCTGATCGCGGCCCGCTGCCGCCGTCCGGCGGCGTAGCCTGCTCGGCGATGGTCGAGCTGCGCGCCGAGCTGCTGCCGCCGGGCGCCTACCGGCTGCCCGGGCCGTCCGCCGACGGCCTGCTGCGGCGGCGCGGCGACGTGCTGCTGCGGCTGACCCACGTCGACGGCCAGCCGCTGCTGCTGCGGGCCGCCCGTCGTCGCGACGGGGCGGTGGTGCTGGGAGCGCGGACCGTCGGCGACGCCCCGCCGACCGACGACCCGCGCCGGCTCGCCGCCCGCGCGCTCGCCCGCTGGCGGCACGCGCTGGCCGTCGACCTCGACCTGCGGCCGTTCCTCCGCGCCCACCGCGACGACCCGCTGATCGGGGCCTCGCTCCGCGAGCGGCCGTGGCTGCGCCCCAGCCAGCGGCCGACCGCCTTCGAGGCGCTGCTCTGCGCCGTCTGCGAGCAGCTGATCGCGTTCGAGGACGCGGTCCGGATCGAGCGCCGGATCGTCTGGCGCCACGGGGCCGCGCTGGCCGTCCCCGAGCTGGCGGTCCCCGGTCGCGGCGGCGCCCGCGCGCAGCGGGCGGCCAGCCTCCGCGACGCGCCCTCGGCGGCCGACGTCGCCGCCCGCGTGACCCCGGCCCAGCTGGAGGCCTGCGGCCTGGCGCCGAAGCGGGCCGCCGCCCTCCACCGGGCCGCGCGCGAGATCGCCGCCGGCCGGATCGACGCCGAGCTGGGCGGCGACAGCGAGCGGGCGCTGCTGCGACTCGGCCGGATCCCCGAGATCGGCTCCTGGACCCTGGCGCTGGTCGCCGGCCAGGGCTTCGGGCGGGTCGACCGGCCGCCCTCGGGCGACCTCAACCTGGTCAAGGCGGTCGGCCGGATGCGGACCGGCGACCCGCGGGCGCGGGCCACCGAGGCCGACGTCGACGCGCTGCTGGCCCCCTACGCGCCGTGGGGCGCGCTCGCCGCCGCCCACCTGATGGCGACCCGCGGCGACCGGCTGCCGAGCGGCCGCGCGGCGGCGGCGCTGCTGGCGGCGCGGCCGCCCCTGGCTCCGCCGCCGCCCCGCCCGCGGACGGTCGCCCCGCCGCGGTCGGTGCGGACGCTGGAGCCCGGGCGGGCCGCCGCGACCGCCGCCACCGCCGCCGTCTGAGCGCTACTCGCCGCGGTAGCCGGGCAGCTTCTGGGCCGGTCGGTCCTGGGCGCCCGGCGTCTTGCGGCCCTCGCCCGCGCCCTCGCCGGCCAGGAAGTCGGTGGTCAGCACGTTGTCGAGCGGCATCTGGCGCTTCAGCAGGCCCTGGTCGAGCATCCACTGCGCGTAGCTGGCCCAGTCGTCGGTCTCCATCCAGCCCCACGGCTTCTTGGCGTCGGCGGGGAAGAAGGCGTCGACCGACTTCGCGACCGCCTCGCGCTGGAGGTCGGCGTCGAGGTCGCGGTTGGCCTTCAGCAGCGGCTCGGTGCCCGCCTCCGGGTCGCGGCGGACGGCCTGGTAGCCCTGGCCGATCGCGCGCACCAACCGCCGGATCGCCGACTCGCGGTCGATCAGCGTCCGGTTGCGGGCCACCAGCACCAGCTCGTCGTAGGTCGGCACGCCGAGCCGGTCGACGGGGACCACCACCGGCTTGCGCTTGCGGCGCTCCAGGTCGACACCCTCGTAGTTCCAGAACGCGCCGAGCGTCGCGTCGACCTTGCCCGACAGCAGCGCGCCGTTGAGGTTGAAGCCGACGTTGACCTGCTTGACGTCCTTCGGGTCGACCCCGGCCTTCTTCAGGATCGTCTGCAGGTAGGCGGTCTGGTACGGGATCCCGGCGGTGCCGACGGTCTTGCCCTCGAGGTCCTTCGGGCTGTCGATCTTCGCCTTCGGCAGGCTGATCAGCGAGGTCAGCGGGCGGCTGACGACGCTGGCGAAGGCCACCAGGTCGCGGCCCTGGGACCGCGCCAGCAGCAGCTCGGGCTCGTAGGTGATGCCGACGTCGACCTTGCCGGAGGCGACCAGGCCGAGCACCGACGCCGGATCCTGCGGCGTCTGGAGGTCGACGTCGAGGCCCGCCTTCTCGAAGTCGCCGTTCGCCTGGGCGGCGTAGAGCCCGGCGTGATCGGCGTTCGGCAGGTAGTCCAGCAGCAGCGAGATCCGCTCCTGCGGGGGCCGCTGCGCGCCGGAGACGTCCTCGGACTTCTCCCCGCAGGCGGTCAGCCCGAGGGTGGTCAGGACGGCGGCGAGCAGCGGCAGGAGTCGGCGAAGGTTCATGGAGCGTCTCCGGGTCGGCGGTGTGCCCAGGGTGCCAGGAGTCGCTGCGCGAGGGCGAGCGCCCCGGTGGTGAGGATGGTGAAGGCGGCCAGGATCGCGACCGCGGCGAAGGCCCGATCGGTGGCCAGGCCGGACTGCGCGGACTGGATCACGTGGCCGAGCCCGCCGGCGCCCTGCTCGGTCCCGGCGTACTCGGCGAAGACCGCGGCGATCGCCCCGATCGCGACCGAGATCTTGGCCCCGGAGAGCGCGGCCGGCAGCGCGGCGGGCAGCTCGACCCAGCGCAGCCGCTGCCAGCGGCCGGCGCCCATCGTCCGCAGCAGCCGGGTCAGGTCGGGGTCGACCCGGTCGAGCGCGTCGAGGGTCGCGACGACGACCGGGAAGAAGCAGATGATCGCCACGATCGCCAGCTTCGGCGCGATCCCGAACCCGAGCCAGAAGACCAGCACCGGCGCCAGCACCGGCAGCGGGATCGCCTGCGAGCCGACCACCAGCGGGCCGAGCGTCGCCCGCACCACCCGCGAGAGGTGCATCGCGATCGCCAGCAGCAGGCCCAGCAGCAGCGCGACGGCGAGCCCGAAGACGATCTCGCGGGCGGTGATCAGGAAGGTCTCCCAGAGCAGCGAGCGGTCGTCCCAGAGCGCGGTCGCCACGTCGCTCGGCGGCGGCAGCAGCAGCGCGTCGACGCCCGAGATCCGGCAGTAGCCCTCCCAGGCCCCGAGCAGCAGCAGCGGCCCGAGCGCGCCGAGCGCGATCCGGGCGGCCAGCGGCAGCGGCGGACGGTCGCGGGCGCTCACGCCGGCCCCGCCTTCGCCTCGGCCGCGCGGCCGGCGGCGATCGCGGCGTGGAGCGCGGCGTGGATCTCGCGGCGGGCGGCGACCACCGGCGGGTCGGTCGGCTCGCGCTCGAGCGCCGGGCCGGCGTCGACGGCGACCTCGGCCACCACCCGCGCGGGCCGCGGGCCGAGCACCACCACCCGGTCGCCGAGCAGCGCCGCCTCCTCGACGTCGTGGGTCACCAGCAGCACGCTCCGCGGGCGCTCCCGCAGCCGCGCGGCCAGCCACCGGCGCAGCTCCTCGCGGGTGATCGCGTCGAGCGCGCCGAACGGCTCGTCCAGGCACAGCAGCTCGCGCTCGGTGGCCAGCGCGCGCAGGAACGAGACCCGCTGCCGCATCCCGCCCGAGAGCTGGTCGGGGCGGCTGCGGGCGAACCGCTCCAGCCCGACCCGCTCCAGCAACTCGCCGGCGGCGGCGCGGGCGGCGCGACGGTCGCGGCCGGCCAGCCGCAGCGGCAGCCCGACGTTGTCGCGGGCGTCGAGCCACGGCAGCAGCAGGTCGCGCTGCGGCATCAGCGCCGCCGGCCGAGCCCGCAGCGTGCCGCCGTCGGGGGCCTGAAGGCCGCAGACCAGCTCCAGCAGCGTCGACTTGCCGCAGCCCGAGGGGCCGACCAGCGCGACCAGCTCGTGCGGGGCGACCCGCAGGTCGATCCCGTCGAGGACGGGCAGCGGGCCGCGGCGGCGGACGACGCCGCGGGCGCTGAGGGCGGGGGCGGGATCGGCCGACCCGTCGCGTGAGGTCGGGTCGCTCACCGACCTCCCAGGCTACCCACCGCTACGGCGCGATGATCAGCAGCGAGCTGGAGCCGGTGGCGACGACCTTGCCCGCGCCGTCGCGGACGTCGGCCTCGGCGAAGGCGACCCGGCGACCGGGCTTCGTCACCCAGCCGCGGGCGGTCAGCGCGCCGGAGTCGGCATGGACCGCGCGCAGGTAGTTGACCTTCATCTCGATCGACGTGTAGCCGACGCCGGCCGGCAGCGTGCTGTGGACCGCGCAGCCGAGCACGCTGTCGAGGATCGTGGCCACGAAGCCGCCGTGGACCACGCCGATCGGGTTGTAGACCGACTCGTCGGGGACGCCGGTGAACTCGACCTCGCCGTCGCCGATCTTGGTCACGCCGAAGCCCATCAGGCTGGCGATCGGCGCCGGCGGCAGCTCGCTGTCGGCCATCGCCTGCAGGTACTCGCGGCCCGAGAGCGCGGCGCCCTTGGCCGCCGTCGCCAGCGGGTCGAACCAGGTGACCGTCCGTTGGCGCGGGGCGCCCCAATCGGCCGGCGGCGCGGCGGGGTCGGTGATCGGCTCGGGCGTGCTCATGGCGGGGACGCTAGCACGCTGAGTTCGCAAATTGAACGCTGAACCTGCGAGACTGGCCCCATGGCCACGCCGCGCGTCTGCTCCGTCGCTCGTTCGCTCGAGGTCGTCGGCGAGCGCTGGTCGCTGCTGGTCCTGCGCGAGGTCTTCCTCGGCGTCCGCCGCTTCGACCAGATCCAGCTCCACACCGGCGCGCCGCGGGCGGTGCTGGCCCAGCGGCTGCGGACGCTGGTCGAGGCCGGCGTGCTCGAGCGCCGCGACTACCGGCCGCCGGAGGGGCGGACCCGCCAGGAGTACCGCCTGACCGCCGCCGGCCGCGAGCTGCAGCCGGTCCTGACCGCGCTGATGCAGTGGGGGGACCGTCACCTGGCCGGCCCCGAGGGCCCGCCGCTGCGCGTCCTCCACCGCGGCTGCGGGGCGCCGGTGCGAGCGCGGCTGGTCTGCGACGAGGGCCACCTGCTGGCCGACGACGGCCGTGAGCTGGAGCCGGTCGGTCCGGGTGCGGCGGGGCCGGCGTCGTCGCCGGCCGCCGCGGGCTAGTGATCGATCAGATTCGATTGCACGATTGGATCTGATTTTGATACATATCGCTGTGCGTCTTGCCGGGGGACGGGCGCTCGAAAGGACTGGTAGCGATGCACCTGACCAGAACGCGCGTCGCGGCCGGCCTCACCGCGATCGCGCTCACCGGAACGGCCGCGGCGATCGTCTCGACGAGCGCCGGCGGGGCCACCCAGGATCTCGTGCAGGTCGCCGCGACCGAGGAACGTGCCCCGGTCGCGCTGAGCGCCGAGCAGCGCCGGGCGTTGCAGGGCCCGGCGGTCGCGTCGTTCGGCGTCGACCTGGAGCGGGTCGTGGAAGTGCCCGCACCCGACGCGGTCGGGCAGTGGCAGATCGTTCCCGGCGAACGGGGCGTCTGCCTGCGGCCGGCTGACGGAGCGGTGACCTGCGGATCGGCGGAGCAGCTGGAACGAGGACTGGTGTTCCTGGCCCGGATCGACCCTGGGTCCGGCCTGCCCGAGAAGCTGTCCGCGGAGCAGATGCCCGGCCCGGGCAGGACGCCGGCGCCGATCGAGAACGTCCCGATCACCGGCGACGCGACGATTCGCGGGCTCGCGCCCGACGGAGTCCTGAGCGTGGTCGCACGCGGCGCCGAGGGCCAGGAGCTGGCGACGGCGAGCGTGTCGGACAACGTCTACCGGATCGCCGGCCTCCGCCTGGAGCGGCTGGCGGGTCTGGAGCTCGTGCGCGCGGACGGGAAGCGGTCGCTGACCCCGATCGGCTGATCCTCGCCGGGGCCGGCGCCGGCACCGGCCCCGGCCCCGACCGCCGCGAGCTAGCGCCGCTTCGGCGGGGCGCTCGGCTCGACCGGCCCGCCGCGGGTGAGGGCGGCGACGAAGCCCTCCAGCTGGTCGGCGGTCCAGCACTCGTGGACCTGGCAGTGGGCGGCGTAGCGGCTGATCACCGAGTCGCCGTAGTCCCAGTAGAGGGCGGGCTCCGGGTTCAGCCAGAAGGTCCGGCCCGCCTGCTCGGCGATCCGCGCGAACGCCGCCTCGGCCGGGTCGCGGCCGTTGGTGCGGGCGTCGCCGAGCACGATCACCGTCGCCCGCGGGTGCAGCTCGTCCTCGGTCTGCTCCAGGAACTCGCGCCAGACGCGGCCGTAGTCGGTGTAGCCGGTGACGTCGGCGACCCCGGCGTCACGGCCGATCGCCTGGGCCACGTCCTTGAACTCGCGCTCGCGCTCGAACAGCTCCGTGACCTCGCTGATCCGCTCGACGAAGACGAACGAGCGCATCTTGCGGAAGGCGTCGTGGAGCGCGTGCAGGACCGAGAGGAAGAAGAGCGAGGCGCTGGTGACCGAGGTCGAGACGTCGCAGAGGACGAAGATCTCCGGCCGCCGCGGACGGACGGCGCGCTCCTTGACCACCACCGGCACGCCGCCGGTCTGGAGCGAGGCCCGCAGCGTCGCGCGCATGTCGACCTGGGTCCGGCGGCGTTGGCCGCGCAGCTCCTGGCCCTGGGTGTTCAGCCGCCGCTTCAGCTGCCGGACGACGCGGTGGACCTCGGCCAGGTCCTGGCCGGGGGCGCTCGGCAGGGCGCGGTCCATCTGGTTCAGCGGCCGCGCCGGCGGCAGCTCGCCGAGCCGCTGGATCCGGCGCCGCTCCAGCTCGCGCCGCAGCGCCTGCTCGAAGGCCCGGATGCCCTCGCGGGGGAGGCCCTGGCGGCGCGGGTCGTCCTCGGGTGCGTCGGGGTTGGGCTCCGGCCGCAGGTCGAGCGTGCGGCGGATCCGCTGGACGTCGACGCCGACCACGCCCGAGTCCTGGACCTGACCGCCGACGCCGGCGATCGCCAGCGCGGCGAGGTCGGCCATCCGGCTCGACGCGCCCTCGGCGATCGCCTGGGCGACCGCGTCGCGGATCGCGTCCAGGTCGAGCTCGCCCGCCTGGCCCTCCTGGTCGCTGAGGTCGCCGCCCTCCTCGGCGCCCTCGCCGCCCCCGTCGCCCTCCTCGGCCGCGCGCTGGGCGGTCTCGGCGTCGGTCGCGTTCAGCCGCACCGCCTCGGCCTCGGCGGCGCGGAAGAAGAAGCGGTCGAAGACCAGGTCGAAGACGTGGCGGTCCTCGGGCGACTTGGCGAGGGTCGCGGCCAGCGTCTCGCGGAACGCCTCGCGCGAGCTCCACGAGACCGCGCCGAGCGCCGTCGTCGCGTCGAGCAGCTCGCTGGTGCCGACCGACATCCCCTCGCCGCGCAGCTCCTCGCCGAACGCGACCAGCTGCCCGGCGAGGCCGCCGGGCACGCCGTCGGCGCCGTGGTGGGCGTGGATCGCCGCCTGCCGCAGCCGCCGGGCCTCCGGCCCCGAGGGCAGGTTGGGGACGCCGGGGCTCACGGCCGGCGGCTCGCTCAGTCGCTGGCCGGGGCGGGCAGGCGCAGCCCGACCCGCTCGGCGACCAGGTCGATGTCGGTCCGGTGCTTGACGATCACCGACAGCGTCTCGCGGAAGGTCCGCTGGTCGAGGTCGGAGGCGCCGAGCAGCAGCAGCGTCCGCGCCCAGTCGATCGATTCGGCGATCGAGGGCGGCTTCTTCAGGTCGAGGCCGCGGATCTCGCTGACCACCTCGACCAGCCGGCGGGTGATCGTGGCCGACAGATCGGGGACGTGCTGGCGGACGATCTCCAGCTCGTGCTCCAGTTCGGGGTAGTCGAGCCACAGGTAGAGGCAGCGGCGCTTCAGCGCCTCGGTCAGCTCGCGGGTGTTGTTCGACGTCAGCAGCACCACCGGCTGCGTGGTCGCCGCGATCCGGCCCAGCTCGGGGATGGTGATCTGGAAGTCCGAGAGCAGCTCCAGGAGCATCGCCTCGAACTCCTGGTCGGTCTTGTCGATCTCGTCGATCAGCAGGACCACCGGGCGCTCGCTGGCGATCGCCTGCAGCAGCGGGCGGGTGAGCAGGAACTCCTCGCCGAAGACGTCGTCCTGGACCTGGCTCCAGCCCTCGCCGTCGCCGCTCGCGGCCCCGGTCTCGGCCTGGATCCGCAGCAGCTGCTTGCGGTAGTTCCACTCGTAGAGCGCCTTCGCCTCGTCCAGGCCTTCGTAGCACTGGAGCCGGATCAGGTCGCGGTCGAGGACCGACGCGAGGGCCTTGGCCAGCTCGGTCTTGCCGACTCCGGCGGGGCCTTCGACGAGGACGGGCTTGTCGAGGTGGATCGCGAGGTGCGAGACGAGCGACGTCCGCGTGCCGGGCAGGTAGCCCACGCTGCGCAGGCCGGCGTCCAGGTCCTCGACGGTGGCGGGAGTATCGGACACGGGCGAGCAATGATAGGCCCGCGGGCTCCGGGGGCGGGCCGCTGTGGCACGATGGCGCGGTGCTCGAGGCCCGCACTGCGCCCGGGGGACCGCGCCCCGCTGCGTGGGTCGTCGGCGCGGTGCTGGTGGCGATCGCCTCGCTGCCGCTGGGCCGGGCGCTGGCCTTCGACGCGTCGGCCTGGGTGGTCTGGGGCCGCGAGATCTGGAGCCTCTCGCTCGACACCAACGCCGGGCCGTCGTTCAAGCCGTTCCCGCTGCTGGTGACCGGGCCGGCGGCCGTGCTCGGCGACGGCGCGGCGCTGGTCTGGCTGGTGGTGGCGCGGGCGGGAGCGCTGCTGGCGGTGGTCGGTGCGGCGCGGCTGGCGGGGCGGGTCGCCGGCGGGCCGGGAGCGCTGACGGCGGCCGCCGCGGTGCTGCTGTCGCCCTGGTGGCTGCCGAACGCGGCGCTCGGCAACGCCGACCCGCTGCTCGGCGCGCTGATCGCCTGGGCGCTGCTGGCCGCGGCCGACGGGGACCACCGGCGGGCGTTCGCGCTGGCCGCGCTGGGGGCGCTGGTGCGGCCCGAGGTGTGGCCGTTCCTGGGCCTCTACGGGCTGTGGGCGATCGGCCGCCGGCGGCTGGCGGTGGTGCCGGTGGTGGCCGCCGGGGCGGCGGTGCTGGTGCTGTGGATCGTGCCCGACCTGCTCTCGTCGGGGCTGGCGTCGACCCGCGGCGCGACCGGTACGGCCAGCGCCGGCTCGGCGGCGCTGACCGACGTGCCGTTCCTGACCGTCTGGGAGGACCTGGGGCGCCAGGGGCCGTGGCTGGTGCTGCTGCTGGCGCTGCTGGGTGGCGGCTGGGCGCTGGCGGCGGGCGGGGCGCGGGTCGTGGGCCGGCGGGCGGGTGCCTGGCGTCCGTGGACGCGTCGGATCTCGCCACCTGGTGCGCTCGGCGGTGCCGAGCGGCGGCGGGCGGGCGTCACGCGCGCGGTCGAGCCGGCCGCCTGGCTGCTGCTGACGCTCGGCTACGCGCTGCTGGTGGCGGTGATGGCCCAGGCCGGGTTCGCCGGCAACCCGCGCTACCTGGTGCCGGCGCTGACGCTGCTGGCCGCGACCGCCGGTGCCGCGGTGGCCGCGCTGCCGCGGCGGCCGGGGGCGGCCCCGCTGGTGGCGGTGGTGCTGGTGGCGGCGCTGGCCGCGCTCGGGCAGGACGAGCTGCGGGCCGGCGCGCGGCTGGTCGACGACCGGGCGACGGCGCGGCGGGCGCTGGAGCGGGCGATCGACGCCGCCGGCGGATCCGAGGCGCTGCGCCGCTGCGGACCGGTGCGGTCGGGACCGGGCCCGCGGACGCTGGTGGCCGAGCTGATCGACGAGTCGATCCCCGACGCCGCCGGCCGTCCCGGAGCGGCCGACGCGGCCGTGCTGACCGGGCGCGGCGGGGGCTGGATCGTTCGTCCACCGCGCTGCCGCTGAGCGGGGGACGCTCGGCCACCGGGGCGCGCCGGCCCGGTCGCTGTGGGATCCTCCCGGCTGTGTACGGAGTGCCGCCCCTGGGGGCCGTTTCGGCGTCGCTCGTGGTCGTGCTGATGGCGATCGCGATGATCGTCGCGATCGTCGGCCACCTGATCAAGCTCCGCGGCGTCGTCGTCGCCGGCCTCGCGCTGCTGTTCGTGGCGACCTTCGCGATGGTCGTCGGCGGCTTCGGCGCCTGGCGCGACAGCCCGGGCCCGGCGCCCGACCCGCTGCGCGGCGACGACCGCCGGCTGCCGCCGAACGAGTCGATCGGCGACGCCCGCCGTCAGCAGCAGCAGCGCCGCGACGGCCAGCGCTGAGCCGGGGGGGGGCGGGGCCGGGGGGCGGGGCCGCGCGGGCCAGGGCGGGGCCAACGTCGCACGCTCCGCCGTCGCCGGACGCCATGCGACGTTCGCCCCCGCCGGTGACTACGTGACGTTCGCCCCCTCGGCCCGGAGGACGGCCGCCGCATCGACGACCTCGCGGATCCGGCGGGCTAGTCCCGGCGGCGACCGCGACCGCGGCCCCGTTCGCGCCGCTCGTCGCGGGCGGGGGCGATCCGGGTCGGATCCTCGACCGGCGGCTCGCGGCGATCGCGCGCCCGGTCGTCGTCGCGCGGGACATGGCGGGTCGGATCGTCCTCCCGCGGCACACGGCGCGTGGGATCGTCCTCGCGGGGGATGTAGCGCGCGGGATCGTCCTCCCGCGGCACGTGGCGGGTCGGGTCGTCCTCCCGCGGCACGTAGCGCGCGGGATCGTCCTCCCGCGGCACGTGGCGGGTCGGGTCCTCGGCCGGATCGGCGGCCGGCCGCCGCGGCGGATCGGCCAGCTCGCCGGCCCAGCTGCCGTGCGGCGGCCGCTCGCGCTCGCGGCGCGCGGGCGGCGGCTGACGGCCGCTGTCCAGGCCCGACTCGCGCAGCAGCCGGGCGGCGTCCTCGCGACCGAGCGCGCGGGTGCTGTCCTGGCCGCCCGCGGGCCGCGGGGGACGCGGCCGCTCGGGCGCGTCCCAGTCGCGGTCACGGTCGCGCTCGCGGCGGGTCGACGCCCGCGGCCGCCCGTCCGGGGCCTGCGCCGGCGGGCCCGCGGCCTCCGGTCGCCGTTCGCGCCGCGGGGCCGTCTCCCAGCCGTCGGCGTCGACGACCGCGCGCGGGTCGACCACCGGCCGCTCCCGCTCGCGACGGCGCGCGCGGGACGGTGCGGCCGGCGCGTTGCGGCGCTGGTCGAGGCCGGTGGCCAGCAGCAGCCCGACCGCGGCCAGGCTGGCGAAGATCCCCCACGAGAGGCCGATCGTGGTGCTGATCCCCGAGCCGCCCGCGCCCGACGAGGTCTCGTTGGACGGGTGGTCGAAGAGCCGGTAGACGATCAGGAAGCCGACCCAGCCGGCGGCCGCCGTCACCAGCGTGCCGTCGCGGAAGGGCAGCGAGAAGCTGCGCTCGGTCGCCCGGCCCCAGACCAGCGCCAGCACGGCGGCGCCGACCAGCAGCACCGCGGCCTCGACGAACGAGAACGAGCCGAACGCCGAGAGGCTGCTGTCGCTCGTCTTCGGGCCCGGGAACGAGGTGACCGACTTCGTGTACCACGGCGCGCCGAGGCTGACGAGCACGACGACCGCGGCCGCCGCGGTCCGCTGCTGGGCCGAGCTGAGGTTCGACCACGCCTGCAGCAGGCCGTAGCGCGGTCGCCGCTCGCGGGCGCGGGGGGCCGGCTCCGGCTCGGGGGGAGGAGCGTCGGGCGTCGCCACGGTCAGCCGATCGGGATGTCCTGGACGCGGGCCTCGGCGGTGCCGTCGCCGGCGACGGCCGCCGGGCGCGGACCGGCGTCGAGGTGGACGACCCACCAGTCGATGATCGCCCGCACCAGGATCAGCAGCTCGCGGATCAGGGCGTTGACCTGGGCCTGCAGCTCGCTCGGCAGCAGATCGCGCAGCGACCGCAGCAGCAGCGCCAGCGCGTGGACCTCGTCCGCCTTCTCGCTCCGCGCGCGCGGGGTGTCCCAACCGGCCGGGGGGACCTCGCCGGCGGCGTCGGCGGCGCGGGCCTCGGCCGCGTCGCGGTGCAGCCGCTCGGCCGCCTCCTGGGTCGCCCGGATCCGCTGCCGCAGCTCCTCGAGCGAGTCGGAGTCGGTGGTGGTCGTGTCGGTCATCGGTCGGCGGGGGCCGGCGCGCGCAGCGCCACCTCGAGCGTGCCGTCGCGGAGCGCGGCCCCCGAGGGACGATAGTGCGCGATGGCCGCCGGCAACAGCACCGTGCGGCGGCGGCCGGCCACCTCGACGATCAGCTCGTCGCCGGCGCGCCGCACCGCCACCTCGTCGCGGTCGGCGAGCGGGACGGCGATCCGCAACCGCGCCTCGTCGCCGTCGACCTCCAGCTCGCGCGCCGCGCCGTGGTGGAGCATCGCCGCCGGGTCGACTTCGGCGTAGAGCGCGTCGCCGAGCCGGTCGAGCGCCGCCGCGCCGACCACCTCGGCGTCGAAGTAGGGCGCGTCGAGCACCGGCAGCGGGGCGAACGCGGCGTGGATCTCCTCCAGGTGCCGCTGCTGCTGGTCGCGCCAGCGGGCGAAGTACGCGCCGACGTCGTCGGGGAAGAGCCGGTTGACGACGATCGCGTCGGTCGCGATCCCGTAGAGCGACAGGTAGGTGTAGGTTCGCCGCGCCTCGTCGATCACGATCCGGTCGGCCGTCGTCACCAGCCGCACGCTGACCGCGTCGTGGTCGACCACCAGCTCGCGCATCCGCAGCAGGTTCTGCATCAGCCGCCCGATCTCGTCGAGCACCTCGCTGTCGGGGATCGTGACGTCGAGGACCGCCTTCGCGATCGGCCGCGCCGCGCCGAGCAGCTGCTCCTGGCGGGGCATGATCCGGTCCAGCCACCAGCGGGCGATGTCGGGGAACGACAGCAGCCGCAGCGTCTCGCCGGTCGGGGCGCAGTCGACCACCAGCACGTCGTGGTCGCCGGCGTCGCGCAGTTCGACCAGCCGCAGCAGCGCCAGCAGCTCCTCCATCCCCGGCGGGACGGTCAGCTCCTCGGCCGAGACCCGGTCGACGCCGCGGGCCACGAGGGTCCGTCCGGCCCAGGCGCGGACCGCGCTCCAGTGGCGGGTCAGCTCGGCGTGGGCGTCGACCTGGAGCCCGTCGAGGCCGTCGCCGAGCGCGGTCGGCTCGGGCCCGATCGGCGTCCCCAGCACGTCGGCCAGGCTGTGGGCGGGGTCGGTCGAGACGACCAGCACCCGCTGCCCGGCGGCGGCGATCCGGCGGGCGGTGGCGGCGGCGACCGAGGTCTTGCCAACGCCGCCCTTGCCGGTGTACAGGACGATCCGCGCGGCCATCGTGGCCGCGAGTGTATGCCGCGCCGGGGCGGGGGCCGCTCAGGGCTGGCTGACGGCGGGCCCGCCGACGGTGGCGCCCGGGTCGGCGACGGGGGCGGGCGGGACGAGGCCGCTGGCGTCGCCGCCCGGTCCGGCCCGGCGGCTGGTCGCGCGCGGCCCGGCCGGCGACGCGGCCAGGTAGTTCGTGAACTTCGTCGCCATGTCGCAGTAGGGCTTCGGCGGCGCCGGCGGCTGCGCGCCCGCCACCGGCTGGCCGCCGGCGAAGGCGATCTCGTCGGCCTGCAGCGCCTTGCAGAGGCCCCGCAGCAGATCGCGCGAGAGCGTGTGGTAGCTGACGGTCGCGTTCGCCCCGCCCAGCTGGTAGAGCGACCAGCGGCCGGTGTCGTAGGACCGTAGCTCGGCCCGCAGCTCGCGCTCGGCCCGCACGTAGCCGGCGGAGACCTTCGGATCGCCGGTCTTCGCCGCCACCTCGTGGAGGCCGGAGACGGCCTGGGCGAAGGCGTTGAGGACCCGGGCGCGGCTGAAGGTGTAGAGCAGGATGTGGTCGCCGGCCGGCCGCTTCAGCCGCGCGCCGCTGGTCGGGGCGCGACGCAGCAGCGCGACCGCCTGCAGCGCGGTCTCGCGGTACTTGGGGTCGTTGGTCCGCTCGCTGGTGCGGACGAGCGACTGCATCGCCGTCACCTGCGCCATCCCCGAGGCCCACGGCGGCGCGCCGCCGCCGAAGTCGAAGAGGTACTGCCAGGCCGGGCCGCCGGCGCGGCGCGAGGCCAGCCGCAGCGCCTCGTCCTCGATCGCCCGCAGCTGCTCCAGCTTCTCCGGCGTCTTGGTGGTGGCCAGCGCGTTGGCGGTGCCGAAGGTGCCGAGCCACTGGATCTGCAGGCCCTCGCCCCAGTAGTACTGCCAGGTCAGCGGGCTGCCGGGCACGACCGGCCGTGAGCCGACCGGGGGGACCGGCCGGGTGGTCCACCAGTCGCGGTTGACCTGGAGGGTCAGGAAGACGCTGGGGGCGAGCGACGCGTCGATCCGGCGGCGGGCGGCCATCTGCTCGGTGTTGCGGATCACGCCCTCCAGCTCCTTGCGGGCGGTGCCGTTCTTCCGCAGCCGCTTGGCCTTCGCCTGGGCGTCGCGGTAGAGGGCCCGCCAGGCCCGGTAGTCGGCGAGCGAGATCGACTTGGCGCTGCGCAGCTTCCGCAGCTCGCCCTCGACCGTGTACTTCGGCTTCTTCGGCTTCTTCTTCTTGCTCGCGGCGGCGGCCGGGGCGGCGTCGAGCGGGGACGCCGGCAGCGGCGAGGGCACGGCGGCGATCAGCGGCAGGGCGATGGCGACGCACGCCAGCGCGGTGGCTCGCCGCCGAAGAATCGTCGGATCGGGCACCTGACCGATGGTAGGCTCGCCGCCTTCCGGCGCGCGCAGGTTCCCACCCATTCCGGGCCGACCGCCACCGTCCCCCCGCGCCGCCCGCACCGATGATCGCAGCCACGTTCCGCCGTTCCACCGCGCCGCTCGTCCTGGTGCTGCTGCTCGCCCTGCTGGCCGCGCTGGCCGGCTGCGGCGGCAAGGAGTCCGCCTCCGACGTCGTCGCCCGGGCCTTCGGCAAGGGCGAGTCGATCAAGAGCGCGACGGTCGACGTCAAGCTCGACGTGACCGGCGAGGCGGCGGGTGACGCGGGGCCGCTGAAGATCGCGGTCAAGGGCCCGTACGCGAGCGACGACAAGGGCACCAAGTTCGACTTCGCGGTCGACCTCGGCGGCGCGACGGGCGGCTCGTCCGACGCCCAGATCGGCCTGCTGTCGGCGGGCGGCTCGACCTACCTGAAGCTCGCCGGCCAGCCGTTCCTGCTCGGCCAGGACGTCGTCAAGGACCTCCAGGACGAGGGCCAGAAGGGCAAGGGCTCGGGCCTCTCGTTCAAGTCGCTGGGGATCGACCCGCGCTCGTGGCTGAAGGACCCGAAGACCGTCGGCGACGAGAAGCTGGCGGGCGAGGACGTCACCCACGTCAAGGCCGGCGTCGACCAGCGGCGGCTGGGGGACGACCTGGTGAAGCTGCTGTCGCGGGCGGGCCAGGCGACCGGCGCGGCCGAGGTCAAGCAGGCGACGGCGACGGTCAAGCGGCTCCAGGGCGACATCCAGGCGGCGGCGATCGACGTCTGGGCGGCGGAGGGCTCGGGCAAGCTGCGGCGGATGAAGATCGACCTGAAGCTGAAGTCGGGCGCGGTCGTGCTCGACTTCGGGCTCAGCCGGATCAACGAGCCGGTGACGGTCGAGCAGCCGAAGGACGCGCCGAAGCTGGAGGAGGCGCTGAGCGCGCTCCAGCAGGCCCAGGGCGGGTCGGCGTCGGGCAGCGGCAGTGGCAGCGGCTCGTCGGGCGGCGGCTCCTCGTCGTCGGGCGGTGGCTCGGCCTCGGGCGGCTCGTCGGGCGGTGGCTCGCAGTACGAGCAGTGCGTGGCCCAGGCGGGCAACGACGTCGACGCGCTGGAGCGCTGCGCGAAGCTCCAGTAGCGGTCGGTCAGCGGCCGCCGGGCGGCGGCGCCAGCAGCAGCGTCAGCAGCTCGCCGAGCCGGGCGCGGAAGAAGAAGTGGCCCTCGCCGGCCAGCAGCCGCAGGCTCCCGCGCGGCAGCCGGCGGGCCAGCTCGCGGGCGTGGGCCGGGGGGACGGTCGCGTCCTGGCCGCCGTGCACCAGCAGCACCTCGCCGCTGACGCTCTCCGGCTCGAAGCCCCACGGCCGCAGCACCAGGTCGAGGTCGTCGAGGAAGGGGCCGATCCCGTGCTCGGTCGCCTCGAGCGTGGCCTGGACGATCTGGGCCCGCTCGCCGGCGTCGAGCAGTCGTCGGTCGGCGGCCGAGGCGCGCCAGGCCAGCGAGGCGCCGAGCAGCCGCGGGTGGCGGTGGAGGGCGGTGGCCAGCCGATCGCCGACCCGCCGAGCCAGTAGCGGCCGCCGCAGCGCCGCGCGGCCGCCGCGCAGCACCAGCGAGCCGGGGGCGGCGGCGCCGGGTCCGAGGACCGGGGCCACGCAGCCGCTGACCAGGGTTCGCCGCAGCCGCTCGGCCGGCAGCTGGCGGGCGCAGGCCAGCGCGTAGGGACCGCCGGCCGAGACGCCGATCAGCGAGAACCGCTCCAGCCGCAGCGCGTCGGCCAGCGCCAGCAGGTCGCCGGGCCAGTCGTGGATCCGGCGCCCGGGGGCGCGATCGGAGCGGCCGAACCCGGGCCGGCTGGGCAGCAGCAGCCGCACGTGCTCGCGGGCCAGCGTCTCCAGCATCGCGGGGTCGGGTCGCAGCGGCGTCCCGACCGCTCCGTGCAGGTAGACCACCGGCCGTCCGTCGCGTGGTCCGTGCCAGGCGTAGCCGAGCCGGCGCCCGCCGGGCAGCTCGAGCACCGCCGAGGCGACCGAGAGCTGCCGGTCCCCGGTCGGCGGGGTCGGGGGCGCCGGCGGCGCGGGGCGGCCGGGCGGGGTCGGGAACGGACGGAGGACGGCGGTGGCCATGCGTCCCCAACGCTCCCCGGCCGGAGGCCGCCGGACCGTGAAGATCCTGCACACAGGGGGTGTCGGTCCGGTGAACCGGGCCCTGCCCGGCGGTCCCTCAGAGCGGGTCGATCCGGTCCAGCAGCTCCGCGACCTCGGCCTCGACGTCGCCCTCGGGCTCGCCGCGCCGGCGGCGGCGGGCGTTGCGGGCGGCGACGATCGCGCGCGCCTCCTGCTCGACCTCGGGATCGCGCTCGCGGCGCTCGGCTGGCCGCTCGTCGAGCAGCGCCCGCAGCTCGGCGTCGACGTCCGCCTCGGGCTCGCCGCGTCGCCGGCGGCGGGCGTTGCGGGCCTCCAGCATCTGGCGGATGTCGTCCTCGCGCAGCTCGGCCGGCTCCTCGGCCACCGCGCCGCCGCCGCCGCCGGCGGGCGGGACCCGCACGTCGAGGCCGCCGGCCCCGATCTGGTCGTGCGGGCTCTCGCCGCGGAAGAGGACGCCGATCGCGATCAGACCCGAGAGGCCGACCACCCCGAACACCACGATCGTGATCACCGTGTCCACGCCGGCAGTCTGACGCACCGGAGCGGTCGAGACAGGGCGTCCGGCGCACGGTATCCTGATGGGCGTTCTCGGTTGACTGACCAGTCAATCTCCCCGCTAGGAGCGCTCCCGTGGTCGATTTCACTCTCACCGACGATCAGAAGGCCATCCGCGAGATGGCCCACGACTTCGCCGCCAACGTCATGCGTCCGGTCGCCTGGGAGCACGACAAGGACGGCAGTTGGCCGGAGGACGTCCTCAAGCAGGGCTGGGAGCTCCAGCTGATGAACACCCACGTGCCGGAGGAGTACGGCGGGCCGGGGATGAACTTCCTCGAGGGCGTGCTGATCGAGGAGGAGCTCGGCTGGGGCTGCTCCGGCATCGGCACCTCGCTGGCCGCCAACGGCCTCGCCTGCGCGCCGATCAACCTCGGCGGCAGCGACGAGCTGAAGAAGCGGGTCTTCGGCGACATCACCGAGAACTACAAGCTGGTCTCGTTCTGCCTCACCGAGCCGGGTGCCGGCTCCGACGTGGCGGGGATGCGGACGACGGCCAAGCGGGTCGGCGACGACTACGTCATCAACGGCTCGAAGTGCTTCATCACCAACGGCGGCTACGCGGACTACTTCACGGTCTACGCGAAGACCGACCCGGAGGCCGGCCACCGCGGCATCTCCGCCTTCGTCGTGCCGAAGGACGACACGGTCACGGTCGACAAGAAGGAGGACAAGATGGGTCAGCGGGCCTCGAACACCGCGACTATCACCTTCAACGACACCGTGGTCCCCGCCGCCAACCTGCTCGGCGAGGAGAACAAGGGCTTCAAGCTGGCGATGATGACGCTCGACCGGACCCGTCCGGGCGTCGCCGCGATGGCCACCGGGATCGCGCGCGCCGCCTTCGAGATGGCCACCGAGTACTCGAAGGAGCGCGTCCAGTTCGGCGTGCCGATCGCGATGCACCAGGCGATCCAGTTCATGATCGCCGACATGGCGACCAAGATCGAGGCCTCGCGGCTGCTGACCTGGCAGGGCGCGGCGCTGCTCGACGCCGGCCTCCGCAACACGCTGGCCAGCTCGCACGCCAAGCGCTTCGCGGCCGACACCTGCATGGAGGTCACCACCGACGCCGTCCAGGTGCACGGCGGCTACGGCTTCATCAAGGAGTACAAGGTCGAGAAGCTGATGCGCGACGCGAAGATCATGCAGCTGTACGAGGGCACCGCCCAGATCCAGCGGCTCGTGATCGCCAAGGAGACGCTGCTCGGTCGCAACGTCGAGGCCGCCGCGGTCACCTCGGTCTGACCGGCCGGCGGGGGAGGGGCGGGGCCGCGCGGCCCCGCCCCACGCCGCCGTATGTGACGTTCCGGTCGCGGGGAGACCGGAACGTCACGGGAGATTCCCGAACACCAGTGTTCCTGGTTCGGCTAGGGTCGGTCGATCCCCATGCGCGCCACGACCCTCGCCCCGATCCTCATGCTGTCGCTGGCCGTCGCCGAGCCGGCGGCCGCCGCCAGCGGCCCCCTGACGGCCCAGACCGAGCTGGTGGCGACGCTCGCTCCGGGCAAGGCGCCGACGCCACGCCGTCCACGGGGCCTCGACGTCGAGGTGCTGATGCGGTGGGGCCAGCCGGCCGGTGGCGACGAGCGCCGCACGCTCCAGCGCGCCGTCTTCCTCTTCCCGCGGGGCACCGTCTACAACGGCGGCCGCTTCCCACGCTGCAGCATCGCCACGATGCTCGCGCGGGCCTCGACCGCGGGCTGTCCCAAGGGTTCGATCATGGGCAGCGGGCGGGCCGACGCCGACGCCGACACGTCCCCGACCGAGGCCCGGATCACGGTCGTCAACGGCGGCCCGACCCGGGTCTACTTCTTCGTCGCGATGGACAACCCGGCGGTGGTGCGGACGCCCGTGATCGGCGAGGTGACGAAGCTGCGCGGTCGCTGGGCCTACCGGCTGGCGTTCGACGTCCCGCGCGAGCTGCAGGTGGTCGGCGGGGTGCCGATCATCATGAACCAGGTCCGGGTCCGCGCCGGCCGTGGGACCTGGATGGCGGCGACCCGCTGGCCGACCGCGGTCAGCGTCACCACCACCCTTGGTCCTGCGGGCGTCGCCCGCTGAGGAGGGAGTCCTCGGCCCCCCAGTGGACGGCTGGCCGAGCGACGAGCGCCCCCGGCCGCCGCAGATGCGATCCTGACAGGGTGTCCCCCTCCACACCGGTCGACCGGCGCCGCGAGGCGCGCCGTGCCGCCCGCGAGGCCGCTCGCGAGGCGGTCGGGCCGGAGCCGCCCGCCGAGGGCGGGGCGCGTCCGGCGCGCACCGGCGGCGGTCAGGACCCGCTCGGCGGGGCGCTGCGGCGGGCCGGACTGGTGCGGCTGCTGGTGCTGCAGCTGCTCGACGACGCCGAGCCGGCCTACGGCAACCGCCTGATCGACCGGATCCGCGAGCTCTCCGGCGGGCTGGTGGCGGTCAACCCGAACACGATGTACCCGCTGCTGCGGGCGCTCGAGGAGGACGGGCTGGCGGTGGGGGAGTGGGAGCACCCGGTCCGTCGCTCGCGTCGCTTCTACCGGCTGACCGAGGCCGGCGCCGCCGAGCGCGAGCGGCTGCGCGACGAGGTGGTGCCGACGCTCGACGAGGTCGCCGCCGCCGTCGCCGCGCTGCGGCGCGAGCTGGTCGGCTGAGCGGCGGGCCTGGCCGGTCGGCCAGTAGGCTTCGGCCCCCCGCTCCGGTCGTCGGCGCCCCGCCGCCGCGCCGGCCGGACGGCTCTCACCCGAATCAGGAGCAGCACAGCCGCCATGTCGTTCGTCTTCAAGGCCGCGGTCGTCGGCGCCGGCACGATGGGCGGGCAGATCGCCCAGACCATCGCCGCCGCCGGGATCGACGTCGTCCTCAAGGACATCAAGCAGGAGCTCGTCGACCAGGGGATCGAGGCCGCCCGGGCCGCGACCGCCAGCCAGGCCGGCAAGCTGGTCAAGAAGGGCAAGGCGACGCAGGAGCAGGCCGACGCCCAGGTCGCCGAGGTGATCGGCCGGATCCACGGCACGCTCACCTACGACCAGTTCGGCGACGTCGACTTCGTGATCGAGGCCGTCCCCGAGAAGCTCGAGATCAAGCAGGCGGTCTTCGCCGAGCTCGACGCGGTCACCCCCGGCCACGCGATCCTGGCCTCGAACACCTCGGGCCTGGCGATCAGCGACATCGCCGTCGCGACCGTCCGCCCCGACCGGGTGATCGGCACCCACTACTTCTTCCCCGCCTCGGTGATGCCGCTGCTGGAGATCGTCGAGGGCGAGCTGACCTCGCCGGAGACGATCGCCACCACCTACGCCTTCGCCCAGACCACCAAGAAGCAGCCGATCGTCGTCGGCGAGGGCCCCGGCTTCACCGTCAACCGGCTGCTGGCCGCCGGCCTCTCCGAGATCTTCCGGGCCCAGGAGGAGGGCGGCCTCTCGATCAAGGCGCTCGACGAGGGCCTGCAGGGCAAGGCGCTGCCGATGGGCCCGTTCTTCCTGCTCAACGCGCTCGGTCTCGACCCGGCGCTGCACCTGCAGGAGCAGATGGTCGAGGAGGTCGACGAGGGCGACAGCTCGACCGCGGCCCGCTTCTACGTCCACAAGCGGCAGCAGCAGCTGGTGGCCGAGGGCAAGCTCGGCCAGAAGACCGGCGAGGGCTTCTACCAGGCCGACGGCACGCCGAACGTCGAGGGCGACGCGACCCCCGACATCGAGGAGATCGTCAACCTGGCCCACCTGGCCCAGGTCCGCGAGGCCGCGCTGCTGATCGAGGAGGGCGACGCCACCCACCGCGACGTCGACCTGGGGATGGCGGCCGGCACCGGCCTCGACCCTCGCCGCGGGATCCTGCCGCCGCTGCTGAAGGCCGACGTCGACGGCCTCGACGTGATCCTCGAGCGGTTCGAGACGGCGAAGGAGCAGCACGGCGACCGCTTCGAGCCGCCGGTCCTGATCCGGCGCCTGGTCGCCCAGGGCCGCCTCGGCACGAAGACCGGCCAGGGCTTCTACGTCTACCCGCAGTACGACGGCGAGCAGCCGGGCGAGAAGATCAAGGTCGAGACCCGGGGCGACGTCCAGATCGCCTGGATCGACAACCCGCCGGTCAACTCGATCTCGCCGGCGCTGGTCGCCGACCTGCGCAAGGTCTGGGACGCCGCCAAGGTCAAGGGCGTGCGGGCGATCGTCTTCGCCTCGGCCTCGCCGATGTCGGCCGTCTTCTCGGCCGGTGCCGACATCAAGGCCTTCACCCAGCTCGACGAGACCTCCGGCGCGGCGCTGCTGAACGACGCCCACGCGCTCTTCCGCGAGTTCGGCGAGAGCTCGATCGTCACGATCGCGGCCGTCAACGCGCTCGCCTTCGGCGGCGGCTCGGAGCTGGCGCTGGCCTGCGACGTGCGGATCGCGGCCCGCTCGGCCGTCTTCGGCCAGCCGGAGATCAAGCTCGGGATCATCCCCGGCTTCGGCGGCACCCAGCGGCTGCGGCGGCTGGTCGGCGACGCGAAGGCGCTGGAGCTGAACCTGGTCGGCGACCCGATCCTGGCCGAGGAGGCGTTCGCCCACGGCCTCGCCAACCTGGTGGTCGACGACCACGAGCTGCTCGACGTGGCCCTCAACTGGGCCCGGCGGCTGGCCGGCCAGGCCCCGCTGGCCGTGGCCGAGATCAAGAAGGCCAGCGCCGTCGCCGACCTCGACGCCGGGATCGAGGCCGAGAAGCAGGGCTTCGCCCGCGTCTTCGCCTCGGCCGACGCCAAGGAGGGCATCGGCGCCTTCATCGCCAAGCGGGAGCCGCGCTGGCAGGGCAAGTGACCCGATGAGCACCGCGACCGACCGCCAGCAGCAGCTCGCCCGCCTCGTGCGCGAGGCGCGGTCGGTCGTGGCGCTGACCGGCGCCGGGATCTCCGTCCCCTCGGGGATCCCGGACTTCCGGACGCCGGGCAGCGGGATCTGGGCCAACGTCGACCCGATGGAGGTCGCCCACGTCGACGTCTGGCGCAGCGACCCGCAGCGGTTCTGGGCCTTCTACGGCCACCGCTTCGCCAGCCTCGGCCAGATCGAGCCGAACGACGCCCACCGGGCGCTGGCCGAGCTGGAGCGGCGCGGCCGGCTCGACGCGGTCCTGACCCAGAACATCGACCTGCTGCACGAGAAGGCCGGCTCGCGCGACGTCGTCGAGCTGCACGGCAGCATCGCCGGCTGCCACTGCCCGGCCTGCGGCCACCGGACCGGGCTCGAGGAGAGCCTGCGGCTGATCGCCCAGGCGCCCGACGGGGTTCCGCGCTGCGCCGTCTGCGCCGGGGTCCTGAAGCCGGACGTGGTGCTGTTCGGCGACATGCTTCCGGCCGAGGCGATCGGCCGCGCCGAGCGGCTGGCCCTGAAGGCCGACCTGCTGCTCTGCATCGGCAGCTCGCTGGTCGTCTTCCCCGTCTCCGAGCTGCCGGCGGCGACGCTCGCGGCCGGGGGACGGGTGGCGGTCGTCACGGCCAGCGAGACGCCCTACGACGACGTCGCGGCCGTCCGCCTGGACGGCGACGTGGTCGACGAGCTGCAGGGCGTCCTCGCGGCGCTCGACCAGCTCGGCGACTGACCCCCGAAGCGCACCTCCCTCCCTCGCGTGGCGGTTGACCCCCGGCGTCCGGGGGCGGTCCGCCACGCGAGCGCGCGGCGGACCGGCGAGCGGCCGGTCAGGGGGTCCAGATCGGGCGCTCGCCGACGCGGCGGCCGCCCGAGCGCTTGGTCAGCGTCTGGACGAGGGTCGAGACGATCGCCCGCAGCCGCTCGACCTGCTGCTCGTCGAGCCCGCCGCGGGCCGCGGCCGCGGCGATCTCCGCCGTCGCCGCCCGCTGGTCGCGGAGACCGGCCAGCGCCGGGTCCAGGCCGGGCACGTCGCGCCACGGCTCCAGCTCGGCGATCGCGGCCTCCAGCGCCACCCGCAGCTGGAGCGCGGCCTCGCGGGTCCGTCCGGCCGCCAGGTCCTGGCGTGCGCGCAGGGTCAGCAGCTCGGCGGCGAGCACGGCGTCGCGACCGGCCAGCAGGTCGGCCAGCCGCTCCTCGGCTCCGATCCCGCGGCCGCTGCGGCGGATCCGGTCCGGCTGCTCGGCCGGGACCGGCACGCGGCGCCCGGCGGTCCAGCGGCCGTCCGAGGCCTGGTCGCCGGTGCCGTAGCCGAGCCGCGCCGCGGTCAGGTCGCGGACCCGCACCGGCCGCGGATCGGGATCGGCGGCGGCCATCGCCTGCAGGTGCAGCAGCCGCCGCACCAGCTCGAGCGCGGTCTGCAGCGCAGCCTCGCCGTCGGCGGCGCGCAGCCAGGCCTCGGGGTCGTCGACGTCGAGCGGGTCGGCGTCGACCACCGTCAGCCGGACGGCGGGGAGGGGAGAGGGCTCGTCGTCGTCGCGGCGGCCCCGCAGGAAGCGGCGCCGGGGCCGCTCGGTGCCCTCGACCACGACGACGGCGCGCGGCCGGTTGGCGTGGCCGCGGACCATCCAGCGGCCATCTGGCAGCTCGAGCTCACCCGCGAGCTCGAGCTGGACGATCTGGAACCAGGGAGTGGTCGGCACGACGGCGGGCGTCGCGACGCCACGCTGGCGATCAGTCGTCGCCCTGGCCCTTCTTGGGCGTGCGGAGGGCGTACTTGGAGGGCTTGGTGAGGACGGTGGGGTTGTCGATCTCGCTGATGCGGTCGATCAGCTTGATCCACTGGTTCGGCTTGAGGATCTGGGCGATCTGCTTGCCGAGCTTGGGGTCGTTCTCGACCGTCGGGCGGAACCCGACGTGGATGTGGTCGTCGTGGTCCGGCAGCGACATGGTGTTGTCGGTGCCGGGGAAGGTCATCAGCGAGATGATCTGGTGGGGCTTCATCGCGCCCTGCAGCTGCAGCAGCAGGCGGATGGTGGAGTCGGTGATCGTCCCCGGCCCCTGCGTCTTGGGCGTGATCGTGATCCCGTTCACCGCCGCGATGTCGACCGCGTTGCCGCTCGAGTGCTCCGACACGTTGCCCGACGCGGTCAGATAGCCGTGGCCGGAGCGCAGCGACGTGATCGTCAACCGCAGCCCGTTGGCGGTCAGGTACTCCAACGTCGCCAGCACGCGGCGATCGATCGCGCCGGCGGCGATGTCGGTGCGGCCTTGGGGGTAGATGTCGATGTGGCGGTCGGCGAGCACGCGGTCCTGCAGCTGGGCCTTGCTCATCAGCAGGACCTGGCCGGCGGTCGCGTTGCCGTCGTTGCCGAACAACGGGTTCTGGCCCTTCGCGCGGTAGACCGCCGTGGACTCCAGCAACTTCCACCCGTCGAGGATCGGCTTCGGATCCACCCTGGGGGCGCCCTTGCCGGCCGGGCGGATCTCGAACTGCAAGTGCGGCGTGCGACCCGCATCGGTCTTGCCGATCCGACCGAGCACGGTGCCCGCCATCACGCGCGCGCCCTTCTTCAGCCGCTTCAACCGGATGTCGTCCTTCGACAACCCATGCAACGACGAGAGGTACGAGCTGTAGGAGCCGTTCTCCAACTCCGCGTTCGCCAGCTGCTCCGCGCCACCCAACGCCTTCGCCACCGGACGCGCCGGATTCGCGAACACCCGCTCCTTGGTGTCGGTCGCCTCGGCGTCGGGCGCCGGGGCCGCGACGGCGTCCTTGGCGGCGCTGCGCGAGGCGGCGCGCTGCGAGCCGGCGGTCGCCGGCACGGTCGGCTTCGGATCCTTGGACGGATCGAGCGCCGTGGTGTCGGCCTCGCGCTCGGCCTCGGCCTTGGCCTTCGCCTTGGCGACCGGGTAGAAGGCGGAGAGCGACTTCAGGTTGCCGTACGTGTAGGTGTTGCCGTAGACGTCGCGCAGCTGGACGAACTTGCCCAGCCGCGGGTTGGCGCCGATCTTGACGATCTCGCCGTCCTGGACGGCGATCGCCGCCGCGCCGGGACGCGAGAAGATCTCGATCGAGCGCTGGGCGCCGGAGTCGACCGCCTTGGCCGCGTTGCCCGCCTTGGTGCGGGTGCGGGCCTTGCGGTTGCTGTCGTCGCCGGCGTAGCGGGCCTTGGCGGCGACGGGGAAGACGCCCTGGGTCAGGCCGGTCAGCGAGCCGACGAGGTCCGGCGGCAGGCCACCGAACAGGCGGGCCCGCATCAGCACCGAGTCGACGTACCAGTCGGCGTGGTTGTAGGCGAAGATCGCCTTCTTGATGTCCTTCTCCGCGCCGGCGGCACGGAGGTAGCGCGCAGCGGCGAAGATCGCGTCGACCGGGTTGTACGGATCCTGC
>NZ_JAWZSQ010000027.1:0-59807 GCF_034096925.1 Patulibacter defluvii
CAGAAGTGGCGGTGGGCCGGCTGCCCGCGGTCGCTGCCGATCGTGTCGAAGACCTTCGTCTCGCCCTCCACGTGCAGGTCCTCGCCCGCCCCCCGCCGCACGCTCGGCCCGCACGCCGCCTACCTGCTGATGGCCGCGGTGATCGGGCTGGCGCTGTTCGCGTCCGCCACCCCCTCGCCGCTCTACGAGGTCTACCGCGAGCAGTGGCACTTCTCGCCCTTCGTCCTGACCCTCGTCTTCGCCGTCTACGCCTTCGGCGTCCTGACCACGCTGCTGCTGGTCGGACGGATCTCCGACGAGGTCGGCCGGCGGCCCGTGCTGACCGTCGCGTTGCTCGCGCTGCTGGTGGCCAGCGCACTGTTCGCCGTCGCCGACGGGCTGGCGACGCTGTTCGTCGCCCGCGCGATCCAGGGCCTGGCGACCGGCGCCGCGATGGGCGCGGCCAGCGCCGCCCTGCTCGACCTGCACCCCCGCCGCGACGCCCACGGCGCCGGCCTGGCCAACGGCACCGCCAGCGCCGGCGGGCTGGGCCTGGGGGCGTTCGTCTCCGCCCTGCTCGTCCAGTACGGGCCGGCGCCGCAGCGCACCCCCTACCTGCTGCTGCTGGTCCTCTTCGCGGTCCTGCTGGCCGGCGTGCGGGCGATGCCCGAGCCGGTCGCCGAGCGCCGGCGGCCGCGGCTGCGGCCGCAGGCGCCGCGGGTCCCGCGGTCGATCCGGCGGCCGTTCCTGCTCGCCGGCCTCGGCGTCCTCTCCTCGTGGTCGATCGGCGGGCTCTTCCTCTCGATCGGGCCCGAGCTGGTGGCGCAGCTGCTCGACACCCGCAGCCACCTGGCCGGCGGGGCGGCGGCGCTCGCCCTCGCCGGGTCGGGCGCGGTCGCCCAGGTGCTCTTCCACCACGTCGCCCCCTGGCGGGCGACGGCGATCGGCTCGCTGGCGCTGGCCGGCGGGATGGCGCTGGTCGTCGGCTCGCTCTCGGTCGGCTCGGCCGTGCTCTTCCTCGCCGCCACCGCGGTCACCGGGATGGGCTTCGGCGTCGCCTTCCTCGGCGGGCTGCGGGCGCTGACCGCGGTCGTGCCCGACCACCACCGGGGCGAGGTGATGTCGGCCTTCTACGTGGTCGCCTACGCCTCGCTCTCGCTGCCCGCGCTGGCCGCCGGGCTGGTCGTCGACCGCCTCGGGCTGGAGCCGACCTTCCGGGTCTTCGGCGCGCTGGTGGTCGTCGTCGCCCTGGTCGTGGCGGTCGAAGCGTGGCGCTCGCGGCCGCGGACCGCCGCCCGCGGCGCCGCGGCCACGGCGGTCGCGGGCGACGCCGCCTAGCTCAGCCGACGGTGACGAGGTCCTTCGGCAGCGTGTTGAGCACCTCGCTGCCGTCGGCGGTGACGACGGCGAGGTCCTCGATCCGGACGCCGAGCTCGCCCGGCAGGTAGACGCCGGGCTCGACGGTGACGATCTCGCCCGCGCGCAGCGCCCCGGCGCCGCGCGGGCTGAGGGTCGGCGGCTCGTGGATCTCGAGCCCGACGCCGTGGCCGAGGCCGTGGCCGAAGTGCTCGCCGTGGCCGGCGGCGGCGATGATCTCGCGCGCGACGGCGTCGACGTCGCGGGCCCCCGCCCCCGCCCGGACCGCGGCCAGCGACCGCTGCTGGGCGTCGAGCACGAGCGCGTAGACGTCGCGCGCGCGGTCGCTTACCGGCCCGGTGGCGACCGTCCGCGTGCAGTCCGAGCAGTAGCCGTCGAGGATCGCGCCCCAGTCGACGGTCAGCAGGACCCCGGCCGGGATCTCGACGTCGCGCGGGCTGGCGTGGGGCAGCGCCCCGTGCGCGCCGGCGGCGACGATCGGATCGAAGCTGTTGCCGCTGGCGCCGAGCCGGCGCATCGCGATCTCCAGGTCGAGCGCGACGGCGGCCTCGGTCCGGCCGACCACCGGACCCTCCAGCACGACCTCGCGGAAAGCCGCGTCGGCCAGCTCGGCGGCGGCCCGGATCCGGGCGACCTCGCCCTCGTCCTTGACCGCGCGGAGGTCGCCGATCAGGGCCGCCGGCCGCAGCTCGACGCCCTCGGGCAGCGCCCCGCGCAGCCGGTCGTGGGCGGCGACGGTCAGGTGGCCGGCGTCGAAGCCGACCCGGCGGGCGCCCTCCGGCAGGTGCGCGACCAGCCCGGCGCCGCCGAGGTCGCGGCCGCCGTCGATCCGCTGCCACGGGTCGGGCACCTGCTCGGCTGCCTGGGTGACGTAGCGGAAGTCGGTCAGGAACCGCAGCAGCGGGCCGTCGGTGCGGGCCGGGCCGACGACGACCACGGCGTTGGAGCCGGTGAAGCCGGTCAGCCAGCGGATGTCGACCAGGTCGGTGACGACCAGGGCGTCGAGGTCGCGCTCGGCGACGGCGGCCGCCAGCTGCTCGGCGCGGGCCGCCGGGACGGTTTCGGTGACGGGGGCGTTCACGATGCGGCTTCCTCCTCGCGGGACGGCTCGGGCTGCTCGACGCTATCGCCGTCGTCGTCGGTGGTCGACGCGACGGGCTCGTCGGCGGGCTCCGCGGTCGCGGCCGGGGCGGGCGCGGGGACGGGCTCCGGCGCCGGCTCGGGCTCCGGCGCGCGGGCGCGCAGCTCGTCGCGCAGGAGCTCGAGCGCCTCGCGGTAGCCGGCCGGGCCCTTGCCGGTGATCGTCGCGACGCAGAGGGCGGAGATCACCGAGTGGTGCCGCCACGGCTCGCGCTTGCTGACGTCGGACAGGTGGACCTCGACCGCGGGCACGCCGGCCAGCTCGAGCGCGTCGCGGATCGCCCACGCGTAGTGGGTCCAGGCGCCGGGGTTGATGACGATCCCGTCGACCAGGCCCTCGGCCCGGTGCAGGTACTCGACCAGCGCGCCCTCGTGGTTGGTCTGGAAGAAGCGCGGGACCAGCTGCAGCTCGCCGGCGTAGTCGGCGATCTGCCGCTCGAGGTCGCGGAAGGTCCCTCCGCCGTAGTGCCCCGGGTCGCGTCGTCCGAGCTGATCGAGGTTCACGCCGTGCACGACGGCGACGCGGAATCGGCGCATCGCCGCATCGTCGCACGGTCGCGCCGCGGTCCGACGTGCGGCCGGCGCCCGGCCGGCCGCGGGCGCCTCAGGCCGCCGTCAGCTCCTCGATCGCGGCCCGCACGTCGCGGTCGGCGATCTGCTGGCCGTAGCGCACGTCGCCCGGCTCGCGGACGACGACGAACGGCACCGGCGCGCTGCCCAGCCGCTTCTTGTCGCGGGCGGTCGCGGCGTGGACCTCGTCGACGTCGATCGAGCGGTCGATCGTGGTCGGCAGCCCGGCGTGGGCCAGCAGCCCGGCGACCTGGTCGCGCAGGTCCTCGCGCCCGGAGAGCCGCAGCGCGGCGAGCAGGCCCAGGCCGACCGCCTCGCCGTGGCGGTAGCGGCGGTAGTCGGTGACGGTCTCGATCGCGTGGCCGATGGTGTGGCCCAGGTTGAGCACCTGCCGGCGTCCGCCGTCGCGCTCGTCGTCGGCGACCACCTGCAGCTTGGTGCGGGCGCAGCGCAGCACCACCAGCGGGTCGACCGGTCCGCCGGCGGCGACCTGGTCCCACAGCGCCCCGCCGGCGATCAGGGCGGTCTTGACCACCTCGGCGTAGCCGGCGGCCAGCTCCGCGGGCGGCAGCGTGGCGAGCACGTCGGGATCGACCATCACCGCGGCCGGCTGGTGGTAGGCGCCGACGTAGTTCTTGGCCGCCGGCAGGTCGACGCCGGTCTTGCCCCCGTAGGCGCTGTCGACCTGGGCGACCAGCGTGGTCGGCACCTGGACGACGGGGATCCCGCGCTGGAAGGTGGCGGCCACGAAGCCGGCCAGGTCGCCGACGACGCCGCCGCCGATCGCGACCACGTGGTCGGCCCGGGTGGCGCCCTGCTCGACCAGCGCGCTCCACATCCGCTCGCAGGTGGCCAGCGTCTTGTGGGCCTCGCCGGGCGGCATCTCGATCAGCCCGCTGAGCCCAGGCACGCGGCCGGCGTGGTGCTCGGCCACGTTCTCGTCGGTGACGGCGAACCGCCGCGAGCTCTCCGGCAGCGGCCACGGCGGCAGCTCGCGGAGCAGCCCGGGACGGAGCCAGACCGGGTAGCCGCCGGAGGCCGTGTGGGCCCACAGCAACGTGGTGCCCTTGGCCCCGTGGGCCTCGGCGATCACGTCGACGGCCGGCCTCAGCAGCTGCCGGTCGACCTCGGGCAGGATCACGTCGGCGACCTGCTCGTAGACCGCCTGCCGCTGCTCGTACAGGCGGTCGAACTGGGCTCGGTCGCGGGCCAGCGGCCGGTCGGAGCGCTTGGCCCGCTTCCAGGCGGTGGTGCGGCTGACGTGCAGCAGCACGACGGTGTGCCGCTCCAGCGCCCGCCGGACGCGCTCGGACTGGAGCGTGCCGCCCCCGAGGGCGATGACCCCGCCGTCGGCCGCCTCCAACAGCTCGCCGACGACCTCCTCCTCGACCGCCCGGAAGGCCGGCTCGCCGTGGGCGGCGAAGTAGTCGGGCAGCGACGATCCGACCCGCCGCTCGATCCGCTTGTCGGTGTCGATCAGCTTCGACCGCAGCGCGCTGGCGAACATCCGGCCGCCGGTCGTCTTGCCGGCGCCCATGAAGCCGATCAGGACGATGGCGGGTCGCGTCATAGGCGGGCAAGTCTACGGTCGCGCTCCCGCCCGCGCGGTCGCCCCACCCCCGCCTCCCCGCCGCCGCCTGGCCCGCACGGAGGATGGAGACCGGTGGGCGGCGGAGACGGTGGTGGGCGGCGCCGCCCGGCATCGGCGACCAAGCGAGCGTGGAGCCCGGCCCACCCGGCGCCCGCCGTCCCGGACGCCCGCCGCATTCCCGACCCGGACGGTGGACGCGTTCCCGTCCTGACGGTCGTCCGCGACCGCCGTTCCCGTCCAGACCAAGGGCAGCGGAGGCCCGGGCACGCATGGCCGGCCGGTCGATCGGTCGGAGCCGGAGGTGCCCTCTCCGACGAGCGCGCTCTCCGATCGTTCAGGCGACGTGAACGATCTCCGAGCGAGGCCCCGCGGGAGGCTCGACGGTCCGCCCTCCTCGTTCCGCCCGCGCGCGGCCCTGTTCGCGATCCGCCCGCACGCCTTCCCGTCCGCGGTCCGTCCCCGTGCCGTCCCGTTCGCGATCCGCCCGCACGCGGTCTGTTCGCGATCCGGCCACCCGTCGCCCTGCCGCGATACCGGTATCGGCGAACCGGGCCTGCTCCGCCCTCCCCCGGCTTCGCCCGCCGGCCCGCTCGATGCGCGCTCCGCGCACTCCGCCTCGTTCCCGATCGTCAGCCCCTCCTCCAACACCGCCACCACTGCTCCACGCCGTGCCCGGACCGCACCGACTCGGTGCCGATTCGGTGACGCCTCGTGCGGGACCGTTCAGGTGGCCTAGCGTCGAGCCATGCTCCCGATGCGACAGCTGGAGGCCCTGGTGGCGCTCGCCGACTGCGGGCACTTCGGCCGGGCCGGCGAACGACTCGGCGTGACGACCGCCGCCATCAGCGGGCTGCTGGTGCGGCTGGAGACGACCGTCGGGACGCCGCTGGTGCGACGGACCAGCCGGCGGGTGGCGCTGACCGCCGAGGGGGTCGCGCTGCTGGAGGTCGCGCGCCGGGCGCTGGTGGCCGTGGCCCAGGTCGGCGAGCGAGCCCGGGCGATCGCCGCTGCCCGGGTCGGGGTGATCCGGATCGCCGCGCTGCCGGGGTGCCGGGCCACCGCCGCCGGCGTCGCCGCGGCGCTGCGGCGGGCGCTGCCGGGCTGGTCGGTCCGCGTCCAGGTGCTCGACCAGCGGGCGCTGACTGCGGCGATGCGCCACCGGCGGGTGGAGCTGGCCGTCGTACGGCGGGCCACCGTCCTGCTCCACGGCATCCGCTGGACCGGCGTCGGGCCCCAGCGGGGCGGGCAGCTGCTGCTCTGGTGGCCCGGATGGCGATGCCGGGCCGTCGACCGGCTGATCGGCCGCGGAAACCTGCTGGCCGCGGGCGGACTGACATGGCCGATGCCCGCGATCGAGTGGTCGACATCGCCGGACGAAGCCGCCCGGCGACGGGAGGCGAGCTACGCGCCGGCGCGCGCCCGGGCGCCGACCCAGCCGATCCGGTCCTCGTAGGCGGCGATCGCGGCCCGGACGTCGTCGATGTGGTCGCCGCCGAACTTCTCGCGGTAGGCCGAGGCGAGGACGAAGGCGATCATCGCCTCGCCGACGACGCCGGCGGCCGGCACGACGCAGTTGTCGGTCCGCTCGCGCAGCGCCTTCGCCGGCTCGCCGGTCGAGAGGTCGATCGAGCGCAGCGGCTTGGTGATCGTCGGGATCGGCTTGACGACCGCGCGCACCACCAGCGTCTGGCCCGTGGTCATGCCGCCCTCCAGGCCGCCGGCGTGGTTGGTGTGGCGGTGGATCCCCTCGCCGTCCTCGTCGGGCCCGAAGATCTCGTCCTGGGCCTGCGAGCCCGGCGTCGCCGCCAGCGCGAAGCCGTCGCCGAACTCGACGCCCTTGTGGGCCTGGATCGAGCAGATCGCCTGGGCCAGCCGGCCGTCCAGCCGCTCGTTCCAGGAGACGTGCGAGCCGATGCCCGGGTGGAGGCCGAAGACCAGCACCTCGTAGGTGCCGCCGATCGACTCGTTGTTCTTCCGCTCGGCGGTGATGTGGGAGACCATCGCCTTCGAGCTCTCCGGATCGAGGCAGCGGACCGGATCGCCGTCGACGCCCTCGAAGTCGGCGACCGCCAGCGGCTGCTCGCGGGTCGGCACGACCACCGGCCCGATCTGGGTCACGTGCGAGCGGATCTCGACGCCGACCGCGCGCAGGAACGCCTTCGCCAGCGCGCCCCCGGCCACCCGCGCCGCCGTCTCGCGGGCCGACGCGCGCTCGAGGATGTTGCGGACGTCCTCGTGGCCGTACTTCCAGACCCCGACCAGGTCGGCGTGGCCGGGCCGCGGCATGTGGACCGGCGGCACGTCGGCCTCGACCGGCCACGGGTTCATCCGCTCCTCCCAGTTGGCGTAGTCGCGGTTGGCGACCTGGAGGGCGATCGGCCCGCCGAGCGTGCGGCCGTGGCGGACCCCGGCGGTGACCTCGGCCGTGTCGCTCTCGATCTTCATCCGCCCGCCGCGGCCGTGGCCCAGCTGCCGCCGGGCCATGTCGCGGTTCATCTCGTCGCGATCGAGCTCGAGGCCGGCGGGCAGCCCCTCGACCAGGGTCGTCAGGCCGGGTCCGTGGGACTCGCCCGCGGTGGTGAGGGTCAGCGCCATGGGGCACGATTCTACGGACGTGCCCCCGTGGGCGGCCCGCGCGCGAGGCCGCCCACCGAGCCCGGCGCGCTAGCGCGCCGTCAGCCGCACCTGGCCGCGCCAGACGGCCAGGATCCGCACGGCGGTGACGTCACCCGGCTCGCCGCGGCGCTCGGGCGCCCGCAGGACCGCGGTCCGCCCCGCGCGCACGTGCACCAGCCGGCAGCCCTTGGCGCCGTCGCGGAAGCGGGCGACGCAGACGGTGCCCTTCGACTGCGGGTGCGGCAGGGTCACGCCGCGGTCGAGCCGCAGGGTCACGACCTTCCCGCTGGCGGAGACGTCGACGATCCGGGCCACGGCGTGGCGGCTGTTGGGGAGCAGGGTCCCCAGCTTCAGCCGCGAGCGCGAACGGCGGCTGGCCGAGGTCTTGACCCGCATGCTGACCCGCGGCGCCAGCTTGGCCAGCACCCGCCGCTGGTCCTGGACGCTGCCGCCGCCGACCGCGGTCGGGCCGGTCGCCGGGCTGGTGACCGGGGTGGTCGGCGTGACGCTGGTCGTCGCCGTCGCGCCGCCGGCGGCCGCGTTGCTGGCGGCGTTGGCGGTCGCGACCGCGTTGCGGGCCTTGTCGGCCACGCTCGTTCCCGACCCGCCGCTCGGGGTCGACGCGGTCGCGGCCTGCGCGACCGCCGCCGCCCCGCGGGCGAAGGGATCGGTGGTGCGGCCCGAGGCGCTCGCCCGGCGGGCCTGCCGCAGCGCGGTCGCCTCGGTCGTGACCGGGACGGCCCCGTCGCGGTTGGCGGCCGCGACCGCCTGCAGGGCGCGGGCGGTGAGGGCGTCGTCGCCGGGGGCGGTCAGCGCGGCCGCGGGGTCGTTGGCGACCGGGGCGGTGTCCTGACCGCTGCCCCAGACGGCGAGGCCGCCGCCGACGACGAGGGCCCCGCCGACCACGACGGCCAGCAGCGGGTCGACCTGCGCCGACCGGTCGCGGAGGGAACGACTGCTCATGGCTGGGCTCCGGTCGGAGTGGTGGCGGCGGCTGGCGTGGTGGGCGCGCGCTCGGCCGGCAGCAGGTAGGCGACCACGTCGAGCGTGCCCGAGAGCGAGCGCGAGCCCTGCTCGTCGCCGACCGAGAGGTCGACCGAGTTGACCCGCAGCAGCCGGCCCTTGGCCAGGATCCGCTCGCCGCGCGAGCGGACGCTGCCCTGGACCGACTTGACGAAGCGGGTGACGGCGACGTAGCTGCCGCCGACCTGGACGCTGAGGCTGACGGGGACGCTGCCCGGGGCGGTGCCGGCGGTGATCGGCGCGGCGGCGGTGCCGCTCGCGGCCGCGCCCGCGGCCGGCGCCGGGGTGGTCGACGTCGTGCTGCCGTTGGCCGGCGTGCTGGTGGTCGCGTTCAGCTGGTCCTGGCTGGCGTTCGCCTTGGCGACGCCGTCGGCGGCCTGGACGGCCGGGTCGGGGGTCGCGGCGGGCGTCGGCGCGGCCGAGGCCGCGGCGTCGTTGACCTTCAGGACCTCGAAGGTCACGCCGTAGCGCTTGGCGGTGCTGTCGAGCTGCTCGATCAGCTGGGCCGCCTCGACCTTCTCCGGCACCGCGACGCCGAGGCGCCGCAGCTCGCGGACGTTCTCCGGCGCGCGCTCGGCGGCCTGGCGGGACTGCGTCAGCTCGGTCTGAACCTGGGTCGCCTGGGCCTCGGCCGCGTCGCGCGCCTGCTGGGCGGCGTCGCGATCGTCGCGGGCGGGGGTCACGAGGACCATCCACAGCAGGACCCCGCCGGCCAGCACGGCGACGCCGGCCAGCATCATGCGCATCTTCTCGGTCATCGGCCTGCTCCGTTCGTGCCGCCGGCGGCGGCCTGGGTGGCGTTGTCCGGGGTGGCGGGCGCGGCGCTCGGATCGGCCGGCACGGCGGCGGTCGCAGCGCCCTTGGCCGGGACCAGGTCGAGCGTGGTCGTCGGCGCCAGGCCGAGCGCGGCGTCCATCGTCACGCGCCGGCAGCCGCCGCCGGCGGTCGACCCGCCGGACCCGGCCTTGGCGCTGTCGGCGGTCTGGTTGAGCGCGATGTCGGCCACCTGCGGCAGCCGCCGGAGGGCGATCAGCGTGGTGGCGACGCGCCGCTGGTTGTCGGCGCAGCCGTTGATCGCGACGCTGCCCTGGCCGCCGAGGCCGGCGGGCACGGCGGCGCCGCCGGAGGATGCGGTCGCGCCCTGGGCCTGGGCGGTCAGCTTGGTGATGCCGACCTGGCTCGGGAGCGCCCCGGCCACCGACTGCAGCACCATCGCCCAGTCGGTGCGGCCCTGGGCGAGCGCGACGACGGCATCCTCGCGGGTCTGGCGGCGACGGTCGAGCGCGACCACCGGCTGCAGGCGGTTGACCTGGGCCTGCGCGCTGGCGGCGCGGGCGGTGGCGGCGGCCTCGGCCTCGCGAGCGCTCGAGGTGTCGTGGCGGGCCATCGCCCACATGCCGACCTGGGCGACCACGACGACCGCGCCGACGCCGGCGATGCCGTGCCACGGGGTGAGACGGCTCGTCGTGGCGCTGCGCGCTCCGGCGCGCTCCTCGACGGGCAGCAGGTTGACGGCCCTCATGATCAGCTCTCCTCCACGCTCAGGCCGAGCGCCACGGGATCGGCGCCGCCGGCGAGCGCGGCGGCGGGATGGACGGGCAGGTCGAGCGCCTCGGAGAGCAGCGCGGAGACGCCCTCCAGGCCGGCGAGCGGGCCGCTGACGACGCACAGCTGCGGCGCGGCGCCGTCCTCCTGCTCGACGTGGAACTCGACCGAGGTGCGGACGGTGGTGGCGATCGCGCGGATCGTGCGGGCGACGACGGCGCGGGCCTCTGTGGTGGCCTCGGGGTCGAGCGCCTGGTCGCCGAGCAGGCCGCCGGCGGCGTCCTCGACCTCGAGGCCGGCGCGACGCGCCAGGTCCTCGGCGGCCGACTGGACGCCGGCGGGGATCGTGCGGACGAACTGGCAGCCGTCCGGGTCGGCCAGGGCCAGCGTGGTCACGCCGTCCAGGTCGAGCAGCATCGTCGGCTCGGAGGGCTGGACCATCCGGGCCAGGCCGAAGGCGAGCAGGTCGACGCCGACCGGCTCCAGCCCGGCGGCCTTGACCGCGGCGATCTGGCCGTCGACCAGCTCGCGGCGGGCGGCGACCACCAGCGCGCGGCGGACCGGCGGCTCGCCGTCGGCGCCCGGCAGGTCGGTCAGCATCCGGTAGTCGATCAGGGCGTCGTCGGCGGCGGTCGGGATCCGCTCGCGGGCGAGCATCCGGACGGCGGCCTCGAGGTCGTCCTCGTTCTGGACCGGCGGCAGGTCGAGGACGCGGACGGCGACCTTCTGGCAGCCGACGCCCAGGCGGACCTGCTTGCCGAAGCCGTTGCGGCCCTCGACGGCCTGGCGGAGGGCCTGGGCGACGGCGATCGCGTCGACCACCTCGCCGTCGCGGACGGCCCCGGGCGGCAGCACCGCCGAGGCCGAGGCGCGGGCGGTCAGCGGGCCGCGAGGGGCGGCCGCGCAGGCGAGTCCGACGTGGGTGGCGCCGATCCGCACCCCGGTGACCGGGGCGCTGGCCGACGGGCGGCGGGGCGCGGGCCGGGAGGGCAGGCGCGGGAGAGTGAGCTGGCGGCGTGGCATGACGGTGTCTCGGGGTCGGTGGACGCATCGACCGGCGATCGGGCGTCGCTTGACGGGACGCCGCCGCCGTGGACGCTCGTCCGACGCACCCGCTGGCCACCGTCTGGACGCCCGCCGTCGCCGGCGACGCCGCCGCGGCCCGGTTCGCGCGGGCACGGAGGGACCAGCCGCCGCCCGTCCGCCGGATCCGGGCGACGAGCGCCCGCAGCAGCGCCCGCGAGCGGTGGCCGAGCGACCGTCCGCCGTGGAGCGCCCGGGGGCGGCGGCGCGGGGCGCGGGTCACCACGTCCCGTCCTCCGGGCAGCCGTTGGCGCCGGCCGGGGAGCAGATCCGCGAGACCAGTCCGCGACCGACCCGCTCGTAGGCGAAGCGCTCGCCGGCGCGCGAGCGTCCGACGACGACGAAGTGGTCGTCGTCGGCCTCGGTCACCGCGACCTCGCCCTCGGCCGGGTCGGCCCCGCCGACCGTGACCACGATCGGCAGGCCGGTGGCGTTCGCCTGGCCGGCGCGGGGCGCCAGCCGGCTCGGCCGGTCGCAGCCGTCGTAGCCGTCCTCGTCGGCGGCGCAGGCCTCGACCAGCCGGGCGGTCGCGACGACCGCGTGCTTGGCGACGGCGTCCTGGGCCTTGGCGCGCTGGCCGAGGAAGCTGGGCAGCGCGATCGCCGAGAGCAGCCCGATGATCAGGATCACCACCAGGATCTCGACCAGCGTGAAGCCGGCGTCCGGGCGGGCGCGGTGCGGCGGTCGGTGAGCGGCGGGAGCGGCCATCGGGTTGGACGGTCCATCGGTCTCCCGGGGCGCGAAGGCGCGCGGCATCGGTCGTGCTCGACGTCTGTACGACGACCCGGCGACGGCGCTAGAACGTCGACAGGTAGGCGTCGATCAGCGGCTGGCCGGCGACGATCCCGATCACCCCGCCGACGGCGAGGTAGGGCCCGAAGGGAATCCGCATCTTGCGCGCGGACTGGACGCCGTGGCGGGCGGCGAGCAGGGCGCCGGTGAGGCTGCCGACGACCAGCGCGGCGAGGATCGCGACGGCGACGGCGGGGCCGAGGCAGAGGCCGAGGACGCCGGCCAGCTTGACGTCGCCGATGCCCATCCCGTCGGGGCGGATGATCGCCGGCACGAGCAGGAAGAGGGCGGCCCCGGCCCCGGCGGCGACGCGGGCCAGCTCGCCCCCGGGATCGAGCGCGGTGCCGGCCACGAGGGCGACGACGGCGGCCGGGTAGGTGATGACGTTCGGGATCCGCTGGTGGTCGAGGTCGATCAGCGTGATCGGGACCAGGGCGGTGACCAGCACGATGCCGAGCACGACGTCGACCGTGTCGCCGGCGACGGCGGCGACCAGCGCCCAGAGCACCGCGGTCGTCGCCTCGACGAGCGGGTAGCGGCGCGGGATCGGGGCGTCGCAGTCGCGGCAGTGGCCGCGCAGGACCAGCCACGAGAGCAGCGGGACGTTGTCGTAGGCGCGGATCTGGTGGTGGCAGCTGGGGCAGGCCGAGCGGCCGCCGGCGACCGACGCTCCCAGCGGCACGCGGTACGCGACGACGTTGAGGAACGAGCCGATCAGGAGCCCGAAGGCGGCGGCGAAGGCGATGAGCATCGGGAGCATGGCGCGGAGGGTCGAACGCTAGGCATCGGCGCGTTGGCCGTGGGTGTCGCTCTGTGCCGATTTCGTGCCGATTCAGAGGACGTCCCGAGCCCCCCATCGGCAGCTCGGCGTTCGTCCGTGATCGTTGCGCGGCGGCGGGGACCATCCGTCCAGCCGACGGTCCGGTGCGTGGCCAGACGACCGGCGGCGGCCGTTTGGACCGACCGGCGGCGGGCGCGGATTCCGTCAGCCGGGGCGGTTGACGCCGCGTCATGCGGATCGCCATGATCCCGCGAATGCCGGGCGTTCCCCACCGCCGCGGAGCGCTTCCGCGCCGCGCTGTCACCGCCGCCGGGACGGGTGCCGGGCCGGCTCCCCGAGGGCGGACGTTGTTCGGGGCGGCGGTCGCGCTGCTGGTGGCCGGAGCGGTGGGCGGCTGCGGCGACGAGGGTCCGCAGGTCAGCTCGCGCACCCTGGCCCCGCCGCCGGGTGCGCCGGCCCCCGATCCCGCGTCAACCAAGCAGCGCGCGGACCTGGAGACGCGGAACCTGCTGCGAGGAGCGATCTCGGCCGCGGAGACCTGCTTCGCCTCGACCGAGAGCTACGTCCCCTGTCGCACGCGCGAGCAGCTGACCCGCTTCGCCAGCGAGCAACGCTTCGGACCGTTCCTCGAGCACCTGGTGACGGCCGAGCCCCAGCCCGGCCAGATCGCCGTCCTGGTCGCCTCCCGTCGTGAGCTGCGGATCGTCGCCGCCTCACGATCGGGCAACCGCTTCGCGTACTCCCGCACCCTCTCCCGCTCCGGCAGCGGCCAGCCCGTCCAGTCCTGCCTCGTGCGCGCGTTCCCCCAGAGCGAGTCGTGCGAGAAGGGGCGGTGGGGTTAGGCGGGAGTTGGAGGGCGACCGGAGGCGGTCTCCAACTTGAGGCGCTCGTTGAGCCACTTCACTCGACGTTCGACGCCGCGGTAGCGCGGAAAGAGCCCACGCGACGGCCCCTCAATGCCATGGGCGAGGATCACACGGCCGTTCCGCAGGCACACGGTGGCCGTCTCCGCGCCATTCGTTTCACGTCCAACGTCGAACCGCTCGATCTCCGCCCAGCAGACAGTGTGTGATCGGATCGGATTACGCACCCGCACCCCTTGCTCGGACACGACCACAGCCGACCAGCAAATGCGCGCGATCACGGCGGCCGTGAGGGCCGCCATTGCCACAGAGATCGCAACGACCATCCCACGATCCGCAGGAGGCGCGGAGCTAATCGCGCCGCCCAGCGAGAGCGCGGCGCAGCCGACAGCGAAGGCCAGCAACGCACATTTGATGGCGCGCGCTCGAACTACGACGATCTCAGCGAACACCGCTCCGTGTTCCTTCCGTTCGAAAGCCTCGATGCGACGAGCGCTCACTACGTTGCCGAACCGCACGGGCAACCCTTGCCGAGGACATTCTGAAACGTGTTCGCCACCTGGCCGGGAAACTCGCCTTGGACGCGGTTGATCCAATTGAGCGCACCACCGCCCATCGTCTTGGCCAAGTCCTCGACTCTGGCTAGACGTGCGGCCGGGGCTGTCGTGAGGAGCATCGTCCCAGCGTTGGCAGCAAGCGCTCCGAGCACGGACTGGTCGCAACGTCGCGCCTTAGAGATGGCGTCAGGCACGCCGAGTAGGAAGCCTGCGAGTGCCGCACCCCCGCAAACGCCCGCACTGGCCACAACGCATGCCGCGCCAACGCCGAAGCCGACAACAAACTGACGATACTCCCAGGCAGTCCGACCAACGAAGCTCCCGGCATCCCAAGCGGCGTTCACGCCTGCCTTCAGCGCTCCACCAACCGCGTCTCCCACGTCATCGACGATCGGCACGTGCCCCAAGCCCAGGAACAGCCCGCTCGGATCCGCGTAGTTCAGCGGGTCGTCGCCAGCGTACGCGTACGGATCCTTGGTCAGAGCGCCCAGCGGGTCGACGGTGAGGAACTGTCCCGTGCGCGGGTCGTAGTGACGGGCCCGCAGGTAGATCAACCCGGACCCGTCGTCGTGATACTCGCCGGCGAAGAGCAGCGACGTCTCAACGGTCCCGGTCCGGGTCGCCAGCGACCCGAACGCCGTGTAGGTGAAGCCCGCGACGACCGCGCCGGTCTCGTCGGTCAGCCGGCGCGTGCTACCCAGTTGGTCGTGGTGGTAGAAGGCGACGTCGCCGCTGCCGTCGATGTGCTCCACGGCCCGACCGTCGGGCCCGTAGATGTAGCTCGTGCCGCCCTCGGTCAGCATCAGCGGCAGGGCGGCGACGCGATCCCAGGTGAACGACCGGGCATTTCCGCCTGCCTCCCGGCGAACGCGAAGTCCGTCTGCGTCGGACTCGTACTCGACCGTGGTGCCGCCGGTCTCGGCGGCCGAGACCAGGAGCTGCCGTTGGTCGTAGGAGTATGCGCGCGTGGCCTGTCCCCCGCCACTCTCGCCGGTACGTGACCCCAGGGCATCGAAGGTGAAGCTGCGCTGCGTCGCGCCGGACCCGGTTGCCGTGAGCTGCCCGGCATCGTCGTACGAGAGGGGGTCGGTGGCCGCGAGCTTCGTGATGCCGTCGGCGGCGTCGTAGGTGAACTGGTCACTGCCGGCGTCGGTCAGCCGTCCGTTGCTGTCGTAGTCGTAGGCCGTCGTGCCGCCGGGCATGTTCTGCGCGGCTTCGGACGCGACGCGTCCACCGTCCGTCCGACCGTAGTCGAGCTTGCCGAGGCTGCCAGCGACGTCGCCGAAGGCGATGCTCTCCGGCGCGCCCGAGCGGTCGCGCGTCACGCGGTCGACGACGGCGGAGCTGCCCGGGAAGGTCGTCTTCGCGAGGCCCCCATCCGCGTCGTAGGAGAAGGAGACCGTGTTGGTCAGCCAGTCCGAAACCGAGGTCATGAGGCCGTCGTCGTCGAACGTCCTGGTCACCTTCTGGCCGTTGGGATAGGTGACTTCGATCGGACGGTCGCCCAGGTCGTAGGCGTACTCGATCGTTCGCCCTCCCCCGTCGACGGCCTTGGTCAGCCGGCCCAGGGTGTCATAGTCGAACGACGAGGTGCCGGTCCCGTCGACCATGCCGGTCCGGTTCCCGTCGGCGTCGTAGGAGAAGGTGAGATCGTGGGTGTCGGGGTCCGAGTAGTCGACGCCTAGCAGGACCCCGGCGTCGTCGTAGCTGCGCGTGGACGTGCGTCCAGCAGCGTCGGTCTCGACCGTCAGGTTGCCCGCACCGTCGTACGCTCGGCTCGTCCGTCGTCCGAGCGGATCGATCGTCGCCGTCATCCGGCCGGCGGCGTCCCATTCGTAGATCGTCGTCTTCCCACGGCCATCGGTGAAGCCGGTCACGTTCCCGTCAGGGTCGTAGCCCGTGATCTGCTGCGACCCGTCGGTCCGCGTCTGGCGAACGGCTTGGTTCTCGGCGTCGTAGGCCGTCTCGAGCACCACGCCGTCCGCGTCCGTCACCTTGGTTCGGTTGTCGTTCGCGTCGTAGGCGAAGGTCGTGACCTTGCCCTTCGGGTCGGTCACGGTCGACGGCCGGCCGCGAGGATCGCGCACGATCGTCGTGGTGAAGTCGGCCGGGTTGGCGCCCGTGACATGGCCACGCCCATCGGTCTGCGTCAGCAGCCGCGACGCCGCGTCGAAGGTGGCCGTCGTATTGCGACCCTCGGGACTGGTCGTGCTCACGCGGTTGCCAGCGGCGTCATAGCCGAAGAGCTGTTCCTTGTTGCGGGCGTCCGTGATCTTGGTCAGTTGGCCCTTGGTGTCGTAGGCCAGCGACGTGACCTGCGACTGATCCGGCTGCCCGGGACGAACGAGGGTCCGCGTGATCTTCGTCGGGTTGAGGTTCGAGTCGTACTCGAAGGTCGTCTTGCGGCCAGCGGGCGTCGTCGTCGTGAGCACCTGACGGCTGGTTCCGTAGGTCCAGCGGGTGGTCCGGCCTTCGGCGTCCTCGACGCTGGTCCGGTTGCCCTTCGTGTCGTACGTCGTCGTGGTCTCGTGCCCGTTGCCGTCGATCCGCTTCACCGGGTTTCGATCGGCGTCGTAGATGTAGCTCGTCGTACTGGCCTCGGGCGTTCCGAAGCCACGCGTGATCGACAACGGCCGTGTGTCGGCGAACCGAATCCGCGTGACGTCGCCGGCCGGATTCGTGATCCGCGTGACATCGCCGTCGTAGACCCAGGTGCGGCGGCGGTTGAGCGCGTCGGTCTGGGCCACGACTCGGCGTTGCGGGTCGTACTCGGTCGTCGTGGCGCCACCGCGAGCGTCGGTCATCGACGTCAGCTGGTGGTCGTCGTCGTAGTCGAACTCCCACAGCGGATCGGATTCGCCGTCGTACCGCACCGAGCGCAGTTCACCGTCGTCGAAGGTGTAGAGCACCTTCTGACCGGCGGGCCCGCTCACGCTCGTCACGTGATCGTCGCCGTCGTACGCGTAGGTGAAGGTCCGCCCACCAGGATCCGTCGCCGTCGAGATACGCCCGGATCCGTCGTAGGCGAGAGTGATCGCGTTCCCCGAGCGGTCCCGCGTCTCCACGAGGCGGCCGTCCGTGTCGAAGAGCCGACTCGTGTGATCGGGCAAGCCGTACTCGTACTTGCCGTCGGATCGCCGTCGAAGCGTCGCTTGGACCCAAGCCGGCGCGCCGAAGGTTCCGTCCGTGCGCGGCAAGAACGGGACGACGCTGCCGTCCGCCTGGTGCACGCGGACCCGCTGCTGCGCCGTGTCGACGGCGAGCCGGTCGCTGAAGGGCCCGGTCCAGCCGTAGCCGAACGGTCCGCCCACACTCGCGGCCTGCGAGTTGTAGGTGCGGGTCAGGGCAAGCCCGGGTCCGAGACCGCCGACCTGCAGATCGGTCTGCGACTCGAACTGGTTGCCGGTCGAGCAGTCGACTGGCTTCCCCGCGCAGGCACGCTGCTCGTTGGGCGTTGCAGGATTGTGCGGTCCGAGCTGCTCGCCCGGGCCCGGTGCGAGCTTCAAAATCGGCCCACGGAACCGTAGTTCACCGCTGACTTGCTGCACATCGCCATCGTTGTCGAAGCCCCAGTCGACGTAGGTCGTTCCGGTGCCGGTCGTCTTGCGAACGACACCGGAGTTCACCAACACCGCCTGTGAACCACCCACCACCTGCAATCCCTGAGACGTCTCCGAATTCAGCGTCAACGTCCCAGAGTTCACGATCGCGGAATTCTCACCAGCCAAATAGCCACTCGCCAACGTCAAAGACCCTGCATTCCGCAACGTACGCGTCTGCAGAAAGTGCCAATAGCCCGTGATCGACCCCGTCGCCGTCGACGACAGAACCGTCTCACCGCTCCCCGTCAACGCACCACCAGACCACTCAAACGACTGATCAACCCGCAGCGAACCAGCCCCACCAACCGTTCCAAACCCAGAAACAACGAGACGATCGGTCCGCACCGCCCCAGCGACCGTCAACTTCCCGCTCACTGACGCCGACGCGCCGATCACCGAAACATCGGCCCCGTCAAGTCTGGCGCCGTCACCGAGCGGCAGCGTCCCAGCCACCGTCAAACGAGCGCCCTGCGCATCGACAACGCTCGTTCCCCATGCCCCATCAACCTGCAACCGACCGGCCAAGCCAGGCGTACGCCACGTGCCAGACGACTCACCACCGCGCCGAAAATGCAACTCGCCAGCGCCAACCGAAACCGAACCAGTGTCCTCGACCCGCCAATCCACGACGCTCGCGCTCGTTCCGGTGCCGGTCGTCTTGCGAACGACACCGGAGTTCACCAACACCGCCTGTGAACCACCCACCACCTGCAATCCCTGAGACGTCTCCGAATTCAGCGTCAACGTCCCAGAGTTCACGATCGCGGAATTCTCACCAGCCAAATAGCCACTCGCCAACGTCAAAGACCCTGCATTCCGCAACGTACGCGTCTGCAGAAAGTGCCAATAGCCCGTGATCGACCCCGTCGCCGTCGACGACAGAACCGTCTCACCGCTCCCCGTCAACGCACCACCAGACCACTCAAACGACTGATCAACCCGCAGCGAACCAGCCCCACCAACCGTTCCAAACCCAGAAACAACGAGACGATCGATCTTGGATGGTTCATCCGCATCGGTGATCTGCAAGTCGCCAGTGATCTCAATAGCGACAGGACCAACGATCGACGCGGCGCGCGCCGTCGACGTGACGATGATGGTCCCTCCGGCAGGCGAGCAAACGTGATCAGTACCGGTCGGCACGCCGCCGATCCAGTTGCCCGCGTCATCCCATCGATGATTGCCAGTCGTGTCTGTCCAGACGCGATCACAGCCCGCTGCGCTGGCCGAGCCCCCCAGAAGCGGCATCGCAAGCACGAGAACCAGGAAGATCAGCGTAGACCGTGTGTTTGGACTCACCGGTCGATCTTCGCCCGCGACCGAACCACCAGGGGCTCATCTGGACGCTCGTACGACGCCGCCTCAGAACGCGTTCGCTCCTCGTCGCCCTGGATCGGCGCGAGAGGGCGGTTAGGACGCGGCCAGACGCGGTCATCAATCGAGCGCGGTCACACGTCCTCCCGGCACGCCGTCGCCGGAATCGCCCCAGTCCGGTTCATCACCCGCGCCAGGCCGCGCGTCTCACTGTCGTACGCGTCCGCCGCCTCGGCCAACTGGGCCGGCGTGACGGGCTCCCCCCCCCGCCCTGCACCGCCCGGAACCGGGTCGAGAGCGTACGGGCCGCGAGCGCCGTTGACTCGATCCGGCGCGACAGCTCGTCGGGGACCGAGGACGTAGTCGCGGCAGCCGTCGCTGGCCTGCAGGCCCTTCAGCATCCGCCGCGCCTGCCGGTCGGCGCCCCAGAGAGCGTTCAGCGGCACCTCGAGCCAAAGCACCGTCTCGATCGTGCAGTCGCGATCGCCGGCTTAGAGCTGCATCTGGGCCGGCATCCGCGCCACCGTCTCGGAAGTCATCGCCGCCGCACGGCAGGTGATCGCCATTGCCCGCACCCGAGCGCGCCGCTCGCCGGCACATCCGCCGCTCCGCCCGCAGCACCCGGCGGACGCCGGCGGCGGTGTTCAGATCGCGCCGACCGGAGAGGCCCGCCAGCTCGTGCTCGTACTGGATCAGCAGCTGGTACTCCGGCTGGGTCAGCTGGATCGTGGACTCGGTGGCGAAGGAGCCGCAGGCGGTAATGGCTCCCTCAATCATCGCGGCGGCCAAGAGCGCCCAAGGCTCCCTCGCGCTGCCTGTGATGGAGCTCAACGTCGCACAACGACAGCGTGGGGCGGCCAATGGCCGCCCCACGGGTTCAGAGAGTGAGCGGCCGAACTACCAGTTGCCGGTGCTCGGGCAAGCGCCCTCGCCCGTCGTGGTGCAGGTACGAACAGTGCTGCCGTTCGACGACTTCTTGATCACGAACGCGTTGTCCGACTTCGAGTACGCAGTGACGATGTAGCTGGTCTTCGCGTCCTGGCCAGCGTCAGTGTTGGCGCTGATCACGATGTCCGCGTCGCCCGCGACGTGCGTGGCCACGATCGGCAGACCGGTTGCGCCCGGGTTCGTTCCCCCGGAGAGCTCGGTCTCCGTGCGGCAGGTGGAGTAGTCCTCCGAGTTCGTGTAGCACGACTCGATCTGCGAGACCGCGTTACGCGCGTTGCTCTTCGCGCTCGCGTCCTGCCCCTTCGCCCGCTGACCCAGGAAGGTCGGGATGGCGATCGCGGCGAGGATGCCGATGATCAGGATGACGACCAGCAGCTCGACGAGGGTGAAGCCCCGCTCCTCAGCTGCGCGGTTGCGCATCCGGTGGATGAATGAAGACACGTTGTGACTCCTGTGTGGTGGACCGTTGGTTCCCTGCTGGCCAGCTCCGCGACTCCTGCCGCGGGGTCCATCACTGCACCCCGGTGGCAACCCGGCTTCCTCCCACGTAGGGAGGCCCGTGGCTTTGCGTCCCACCCTCACGAGTGGTTTGCCCTTGGCACCTCGGTGCTGGCGTCTTGCACGAACCTCATCGGGACCGGCCCCGGCGGGCTGGAGACCGTCTCAACGTTCGTACGAGGAGCGGTCGCGCAAACTGGGGGCCGACTTGCCGCGCTATTGACGCGCGAGGGTGGCACGCCGTCCATTCGTTGAGTCCGCTCCCGGTTGGTGCACCCCCGACCGATGCAGGCCGTGCGATGCCGCACGTCCAGCTCCCACCGGCCGATCCGGCGCCCTCGGACGCCCGCCGACCGGCGGACCCCGACCGCCGCCGACCCCGGTCCCGCTCCGGCGAACGGCGGCTGGTCCGCCTCCACCGCCGCCCCCGCGTCCAGCGCCGTCGCGCCGGCGCCCGCGGCCTGCGGAGCGAGGGCGGCTTCACGATGGTCGAGGTCCTCGTGGCCGCCACGATCCTGGTCGCCGGGGTCTTCGCCACCCTCGCGCTGATGGACCGCGGCGCCGCCGCCACCAGCTCCTCGCTCCAGCGCGACCGCGGCAACGCGATCGCCCGCGAGGTGGTCGAGCGGGCCACCGGGATGCGCTACGTCCGGACCCGTGACGCGACCACCAACAAGTACAGCGACGTCAACGAGCTCGCCGGCCTCAGCAACGCCACCTCCACCGTCCGCCCCGAGCTCGAGGTCGCCACCCGCCTGCGCGCCGCCCTCGATCCCGACGGCGACGGCTCCAGCAGCGCGATCACCATGCAGGACGTCAGCGGCCGCTACGTCCAGCGCAGCAGCTGGCAGCTGACCCGCGCCGGCACCCGGTACACCATCACCTACCGGGCCTGCACCCGCTCGGACGAGATCAACCAGACCATCATCCAGGGCGTCCTCGACTGCGACCGCCCCGCCGTCACCACCCCGCCCGGCACCAGCTTCCCTCCCGACACCGGCAGCACCGCCAAGTGCAGCCTGGGCCTGGCGCTCGGCAACAACCTGCCGAACGTCCCCACCCCCACCCAGGACGTCCGCGTGCGGCTGCAGCTGCTCAACGTCCTCGGCCTCGACCTCTGCACCGGCGGCCTGCTCAACAGCCTCAAGGGCCTGACCGGCGCGCTCGGGCTCGACAGCGCGATCCAGACCGTCTGCGGCGCCCTCGGCGCCGTCGGCCCGACCGTCGGCAGCGTCCTCTCCGGCGTCACCGGGCTGCTCGGCACGCTCGGCGCCAACGCCAACATCGGCCTCTGCCCGACCGACGAGATCAAGGACCAGACCCTCGACATCGCCGGCGGCATCGGCACCGCCACCAAGGTCGAGACCACCGTCACCTGGACCGACCGCAGCAGCCGCCAGCCGCGCACGATCCGCCAGACCGCCGTCGTCCGCCGCTCCGCGAGCGCGTCATGAGCCGCCGCCCCGACCTCCGCCGCGACGAGGGCCTGACCCTCGTCGAGATGCTGGTGACGATGGCCCTCGCCGGCGTCGTGCTGTTCGCGATCCTCGGCGCCTCCGACATCCTCGGCTCCTCGACCCAGGACGCCAGCCGCGTCAGCGACAGCCAGGAGCTCAGCCGCCAGGTCGTCCGCCGGATCACCAACGACGCCCGCCAGGCCTACACGCCGACCGCCGGCGCCGCGACGCCGATCGCCAGCGTCGCCCGCAACCAGCTGGTCTTCGCTGCCGCGATCCGCAGCGGCAGCAGCGAGTCCCCGGGCTGGATCGCCTACTGCGCCGACGCCAACGGCAGCCTCTACCGCGGCCAGCTCGTCGCCGGCGGCTACGTCGCCCCGACCGCCTGCGGGACCAACGCCGGCGGCTGGACCTTCGCCCGCCTGATCGACCGCCGCGTCGTCTCGCCGTCGACGCTCTTCTCCTACACCGCCGACGCCGGCTACACCGCCAACGGCTGCCCGCAGCAGGCGCCGACGCCGGCGACGCCGAACCCGACCCCCTGCCTGCCCGCCCCCGCCGCCGTCCGCGCCGTCGGCCTGCGGCTGGCCGTCAGCCGCAAGCCCGGCTCGACCCGCGGCGCCGTGATCACCAACGCCGCGGTCTCCCTTCGCAACGCGATCGCCCAATGAGGAACCCGACGATGCCCGAACCGCGTCCCGCCTCCCGCGTCCACGACGAGGGCGGCTGGGTGATCGTGCCGGTCGTGGCGCTGCTGGCGATCGGCCTGATGCTCGCGTTCGCGGCCCTGCTGCTCGTCGACCGCCAGACCCAGGCCGCCGGCGGCGAGCGCGTCACCGACGCCGCCCAGACGCTCGCCGAGGGCGCCGCCACCGCGACCGCCAACATGCTCGCGAGCGACGAGAGCGACCCGCTCTGGACCGCCCGCTTCAGCGCCTGCGAGACGGTCAGCGGCAACCTCGCCGGCCCGCCGAGCAGCACCGCCAGCTTCGCCGGCCGCGTGCAGGCGGCGGTCAACGACTACTTCGACGCCGCGACCGCCAGCGGCTCGGCGCTCTCCGACTACGTCGACAAGGGCGGCCGCTCGACCCGCTGGACCGTCTACGTCTGCCCGACCGACGACAACGGCACCCCCGCCGACCCGCGCTGGGACGACGCCGCGAAGCTGAAGACCGCCGCCGGCACCGCGCTCGCCAGCTGGCCCGCCAACAGCCAGAAGTCGACCGGCTACCTGACCCCGGCCGGGCGCGAGGGCCAGCCGACGCTGTGGGTCCGGGCTCAAGGCGACGTGCGACCGGCGACCGGATCCAAGGGCCGCTCCCGCGCCGTCGCGGCCAAGGTCCAGCGCGGCGCCACCAAGTGGCAGCCCGATCCCGCCTACGCGCTGGCCACCGGCAACTTCGACAACGACCTCGGCACCGTCACCGGCCAGGTCTTCGGCTCGCTGACCACCGCCGTCGGCCAGAAGCTCCTCAACGGCGCCCTCGGCGAGAAGGGACTGCTGGGCAAGCGCGACGACCTGATCGGCGACGCGCCGCCGCCGAACGGCGACAACCAGAAGGCCAAGATCGGCGTCCGCTGCGGCCTGCTCCAGGGCGCCGACGACACCGTCAAGGGCGTGCTCGGCAACGGCATCGACCTGCAGAAGCTCGACCTGAACCTCTGCCTCGGCGGCGTCTTCGGCCAGGTCAGCCAGCTGAAGCTGCTGCAGAAGACCGGCCTCGACACGCTCACCAACCCGCTGCTGGGGATCGACCGCTACCGCAACCTGAACAACTACGCGATGGCCCCCGCCGCGGTCGTCGACGCCTACAAGTCGTCGGCCAAGGCCGGCGACAACGGCAGCGCCGGCGCGCTGCGCGGCGTCTACCGCGACCAGATCGCCGGCACCACCTACAACCCCAACAACCCCGGCAGCGTCGCCGAGTGCAACCTGCCCTGGAACCAGATCACCGCCGACACGGTCGTCTACGTCGACAAGATCGGCGACGGCGACCAGTCCTGCTCGATCGACGCCAGCCGCACGGTCAACGTCCGCGTGCTGGTGATCAACCGCGGGCGGATCGTGATCCGCGGCAAGCTCAACGGCGTCGTCTACGCGCTCAACGGCAACGAGTGCGCCAACGCCCCCAGCACGGGCTGCACCCAGGCCTACCGCGCCGCCCAGCCGACCCGCGAGGTGGTCCGGATCGAGGGCAGCCAGGCGGTCGTGACCGGCGCGGTCTGGACCGACGGCGTCCGCAGCAAGACCGGGATCTACCCCGGCAGCGAGCCGGGCACGCTCGGCGGCGCGCTCGGGCCGCTGCTCTCGGCGGTCGCCTCGCCGGTCGACAACACGCTCTGCTCGCTGCCGGTGCTCGGGCCGCTGCTCTCCGGGCTCACCAACCTGCTCGGCGACATCCTGACCCTGGTCACCGGGGGCACCGTCACGGCCCAGCTGCCGGCCGGCAGCGCCGGACCACCGAGCGACAACGTCGACCAGCGCGCTTGCGGCGTGGTGCGGACGATCGTCGGCCAGCTGGCGAACCTGCCGGGACTGTCCGGGCTGATCAGCGCCGGCGGCCCGACCAACTACGGCTACGACAAGTGGGAGAAGTGCGTGCCCGGCGTGCTCAACCTCTTCTGCGCCGGCGTCGGCACCGCCTGGCGCAAGACCGGGACCGGGACCGGCAGCCAGACCCTGCCGGCCGGTCTCCTGAACGACCTGCTCAACAGCGGACCGCTCAACAACGTCAAGCAGCTGCTGATCACCCTCGGCGGCACCAACCACACGATGCTGGTGCGGGACCCCTCCCTGATCGGCCGAGCCGCGATCGACGTCCCCGACAACGCCAGCTTCGTCCCCGGCTCGTTCCGCAGCGTCGTCCCCCGCGCCGCCGGCACCTGATCCGGCCCCACGGCCCAGGCCCGAGCGCCGACCCGCCATACTCCAGGGCGTGCCGGCGATCCGCCTGATCATCCTGGCCACCGTCGTGATCGGCGTGCTCGCCGTGGTGGGCGCGATGGCCCCGCCCGTCCAGCGCGACGGGCGCGACCGGCCGGTCGGCCAGCCGCCGTCGGCGTCGCGGGCGCCGGCCGGGCCGGCGGGCGAGGTGGTGCGGATCCGGACCCCCGCTCGCGAGCCGGTGGCGGCCGCGGTCGGCGACACGATCGAGCTGCGGGTCGAGCTGCCCGAGTTCGACCGGATCGTCGTGCCTGCGCTCGGCGTCGAGGAGGAGGTCTCGCCCGACGTGCCGACCACGATCCGCTTCCCCGCCGTCCGCCGCGGCAGCTTCCGGGTCCGGTTGCAGCTGGCGCGCCGGACGCTGGTCCGGATCGACGTCGGCGGCGACGGGCCCCGCTCGCGCCCCGCCCCCTCGCCGGTCACACCGCGCGACGGCAGCCAGCCGACGCCGGCCAGCGTGCTGCCGATCGGCTGAGCGCGCCCGCGCGGCGCCGCCTCCGGCTCCGACGCAGGAAACCATCCCCCGTACCGGCGATCCGCTCTGGTCAGGCGGGCGACGGCACGCTACGTTTGCCGCGGGTCGTCGCTGGGCAACCACCCCTGCTCTGCCGGCGCCTGCGTGCGCCCTGGTCAACGACGCACGCTCGGGTCGAGTGGCTCCCGCAACGACCCATGCGGGGGCCGCTCCCCGTCGCCCGCTGGTGTGGCGACGGGGTGGGAGGATCGCCGAATGGGAGGATCCGGTCCCGGCCTCGCCGTCGTCGACCTCCGTTCCCCCCGAAAGCGCTCCGCCCACCCGTGTCCGTCCATCTGCTCGAACGGCTTCCCGAGGAGACCGCCTCGCGGATCGTCCTCGGCGCCCGCCGCCGGCGCTTCGACCGCGGCACGATCATCTTCCACGAGGGCGACCCCGCCGACACGGTCCACGTGGTCCGCCGCGGGCGGGTCGCCGTCGAGGGCACCACGCCGCTCGGCGACACGGTGATCCTGACCGTCCTCGGCCCCGGCGACATGGTCGGCGAGCTGGCCCTGGTCGGCAACGAGCAGCCACGCAGCGCGACGGTGATCGCGCTCGAGACCGCCGAGACGCTGGCCATCCACCGCGCCGACTTCGCCCGCCTGCGGCGTGAGCACCGCGAGACGGACGACGTGATCATCGAGGTCCTGGCCGACCAGGTCCGGCGGCTCTCGGTCCACGTGATGGAGGCGCTCCACGTCAGCGCCCCGACCCGCGTCCGCCGGCGGCTGATGTTCGTCGCCGACCTCTACCTGCGCGAGGACGCGACGCCCGACAACCCGATCACGGTCCCGCTGACCCAGGAGCAGATCGCCCAGCTGGCCGGGACCACCCGGCCGACGGTCAACGAGGTGCTGGCCGAGGAGCGCGACCTGGGTGCCGTCCTGCTCGGCCGCGGCCGGATCGAGATCGTCGACCTGGCCGCGCTGCGGAGCCGCAGCGAGCGGCTGCGCTGAGCGGGCTCCGTCGGCCCCCGGACGCCGGCTGTGTCGGCCCGCCGACGGACAGCCGTCAGGGCGCGCCCTAGGGTCGTGCTCAGATGGCGCGACTCGTCAGCTCGGTGCGAGCGACCGGTCCGGGGTCCGACCGGCACCGGCTTCCGCAGGGTGCGCGGGCGTGCCGTCCACGACCGTCGCCGCCGGCGGCGGGTGGGGTGGAAACGGTCGGCCTGCGGCGGCAACGGCAGGGTGGTTGCTGCGACCGTCGTAGGCCGAGCCGAGTAGGCTAGGACGCTATGGGTCAGGGTCGTTGGTTCGATGTCGTAGGGGTACGACATCGACGCAATCAGATGGGGGTCGTGCGCGCTGGGCGCCGATCGGCACCGCCGGGAGCGGCGACGAGGCGCCGCCCGCGCGGACGCCGGCTGGCGCTCGCCGCCGCGCTCGTGCCCGCGATGCTCGCCGTGCCCGCCGCGGCCGACGCCGCCGCCGGCTGGGATCCGGTGGCCAGCGATCCGGTCGCCGAGCAGGCCAGCACCGCCACGCTGCAGCCGGACGGGACCGTGTTGGTGGTCGCGCGGATGCCCGCGACCGAGGACCAGCCGGCCGCCACCCGCGCTGTCCGCTACGACCCCGACCGCAACGCCTGGGCCGACGCCGGCACGCTCGCGCTCGAGAGCGTCGACGCCGCCCTCCCCCTGCCCGACGGCCGCACGCTGGTGCTCGGCGTCGGCAGCGGCGACCGCGTCAACCGCGGCTGGCGGCCGCGGATCTTCGACCCGACCGACGGCTCGTGGACGACCGGGACCGACCTCGAGGTGAGCGGCGCCCCCGCCGTCACCGCGCTGCTGCCCGACGGCCGCGTGCTGGCGATCGGCCGCGACCGCGCGACCGACCGCGGCCGCAACACCGGCACCTGGATCTACGAGCCGAAGAGCGGCCGCTGGTCGGCCGCGGTCCCCTTCCCCGACCTGGTCCCCGAGACCGCCACCACCACCGGCGACGGCCGCGTGCTGGCGCTCGGCTCCGGCCTGGCCCCGGACGGCGCGACCGCCCGCAGCTTCGTCTACCGCGACGAGGGCCCGGGCAGCGACGGCCTCTGGAGCCCCGCCGGCCCGGTCGGGCTCGGCACCCCGCTGCTGGCCTCGGCGCGGACGCTCGACGGCAGCGTGCTGATGGTCCTCGGCCGGACCGCGACCTTCCGCGCCAACGTCTGGCGCTTCGACCCGCCGACCACCAGCTGGAGCACCACCGGCGGCGTCGACACCGTTCCCGGCGCGCTCGGGGTGCTGATGGCCAACGACCGGATGCTGCTGCTGGCCGACGAGGCGCGGGTCCGCGACCCGCTCTCCGGCCTCTGGAGCGCCGAGCCGCCGCTGACGAGCGCCCGCCGCGGCGGCCAGGTGACGGTCCTCCGCGACGCCCGGATCCTCTTCACCGGCCCGGCCACCGCCGGCGACGCCGCCGCCCCGGTGGCGCTGCTCGACCCGGGCCCGATCGGCGGTCGGCCCGACCCGCCGCCGCCCCCGGACGAGACGCCCGACGACCCGCCCCCGCCGCCGCCGGCCGATCCGCCGCCGCCCCCGGCGCCCGAGCCGGGCGTCCAGGCGGCCGCCGACGCGACCGCCGGCAAGGTCGAGGTCAAGGTGCCGGGCGCGACCGAGTTCAAGCCGCTCGACCCCCAGACCGCGGTCCCGGTCGGCAGCGAGGTCGACGCCCGCGCCGGCGCGGTCACGCTCCGCCTGCGGGCCACCCGCCCCTTCCGCGCCACCGTCCGCGCCGGCCGCTTCGTGCTGGCCCAGGGTCGCAAGCCGCCGTACACGACCGAGCTGCGGCTGGTCGGCAGCGGCTGCCGCAGCACCGCGCCGACCAAGGACCCGCGCGCCCCGCTCCCCGGCGGCGCCCGCTCGACGCTGCGGGCGGCGCTCCGGACCGCGGTCGCGACGCTCCAGAAGAAGAAGCCGCCGAAGACCCGCAAGACCGCCCGCAAGACCAAGCGCCCGCGGGTGCTGCGCGTGCGGCGGAGCGGCAACGGCGGCCTGCGGACGCGGACCAACGACGCGGTCGCCACCGCCCGCGGCACCGACTGGACCACCACCGAGGGCTGCGACGGGACCAGCTACAAGGTCCACCGCGGCTCGATCGTCGTCCGAGACCTGCGGACGAAGCGCAGTCGCACCGTCCGGACCGGGAAGACGCTGCGGGTCGCGGCCCGCGGCCGGCGCTGACGCGGCGCGGCGATGCGCCGAACGCGGTGGCTGCGGCTGGCGGCGGCGGTGGTGCTCGCCGCCGCGATCGCCGCCGGGCTCGACGCGCTCGGGGCGACCGAGCGAGCCGAGGAGAGCACGGTCGACGTCCGCTTCCTGCTGCGCGGGGAGCGGCCCGCCGACGAGCGGGTGGTGGTCGTGGCGATCGACGACGTCACGATCGGCAAGCTCGGCCTGACGTCGCCGCTGCCGCGCGACGAGCAGGCGCGGGCGCTGCGGAAGATCGCCGCCGCGCGGCCGCGGGTGGTCGCGATCGACCTCGTCTACCGCGGCGCCAGCCGGATCAACCGCGACGACACGCTCGGCGCCGACGACGTGGCGCTGGTCGACGCGATCGACAGCATCCGTCCGTCGGTGCTGGCGATCACCGGCCTCCACCGCGACGACCGCCCGGCGACGCTCGACTTCGTCCAGGGCCTGACGCTCGCCGACCTCGGCGCACGGGCCGGGCACACCGCCTTCGGCTCCGGCGCCGGCGGGGCCTTCCGGCGGCTGCCGGCGACGGTCGACGGGGTGCCGAGCATGCCGGCCGCCGTCGCCGCCGCCTGGCACGACCGCGGCCACGGCCCGCCGCGGCGACCTCGCGGGGTCGCTCCCGGGTCGTGGATCGACTTCCACGGCCCGCGCGGGACGGTCCCGACCTACTCGCTGGTCGACGTCCGCGACGGCCGCGTCCCGGCCTCGGCGTTGCGCGGCAAGGTGGTGGTGATCGGCGACACCACCAAGGCGGCCCAGGACGAGCACCCGACCGCCTGGGGCGGGCAGCTGATGTCGGGCGCCGAGATCGAGGCGCAGGCGATCGCGACCGCGCTCGAGGGCTCGCCGCTGCGCGACGCGCCCGGTGGGTGGAACGTCGCGCTGCTGCTGCTGGCGGCGGCGATCGTGCCGCTCGCCGGCCTCCGCCGCGGCGGCTTGACCCAGGCGCTGGCCGCCGCGATCGGGCTGGCGGGGATCGCCGGTGCCGCGCTGCTGGCCTTCGACCACGACCGGGTGCTGGAGGTCGTCCCGGCGGCGGTCGCGCTGGTGCTCGGGACGCTCGGCAGCCTGACGGTGACGCTCGGTCTCGAGCGGCTGGCCGAGCGCCGCGCCCGCGCGACCCTGCGCCGGTTCGCTCCCGCCGAGGTGGTCGAGGAGCTGCTGGCCGCCGACCGCCACGGGATCCCCCCGCGCGAGCTCGACGTGACCGTGCTCTTCTGCGACCTGCGCGGCTTCACCTCGTTCGCCGCCGGCCAGCCGGCCGGGGCGGTGATCACGATCCTCGACCGCTACCTGGGCGAGGTCACGGCCGCGGTGACGGCCCACGGCGGGACGGTCGTCTCGTTCCTCGGCGACGGCGTGCTGGCCGTCTTCGGCGCGCCGCTGCCGGCCGACGACCACGCCGACCGGGGGCTGGCCGCCGCGCGCGAGATCGTCGGCCGGCGGCTGGCGCGGTTCAACGCCGCCACCGGCTCGCGGTTCGCGATCGGCGTCGGGCTCCACAGCGGGCCGGTCGCGTCGGGGATCGTCGGTCCCGCGCACCGGATCGAGTACGCGGCGGTCGGCGACACCACCAACGTCGCGGCCAAGCTGGAGGCCGCGACCAAGACGGCCGGGGTGCCGCTGCTGGTCTCGGAGACCACCCGCGAGCGGCTGCGCGACCGCGACGGGCTGCGATCGGCGGGGAGCTTCGACCTCCGCGGCGCGGGCGGCGATCCGATCGAGGCCTGGACGGTGTGATCGCCGGCTTCGCGGCTCGCGTGGCGGATCAGCCCCGGACGCCGGGGGTCGACCGCCACGCGAGGAGGAGTCGCGGCCTCCGCGGACGTCGCGGCTAGGCCGCGGGCGGCTGCTCGGCCGGGTGGTCCTGGGCGTCGCGGCCCGGGATCGCGGTCCCGGTGCCGTCGCACCAGGGGCACGCGACCTCGTGCGGGGTACCCCCCGCGCCCGAGATCAGGCGCCCGGTCCCGCGGCACGGGCCGCACGGCGTCGGACCCTGCGGCTCGGCGGGCTCGGCGTCCTTGCGACCCGGTCGGCGTCGGTTGCCCTGCGTGGTGGCCATCGCGGGCGAGGATACGCACGGACGGCCGCCCGCCGCGCTCCGCCACCGCCGGCGGGCCCGGGCTAAGGTGACCGGGATGGCTTCGCGCGACGGCCGGTTCGCCCCCAGCCCGACCGGCACGCTGCACCTGGGCAACCTGCGGACGGCGCTGGTGGCGTGGCTGGCGGCGCGGTCGGCCGAGGCCCGCTTCCGGCTGCGGATCGACGACCTCGACCGCGGCCGCAGCCGCCCCGAGCACGAGGCCGGCCAGCTCGCCGACCTGCGGGCGCTGGGGCTGGAGTGGGACGGCGAGCCGCTGCGCCAGTCGACCCGCGACCCGGCCTACGCGGCCGCCGTCGCCGAGCTGGAGCGGCGCGACCTGCTCTACCCCTGCTGGTGCACCCGGGCCGAGATCCGCGAGGCGGCCAGCGCGCCCCACGGCGACCTGCCCGAGGGCGCCTACCCCGGCACCTGCGCGCGGCTCGACGCGGCCGGGCGGGCGGCGCGGGCGCGGGCGGCGGGGGACCGGCCCCCGGCCTGGCGGGTGCGAGCGGAAGCGGCCGAGGTGACCGTCGAGGACCGCGTCCTCGGCCCGCTCCGCGGCGTCGTCGACGACTTCGTGGTCCGCCGCGGCGACGGCACCCACGCCTACAACCTGGCGGTCGTGGTCGACGACGACGCGCAGGCGATCGGCGAGGTCGTCCGCGGCGCCGACCTGGCGTCGAGCGCGCCGCGCCAGGCGTGGCTGGCGGCGCGGCTGGGCCTGACCGTCCCGGCCTACGCCCACGTGCCGCTGGTGCTGACCCCCGACGGCCGCCGGCTGGCGAAGCGCGACGGGGCGGTCACGCTCGCCGACCGGCGGGCGCTGGGCGAGACGCCGGAGCAGGTCCGCGGGGCGCTCGCCGCCTCGCTCGGGCTGGCCCCCGCCGGGTCGCTGCCGTCGCTCGACGAGCTGGTCGCCGGCTTCGCGCTGGAGACGCTGCGGGGTCGCGGTCCGACCGCCTGGGCGCCCGCCGCCGGGCCGCTCGGCGACGGCTGACCGCGCGGCCGGCTCGCACGACGCGCCACGCTGCGGGATCATCCAGGCGTGTTCACCCCGGTCAAGATCGTGCGCTTCTGGCTCCCCGGGCTGATCTTCGTGATCGGCGCCGTGATGCTGATCGCCAGCCCCGACATCGTCGGCGTCGAGGGCGCCGCGATGATGCTCGGCGGTGGGCTCGGCGTCGCCGTCTCCAACCGCCTGCACCGGATCGGGCTCAAGGGCGAGCAGGAGCGCAACGAGGAGCTGGACGCGCGCGCCTTCCTCGACCGCTACGGCGTCTGGCCCGACGAGGCCTCGCCCGAGATCCTGGCCGAGGCCCGCCGCGACGGGATGCTGCCCGAGAGCGACGGCGACGCGCCCTCCCCGCCCGAGGCGGCGATCTCGGCGCTGCGGCCCCAGTTCCGCCGCGGCGACGTCCCGCGCCCGCGCCGCCGCGGGTAGCCTGCGCGACGACGTGCCCTCCTCCACCGACACGATCGTCCAAGAGCTCGCGGCCGCCGCGCGCGAGACCGGCCGGCTCGGGATCGACACCGAGTTCGTCGGCGAGGGACGCTACCGGCCGCTGCTGTGCCTGGCCCAGATCGCGGTCGACGTGCCGAACGGCGTCCGGATCGAGCTGCTCGACCCGCTGGTCGACGAGTTCGACCCGACCCCGCTGGCCGAGGTGCTGGCCGATCCCGCGATCGAGATCGTCCTCCACGCCGCCCGCCAGGACGTGGCGCTGCTGAAGCGGACCTGGAAGACCGAGGTCCGCGGCGTCTTCGACACCCAGGTCGCCGCCGGCTTCGCCGGGCTGCGGGCCCAGATGGGCTACGACGCGCTGCTGCGCGAGATGCTGCGGGTCAAGCTCCAGAAGTCGGCCAGCTTCACCCGCTGGGAGCAGCGGCCGCTGAGCGAGGAGCAGCGCCGCTACGCCGCCGAGGACGTCCAGCACCTGCTGCAGCTGGCGGTCGCGCTCCAGAACCGGCTGGTCGACCTCGGCCGGCTGGAGTGGGCGATCGAGGAGTGCCGGCCGCTGGAGGAGGTCCACGACAGCCGCGACCCGGACGACCTCTTCCCGCGGCTGCCGCGGATTGACCGCCTGGACCCGGCCCAGCGGGCGGTCGCCTACGCGCTGCTGGAGTGGCGCGAGGCGACGGCCGAGCAGGTCGACCGGCCGCCCTCGACCGTGCTCCAGGACCAGACGCTGGTCGAGCTGGCCAAGCGGCGGCCGACCAGCCGCGAGCGGCTGAAGCAGATCCGCGGCCTCTCCGAGGCCACCCTCCACCGCCGCGGCGACGCGCTGATCCAGGCGATCGCCCAGGGCCGCGACGGCGAGCCGATCCCGGTCCAGACCGAGCGCGCGCCGCGGACCGAGCCGGCCGACCCGGCGCTGGTGGTGCTGGCCGAGACGCTGGTCCGGACCCGTGCCGAGCAGGAGGAGCTGGCCTACGAGCTGCTGGCCAGCCGCGCCGACCTGCAGCGGATCGTCACCTCGTGGCGCGACGGACGGCCGGACGAGACGATCCGGACCCTCAGCGGCTGGCGCGCCGACCTCGTCGGCCGCGACGTGCTCGACCTGCTGGAGGGGCGCCTGGCGCTGCGGGTCGACGGCGACGGGCGCGTCGTCGCCGAGCGCTGAGCGGCCGCCCCAGCAGCAGCGTCAGCGCACCCCACCAGCCGCGGTCGCCGACCAGCGCCCGGCCGACCGCCCAGGGGCCCGGCCGCCGGGCCGCGTCCGCCGGCGCCGCCGCGGCGTAGGCCGCCCGCTCGGCGTCGCGGGCCAGGGCCGCCGTCCGCGGGCCGATCACGGCGACGCCGGTCGCCAGCGCGCCGGGAGTCGTGGCCGCGGTCACCGCCAGCCCGGCGCGGCGGGCGACGGCGCCGAGGCCATCCCAGCCGTCGCGCTCGCCGGCCGCGGGTCGCCGCCGGCGGACCGCGACCACCGTCCCGCCGCCGGCCAGCGCCGCCAGCAGCAGCACCACCAGCGTCCCGCCCGAGCCGCCCGGCGTCCCGCGCGCGGCCGCCGCGGCCAGCGGCACCGCCTCCGGGTCGACGGTCGCGTCGCCGGGCGGCGTCGGGTCGAACGGCACCCAGCCGAGCTCCGGGAAGTAGACCTCGATCCACTGGTGGGCGTCGACGTCGCGGACCTCGAAGCGGCCCGGCGAGACCTCGGTCCCGGTCGCGAAGCCGGAGACGACCCGGGTCGGGACGCCGGCCAGCCGCAGCAGCATTCCGGCCGCGCCGGCGAAGTGCTGGCAGTAGCCGCGGTGGGTCTCGGTCAGGAACTCGATCAGCGGCGAGATGCCGGCCGGCGGCAGGTCGGTGTCGTAGGTGAACCGCTGGCCGTCGCGCAGGTAGCGGAGGACCCGGTCGACGGCCTCGTACTGCGTGCTGGCGTCGCCGACCACTCGCCGCGAGATCGCCGCCACCGGGCCCAGCCGGCTGCGGTCGAGCCACTGCTCCAGCCAGGCGTTGCGGGGCTGCCCGAAGAGCGGCACCGGGCCCAGCCGGCGGCCGTCGCGGCGGCCGTAGGGCCGTCCGAGCGTGGTCCACCGCTCGAGCCGCGAGTCGCTCGGCAGCGGCGCCCCGCGCAGCTGGGCCAGCGTCGGGTCGACGACGTCGGCCGTGACCACGTAGCGGGCGCCCGGTCCCGGCACTCCCGGCAGCCGGCGGCTCTCCCCCGCGCCCGGGAACGAGGCCGGGACCGGCTCGCCGGGGTCGTCGGGCGGCTCGGCGGGGCCGGCGTCGGTCGGTCGTCCCGGCGCCAGCACCAGCGCGCTGCGCAGCCGGTCGATCCGGATCTCGACCTCGGTCGGGACCGCGCCGGGCTGCGGCAGCGGCTGCCAGGGACCGCCGTCGTCGCGGATCCGCCAGCCCCAGATCGTCATCAGGTCGAGCGTCTGCATCCGCCACAGGCCCGGGCGGTCGGCCCGGACCTCGAACATCGTCGCTCCGCTGCGGCGGCCCTGGAGCGGTCCGTACGAGGGCTCGACCTCGAGCGTCCGCAGCGGCTCCTGGCGGCGGAGCACGTCGCCGACGGCCAGCCACCGCTCCTGCGGCGCGGCCAGGTGCCCGACCAGCGCGGCCAGCAGCCCGATCGCCAGCGCCGCCGCCAGCGGCCGGGTCCAGCGCGGCGAGGGGCCGGCCGCCGTCCCCTGCCGCAGCCAGGCGAGGGCGGCGACCACGACGACCGCGCCCTGCCACGGCGGCAGCTCGCCCTGGCGGATCGTCAAGGCCAGCCCCCACGGCGCCAGCAGCAGCGCCAGCGCCAGCGGCCGTCGCAGCGCCCGCGGACCGGGGCCGCGGACCACCGCCGCCGCCAGCAGCGCGACGCTGCCGAACGCGATCAGGGCCAGCGTCAGCGGCCAGGCGCCGTCGAGCGGACTGGCGCTGGCCAGCCGCTCGAGCCCGACCGTGCCGTCGACCAGGCCGTCGCCGAGCCGCGACCACCGCGACGGCCAGAGGACGGCGATCGAGGTGCCGCCGATCGGCAGCGCCGCGACCGCCCACACGAGCAGCGCCAGCAGCACGTGGCGCGGCGCGATCCGCCCGACCAGCACCAGCCCGGCGACCGCGACCGCCGGCAGCACCCGCAGCTGGGCGCCGCCGAGCAGCGGCCACCAGGCGGCCAGCGCGACGGCCAGCAGCGCGGCCAGGCCGACCAGGTCGACGAGCGCGGCCCGGCGGGGCGGCGGACCGGTCACGCCGGCTCCCGGATCGCGACCACGCCCTGCGGCAGCGCCGGCCGCGGGGCCAGCTCGACGCCGGCCGGCGGCCGCGAGGCCCGCAGCCAGAGCGCCTCCTGGCCCGGGGCCGGGCGGACGACGGTCGCGGACCGCTCGAGCGCCGCCAGCCGCCGCAGCGCGTCGCGGACGGCCGCACGGTCGCCAGCGACCGCCCACGGCTCGCGGTCGCCGGGCAGCAGCAGCCGGCAGCCGCCGTCGCGGGCCAGCCGCTCCAGGTGGCCGGCGGTGGTGCGGGCGACCCAGTCGACGGCCTCGTCCTCGGCCGCGGCGGTGTCGACCACCAGCAGCGGCCGGGTGCTGGGCGCGGCGGCCAGCCGCCGCTCGTGCAGCTCGCCACCGCGGGCCAGCGAGCGCCAGTGGATGCGGGCGATCGGAGTGCCGGGGACGTAGGGCCGGAGACCGTCGGGCTCGAGGTCGCGACCGGCCGTGCCGCCGGCGTGGGCCCGCGTGGCCTCGGCGCCCGGGGCGGGCAGCACGGTCACCTGCTCGGGACGGCCGACGGCGATTCGCCGCTCGACGATCCCCAGCGGGTCGCGGATCCGCAGCAGCGTCGGCGCGACGGCGAAGCGGCCGCGGTGGCCGATCGCCAGCGCCGTCGCCGCGCCGGGAGCGGCCAGCGGGACCCAGCGGCCGTCGCCGTCGAGCCGCTCGACCTCGACCCCGGGGCCGGGACCGCGGACGACGTCGAGCGTCAGCGGCAGCGGCTCGCCCTCGCCGACCTCGTCACGGCCGAGCGTGCGGACGACGGCGATCCGGCGGGCGCCGATCGCGACCAGCAGGGCCCCGCCGACGACGGTCGCGACGGTCGCCGTGCCGACGGCGAAGAGCGCGGCCGAGCCGAGCAGCCCGGCGAGGCCGAAGGCGAGCAGGCCGGCGGCGAGCAGCGCCAGCGGCCGCCACGGCCGCGCGGCCCGGGTCACCGGCCGCCGGCCGCGCCGGCTCATCGCGCCGGGGTCGAGGCGAGGGAGTCCGCCACGATCCGGGCGACCGCCTCGGGGTCGCCGCCGGCGGTCTGGATCCGGTGGGTCAGGACGGCCGGCGCCAGCGTCTGGACGTCGTCGGGGAGGACGAAGTCGCGGCCGGCGATCGCGGCGTGGGCGCGGGCCGCGGCCAGCAGCAGCAGCCCGGCCCGGGGACTGGCGCCGACCTCGACCAGCGGGTGCTCGCGGGTGGCGCGCAGCAGCTGCAGCAGGTAGCGCAGCAGCAGGTCGCTGGCGTGGACGGTCGCGACCGCCGCCTGGGCCCGCTCGACGTCGCCGGGGCCGGCGACCGCGACCGCCTCGTCGGCCGCCTCGCCGCGCAGCAGCGACAGCTCGGCGTCGGGCTCCGGGTAGCCGAGCGAGACCCGGGCCAGGAAGCGGTCGAGCTGGGCCGGCGGCAGCGGGTAGGTGCCGTCGTAGCCGGCGGTCGGGTTCTGGGTCGCGACGACCAGGAACGGCGTCGCGATCGGGTGGACGACCCCGTCGACGGTCGCCTGCCGCTCCTGCATCGCCTCCAGCAGCCCGGACTGGGTCTTCGGCGTCGCGCGGTTGATCTCGTCGACGAGCAGGACGTTGGTGAAGACCGGGCCGGGGCGGAACTCGAAGCTGCCGCTGTCGGCCCGCCAGACGCTGGCCCCGATCACGTCGGCGGGCAGCAGGTCGACGGTCGCCTGGACGCGGGAGAACGCCCCGCCGATCGCGCGGGCGAGGCTGCGGGCCAGGCGGGTCTTGCCGACGCCGGGGTGGTCCTCGATCAGCAGGTGGCCGCCGGCCAGCAGCGTGGCCAGGACGATGTCGAGGGTGCCGTCGGCGATCCGCATCCCGCGGCGGACGCTGCGCCGCAGCCGCTGGGCGAGCGCGGCCGCGTCGTCGAGCGTCGGCGGGGCGCCCTGCTCGGGCGTCGGCAGCGGCGTCAGCGGGATCGGGGCGCCGTGGACGTCGCGCCCGCGCCCTGGAGGACGGGCCCCCGCCTCGCTGCGGGGGTCCTCATCGGGGAGTGGGGATCGACCGACCGAGTCCGTGCTCATCGTACGAGCGCCTCGCGCAGCCGAACCCGCCGCCGTCCGGGCCGGCGCGACCGGCGGAGCAGCGATCTCACCAGAGCGAGATCAAGGCTCCCTCTGCGTCACCATCGTGCGTCCTAAGTATGGCGCGCCGCCACGGGCGCGCGCCAGTCACGTCGTCAGGTCGCGCAGCTCGACGGCGCCGTCGTCGCGGGTCCACCAGCGCAGGCGCAGGCGACCGCCGGCGTCGATCGCGCACGACCAGGCCGCGGCGCCGTCCTCGCGGCGGTGCTCGGGGCTGCCGTCGGGGGCCAGCTCGGGGCGCACGTCGAGGTCGTCGGCCTCGCCGCGCTTGCCGGAGGCGATCCGGGCGGCGATCGCGGCCAGCGCCGCCGGCGACACCTGGTCGCGGTGGGCGGCGACCGCCTCGACGTAGCCCGGACCGAGCGCCAGCGGCCCGAGCGGACGCTGCCGGCGTCCCGCGTCGTGGTCGCGGGCCAGCCAGGCCGCCACGATCTCCAGGTGGTGCGCCCGCTCGCCGTCGCGGACGACGGCGGCCGGGATCGCCAGCCGCGCGAGCTGCTCGGGGGCGGCCGGCCGCGGGCCGCCGACGCCGTCGGCCTGGTCGACGCGGGCCTCGGCCAGCTTGCGCCGCAGCAGGTGGATCTCCTCGCGGGCCGCCTCGAGCGCCCCCAGCAGCAGCTGGCGGTCGCGGTCGGCGCCCGGCTCGGGGGCGGTCGCGGCCGGTGCCGGCGCGGGGGCGGCCGGTCGCGCGGGCGGGGCCGGAGCCGGCCGGTCCTCGCCGCCGGGCAGCGCCACCAGGTGCGGTCCGGCCGCGCGCGGGGCCGGCGGGGCGGGCGGGCCTTCCTCGACCCGGTCGCTCAGCACCTCGACCGCCCGCCGCCCGTAGCGGCCGGCGCGATCGAGCACCAGCGGATGGGCGCGCGGGTCGGCGCGCTCGTCGACCCCCGGCCACCAGACCCGCGCGGCCCCGCCGAAGACCCCGAGCTGGGGCGGCAGGCAGGCCGACAGCGCGCGGCTGGCCGGGCCCGTCCGGACCGCCCGCAGCAGCACCCCGCGGCCGACCGCCTCGCGCACGCGGCGGACGTCGAGCGCCGGCCGGTCCTCGCCGGCGCGGGTCGACAGGCAGACGATCGGCTGGCGGCGCCCGGGGTCCAGGACCTCGGCCGCCAGCTGCGCCCCCTGGTCCTCGCTCGCCGCGACGGCGATCCCGAGGTCGACGGGGTGCGGGCGCCGGGTCGCGGGTCGCCGGGTGCGACGAGCCGCGGTCCGCGGTGCCAGGGCACCGTCGGTCGGCACGTCGATCGGGTCGTGGCGCATGGAGCCTCCAGCGGTGGCGGTCGACCGGCGCGCCGGGACACGACCCGGCGCTCCGGAGCGGACCCTAGTCGGTCCACCGGTCGGGTCCCGTCGGCGGTGGACGAGCCTCGGATCCGCGGCTCCAGCGACTACCCTGCCCCGAGTGGAGCGGCTCCTCGAACGTCCCCGCGAGCGCGAGCGGCTGCGCGCCGCGCTCGCCGCCGCGGCGGACGGCGTCGGCGGCGCGATCGTGCTCCGGGGACCGGCCGGGATCGGCAAGACGGCGCTGGCCACCGAGCTCGCCGAGGAGGCCGCCGCGCGCGGGATCGCCGTCCGCCGGACCGCCGGAGACGACCTCGACCGCGAGCTGCCCTGGGCGACCGCCCGCCGCCTGCTCGGCCGCGACGCCGCCCGCGCCCCCGCCGACGCCTCGCCCGACGCGACCGCGGCCGCCGTCCGCGAATCGCTCTTCTGGCGGGTCGCCGACCTCTGCGAGGACGGTCCGCTGCTGCTGCTCTGGGACGACGCGCACGCCAGCGACCCGCGCTCGGCCCGCTTCCTCGCCTACCTGGCCCGCCGCGCCGCCGACCTGCCGCTGCTGGTGGCGATCACCGTCCGCGACGGCGACGACGAGCAGCTGCCGGCCGACGTCCGCGACGACCTCGACCAGCTGCCGACCCTGCGCCCCGCCCCGCTCTCCGACGCCGCGATCGGCGAGCTGACCGCCCGCCGGCTGCCGAACGCCGGGGCCGAGGTCGCCCGCCGGGCGGCGGCGGTCAGCGGCGGCAACCCGCTGCTGGCGCGGGCGGTGATCGAGAACGCCGCCCAGGGTGCGCCGGCCGGCGGTCCGACCACGATCGACGGCACCGTCACCGCCCGGGTCCGGCGGCTGGGTCCCGAGGCGACCGCGGTCGCCCAGGCCCTGGCCGTGCTCGGCGACCGCGCCCCGCTGCGGCGGATCGCCGCCCTCGCCGAGGTCGATCCCGAGCGGACCGCCGCGGCGATCGACCGGCTCGACCGCTACGACGTGGTCGAGGCCGGCACCGAGCCCGCCTTCCGCCACCCGCTGGTCCGCGACGCGCTGCTGCGGACGATCGGCCCGGCGACGCTCGCCGGCCGCCACCGCCGGGCCGCGACCGTGCTCCGCGAGGACGGCGCCGACGCCGAGGCGATCGCCGCCCACCTGCTGCAGGCGACCGGGGTCGGCGACGCCCGGGCCGTGACCGACCTCTGCACCGCCGCCGAGCGGGCACGGGCCGCCGGTGACGCCCACGCCGCCGCCCAGCTGCTGCAGCGGGCACTCGACGAGCCGCCCGAGCCGGCCCGCCGCGCCGACCTGCTCGGGCGGCTGGCTCGCACCCAGGCCGCCGCCGGCGATCCGCTGGCGGGCGCCTCGTTCGCGGCCGCGGTCGCCGCCAGCGAGCGTTCCGACGACCGCGTCGCGCTGCACTACGACGCGGCGATGGCCAGCTGGCAGGCGGCCGACTACCCGGGCGCCGTCGACGGCTTCGACCGCGCGCTGGCCGAGCTGCCGGCGACCGCGACCGCCGAGCGGCGCCGGATCCGCGCGGCGCGGCTGGGCGCGCGCTTCCTCGACCCGCGCCGCGACGAGGCGCTGGAGATCGAGGAGCTGCTGGGCCGCGGCGAGGCCCAGACCCCGGAGGATCGCGGCGCGCTGGCGATCGCCGCCCTCGCCCAGGTGCTGTTCCTCGACGGCGACGCCGAGCGCTGCGCGGCGCTGGCCGAGCGGGCCTGGGCCAACGGCCAGCTGCTGCGCGACCGCGGCCCGAGCGACCCGGCGTGGAACTTCGTCACCGGCGCCTTCACCGGCAGCGGCCACGGTGACCGGACGCTGGCGGTGGCCGGCGCGGTGCTCGCCGAGGCCGGCCGCCTGGGCGATCCGATCTCGGCCGCCAACGCCTCGTACGTGCGCTCGGCCGGCCACCTGGTGCGCGGCTCGCTGGCCGACGCGCTGGCCGACGCCGAGCAGGCGCTGGCCGGCCGCGAGCACGGCTGGCACCAGTACGTCGGCGCCAGCGCGGCGGTCGCCGTCCGGGTCCGGATCGAGCGCGGCCAGCTCTCCGAGGCCCAGGCGCTGCTCGACGAGATCGCCGGCGACGGCCTGCCGCCGTCGCTGGCCTACTCCAGCTTCCACGAGGCCCGCGCTCGGACGCTGCTGGCGGCGGGAGACCCGGAGGCGGCCTGGGCGGCGGTCGAGGACGCGCGGCGGGCCTCGGAGGGCTTCTCGACCCTGCTGCTGAACGAGTGGCGGACGACCGGCGCCCACGTGCGGCTGGCGCTCGGCGACCGCGCCGGGGCGATCGCGCTGGCGGCCGAGGAGGAGGCGAGCGCCCGCCGCTGGGGCGCCCGCCGGCTGCTGGCGCTGGCGCTGCTGGCCGCCGGCGCGGCCGAGCAGGGCGCGGTCGCGGTCGCCCGGCTGCGCGAGGCGGTCGAGGTCGCCGACGGGGCCGACGACCGGGTGCTGCGGGCGGCCACCCGGGTCGAGCTGGGCGTGGCGCTGCGGCGCGAGGGCCAGCGCGACCAGGCCGCGACCGTGCTCGCCGACGCGCTCGACCGGGCGGCGCGCTGCGGGGCCCAGCGACTGGCCGAGCGGGTCCGCGACGAGCTGCGGCTGCTCGGCCGGCGACCGCGGCGCGACGCCCTCCGCGGCGTCGACGCGCTGACGCCGTCGGAGCTGCGGGTGGTGCGGCTGGCCGCCGACGGCCTGACCAACCGCCAGATCGCCCAGCGGCTGTTCGTGACGGTGAAGACGGTCGAGAAGCACCTCGGCGGCGCGTACCCGAAGCTCGGCGTCCGCGGCCGGGCCGAGCTGACCGCGGCGCTCGCCGACGTCAGCGAGACGGGCTGAGCGGGGCGGGGCGTCCGCTGCTCGGCGGGTGCGGGTGGCGCGGCGCGGGTCGTCGCCCGCTGCGACGTTTCGGTCGCCGCCGGGGAAGAACGTCACATGCCGGCGCGGTCCGCCGGTCCCGGCCCCCCTCCCAGCCCCGCCCCGCCACACCCTCCAATTACTTGTCTTATGCACGCAAGTGATGTATTGTTTCCCAATGTGATCGCCCCGCCCTCGCCCTCCCGCGACGTCACGGCGCTCGCCGCCACGCTGCCGGCGCGAACCGCTCGCACCACGCGGCTGCTGCTGCGGCGGGCGGACAGCGACCTCTCGCGCAGCAGCGCCGGGGTCCTCGCCGCGCTCGCCGAGGGACCGCTGCGGATCACCGAGCTGGCCGACTGGGAGGGCCTGGCCCAGCCGACCGTCACGCTGCTGGTCGCCCAGATGGAGCGCGACGGCCTGGTCCGCCGCGACCGCGATCCGGCCGACCGGCGGGCGGTCCTGGTCTCGATCACCGACGCCGGCCGCGCCGCCCGCCAGCAGCTCCACCAGGCCCTCGCCGCGCTGCTGCGCGAGCGCACCGCCCACCTGGACGACGACCAGTTCGCCGCCCTCGCCGCCGCCAGCGACGCGCTGGCCCTCCTGATCGACGCCCTCCAGAAAGGCTCCGCATGAGCGCTTCCTCCACCCCACCGGCCGCCGCCGACGGCGGCTTCTTCGCCCAGCCGCGCGCGGTCTGGGCCGTCGCCTTCGCGGCCGTCGTCTCGTTCATGGGCCTCGGCCTCGTCGATCCGATCCTGCCCGCGATCGCCGACGACCTGCACGCCTCGCAGAGCCAGGTGCTGCTGCTCTTCACCAGCTACTTCGCGGTCACCGGGATCGCGATGCTCGTCTCCAGCACCGTCGCCAGCCGGATCGGTCCCAAGCGGACGCTGCTCGCCGGCCTGACCCTGATCGTGCTCTTCGCCGCCGCCGCGGGCGCCTCGGACAGCGTCGGGGCGATCGTCGGCCTGCGGGCCGGCTGGGGCCTCGGCAACGCGCTCTTCATCGCCACCGCGCTGTCGGCGATCATCGGCGCCGCCTCGGGCGGGGTCGGCCGGGCGGTGATCCTCTACGAGGCCGCGCTCGGGCTCGGGATCTCGGTCGGGCCGCTGCTCGGCGGCCTGCTCGGCGGGATCAGCTGGCGCGGCCCGTTCTTCGGCGTCGCGGCGCTGATGGCGATCGGCTTCGTCGCCGTGCTGGTGCTGCTCGACAAGAGCCCGAAGCCGCCGGCCAGCCAGCACACCACGCCGCTCGATCCGCTCAGGGCGCTGGCCCTGCGGCCGGTCCGCGCCAGCGCCGTCGTGGCCTTCTTCTACAACTTCGGCTTCTTCACGCTGCTGGCCTACTCGCCCTTCCCGCTCCACCTCGGCGCCCACCAGCTCGGCTTCGTGTTCTTCGGCTGGGGCGTGCTGCTGGCCGGGTTCTCGGTCTTCGGCGCGCCGCGGATCGCCGCCCGCGTCGGCGACGTCCGGGCGCTCGGCGGGGCCTTCGGCCTGACCGCGCTGGTGCTGCTGGCGATGGGTCTCGGCCACGGCAACCAGGCGCTGCTGATCGGCTGCGTGATCGTCGCCGGCGCCTTCCTCGGCGTCGCCAACACGATCCTCACCCAGCTGGTGATGGAGTCGGCGCCGATCAACCGCGCGACGGTCTCGGCCTCGTACAGCTTCGTCCGCTTCACCGGCGGCGCGATCGCGCCCTACCTGGCCGGCAAGCTCGGCGAGCACGTCGGGGTCGGGGTGCCGTTCCTGGTCGCCGCCGGGGCCGTCGCGCTGGGGATCGTCGCCCTCTACGCCTACCGCACGGCCTTCGTGCCGGCCGCCGCGCCGGTCGCGACGACGCCGGCCCCGGTCGCCGGTCCGGCCCCGACCCTGGTCGCCGTCGGCGGCCCCGAGGCGCCGGCCCTGGCCGAGCGGGCCGTGGCCGGCGCCCGCCGCCGCGGCGGCCCGGTCCACGTGCTCCACGTCCGCGAGACGGCGGTCGTCGGCGACGGCGCCTACGCGGCCGAGGACGACGACGAGGCCCGCGCGACCCTCGACCGCTGCGTCGCGATCCTGGCCGCCAGCGGGCTCCCGGTCAGCGGCGAGACCGTCGCGGTGGTCGGCTCGCACGCGGCGGTCGCCGACGAGATCCTGGCCCGTGCCGACGCGCTCGACGCCGGCCTGGTCGTGCTCGGCCAGGCCACCCGCCACGGCGCCGCCGCGCTGCTCGGGCCGAGCGCCACCGCACTGGTCGCCGGCCGGATCGACCGCGACCTGCTGGTGCTCCGGGCCCAGCCGGCCGCGGCGGCCCCGGCCCTCGCCGTCGCGTAGACGCCGCACGCGGCCCACGCACCCGGTCCCGCGACCCGACCCCCCGGCGCGGGGGCCGGACCGCGGCGGCGGCCGGTCGCGGGGGCCGCGCGGGATAGGATTCGCCGCCACGTTGGCGCGCACGGCCCTCCGGTCCCGCGCGCCACCCTTCGTAGGACGATTCCTGGAGACGACCATGGCGCCGCTGATCACCCGTGAGGAGGCCCTGCGCCTGGGCCGCCTGAGCGACCGCGACGAGATCCTGGCCCTGGTCGAGCGGGCGTGGGAGGCGCGGCAGGAGCAGTTCGGCGACAGCACCGACATGTGCTCGCTGGTGAACGCGAAGTCGGGCGGCTGCGCCGAGGACTGCGGGTTCTGTGCCCAGTCGCGGTTCGCCGAGGCGGAGACGCCGATGCACGCGATGATGGAGCCCGAGCAGATGCTCGAGCACGCCCGTGCCGCCGAGGCCGCCGGCGCCCACCGCTTCTGCATGGTCACCCAGGGCCAGGGGCTCTCCAACCGCGACTTCGAGAAGCTGCTGGAGGGCGCGCGGCTGGTCACCGAGCACACCAACCTCAAGCGCTGCGCCTCGGTCGGGCACATCAACGCCAAGCGCGCCAAGCAGCTGAAGGACGCCGGGATCAACCGCGTCCACCACAACGTCGAGACCGCCCGCTCCTACTACCCCGAGGTCTCCTCGACCGTCCGCTACGAGGGCCGCCTGCGGACCGTCGACGCGGTCCGCGAGGCCGGGCTGGAGACCTGCGTCGGCGGGATCCTGAACCTCGGCGAGTCGGAGGAGCAGCGGGTCGAGATGGCCTTCGAGCTGGCCGATATCGATCCGACCTCGGTCCCGATCAACCTGCTCAACCCGCGGCCGGGCACGAAGTTCGGCGACCGCGACTACATGGACCCGTGGGACGCGATCAAGTGGGTCGCGATCTTCCGCCTGATCCTGCCGACCGCGCTGCTGCGGCTCTGCGGCGGTCGCAGCGAGAACCTGCGCGAGTGGCAGCAGATGGCGGTCAAGGCCGGCCTCAACGGCGTGATGATGGGCAACTTCCTGACCACGCTCAACAGCGACCCGGCCGACGACCGCCAGATGTTCTCCGACCTCGGGCTGAACATCGCCCGCCACGGCGACAACGGCGCCAACCCGCGCCCCGACAACCGCTCCGGGCGGCTGGAGGGCGAGACGCCGGACGTCGTCGAGCGCTACCTCGACAACCCCGAGCAGGCCGAGGCCGCCGGGATCACGATCCGCCAGTGGGACCCGTCGACCCAGCTGCGCTACGTCGCCAAGGACAAGCGCGTCCCGGCCCGCCCCGACGGCGCCCCCAACCGCTGGCCGAGCGAGGGCAGCCGCGAGGCCGAGGCGACGCCCTCGGCTCCGGGCCTGGCCGTCTGAGGGGCGCGATCCCGGTGGACGGGAACGGCAGCCGCCGCCCGGCCGACGGCGACCCCGCGCTCCGCGCCCGGCTCGACGGGCTGGCCGACGATGGCCTGCTGCGGACGCTGCGGACGCTCGACGGGCCGATCGGGCCGCGGGCGACCGTCGACGGCCGCGAGCTGCTGCTGCTCTGCGGCAACGACTACCTGGGCCTGGCCGGCCATCCCGCGGTCCGCGAGGGCGCGGCCGCCGCGGCGCTGGCCTCCGGCGGCGGCGCCGGGTCGTCGCGGCTGATCGCGGGCACGCTGGCCGTTCACCGCGAGCTGGAGGCGGCGATCGCGGCCTTCGAGGGCAGCCAGTCGGCGCTGCTCTTCGGCGCCGGCTACCTGGCCAACGTCGGGGTCGTCGGGGCGCTCGCCGAGCGCGGCGGGGTGGTCGCCAGCGACGCCCTCAACCACGCCTCGATCATCGACGGCGTCCGGCTCTCCGGGGCCGAGCGGGTCGTCTACCGCCACGGCGACTGGGAGCACCTGGACCACGAGCTGAGCGCCCGCGCCGGCGGCCGGCCGCCGGCGCTGGTGGTCACCGACAGCGTCTTCTCGATGGACGGCGACGTCGCGCCGCTGGCCGAGCTGGTGGCCGTCTGCCGCCGCCACGGCGCGCGGCTGGTGGTCGACGAGGCCCACGCCACGGGCTGCCTCGGGCCGGGCGGGCGCGGCGCGGTCGCCGCCGCCGGGCTGACCGGCGAGGTCGACGCGATCGTCGGCACGCTCGGCAAGGCGCTCGGGTCGAGCGGGGCCTACGTCGCCGCCCACCGCGACGTCCGCGACTGGCTCGTCAACCGCGCCCGGACGCTGATCTTCTCGACCGCCCCCGCCCCCGCCGCGGCCGGTGCCGCGCTCGCCGCGCTCGACCAGCTCGACCGCGAGCCGCAGCGGGTCGCGCGGCTGCGGGCCAACGCGACCCTCGTCCGCGACGAGCTGCGGGCCGCCGGCGTCGGGCTCGCCGTCCCCGGGATCCGCGGCGACCGGGTCGACCCCGCCGTCCCGATCGTGCCGGTGGTGGTCCGCGGCGCCGAGGCGACGATGGCGATCACCGAACGGCTGCTGGCCGAGGGCGTCTACCTGCAGGGGATCCGGCCGCCGACGGTGGCCGCCGGCAGCTGCCGGCTGCGGCTGACCGTCTGCAGCGAGCACGACCCGGCCGAGCTGCGCGACGCGGCGGCCCGGATCGGCCGTGCGCTGGCCGCGGTCGGCGGCGGCGTGGACGCCGGCGCCACCGGCGAGGTCGTGGCGACCACGTGAGGGGCCTGCTCGTCACCGCGACCGACACCGAGGTCGGCAAGACGTACCTGGCGGCCGCGATCTGCGCCGCGCTCGCCCGCGACGGCCGCCGGCCCCAGGCCCACAAGCCCGTGGTGACCGGGCTCGACGAGCCGATTCCCGCCGGCCAGCGCGACCACGAGCTGCTGGCCGCCTGCACCGGCCAGCGTCCCGAGCAGGTCAGTCCGCTGCGGTTCGCGCCGCCGGTCTCGCCGCACCTGGCCGCCGAGCGCGCCGGCACGCCGCTCGACCCGGCGGCGCTGGTGGCCGCGGCCCGCGCGGCGGCACCCGCCGACGGCGAGCCGCTGGTCGTCGAGGGGATCGGCGGCCTGCTCGTCCCCTTCACCCGCGAGGGCTACGACGTCCGCGCGTTCGCCCGCGACCTCGGCCTGCCACTGGTGGTCGCGGCGCGGCCGGGGCTGGGGACGATCAACCACACCCGCCTGACGGTCGCCGCGGCGCGCGCCGCCGGGCTCGACGTGCGGGCCGTCGTCCTGACCCCGTGGACCGGCGACGATCCGCTGGCCGACGACAACCGGGCGACCCTCGAGGGGCTGCTCGACGGCGTCCCGGTCCACGGGCTGCCGCCGACCGCGCCCGAGCCGGCGGCGCTGGCGCGGGCCGCCGCGGGGCTGCCGGTGGCCGCGTGGGTCGGTCCCGCGCGGCCGGCCGGCGACTAGGCGCCCGTCTCCCAGGTCACCCGCAGGTGCCGCATCTGGCGCAGCACCACGCTCTGCCAGATCCCGTGGTCCTGATCCGGCACCAGCCGCAGCGGCGGCAGCCGGTCGAGCAGCGCCTCGGTGGCGATCTCGTACTGCAGCTTCGCCAGCGGCGCCCCGAGGCAGAAGTGGGTGCCGCGGCCGAAGGTCAGGTGGCGCGGGGCCGCCTCGCGGGCCGGGTCGAGCACGTCGGCGTGCGGGCAGAGCGACTCGTCACGGCTGCCGGCGCCGTAGAGCAGCATCAGCTTCGAGCCGGCGGGGATCGCGACGTCGCCGACGGTCACGTCCTCGTTGGCGGTCCGGATCATCGCGTGCGAGACCGAGTCGTAGCGGCAGGTCTCCTCCAGGAACGGCAGCAGCAGGCTGCGGTCCTCGCGCAGCCGCTCCCACTGGTCGTGCTCCAGCGCCAGCTTCCAGGCGTTGGCGATCAGCGCCGTGGTCGACTCGTGGCCGGCCGAGAGCATCGAGGCCCCGATCGCCATCACCAGCTCGTGGTCGCTCAGCTTCTCGCCGTCGGACTCGGCCTCGATCAGGTAGCTGGTGAGGTCCTCGCGCGGGGCGGCGCGGCGGTCGGCGATCAGCTCCAGGCAGTACTGCTGGAACTCGAGCACGCCCTCGGCCATCGCCACCTGCTCGTCCGGCGGCACCGGCTCGAAGGCCAGCCGCTGCCAGTCGGTGCTCCACTGCTTGATCCGCCACATGTCCTCGGTCGGGACGCCCATCACGCCGAGGATCACCTGCACCGGCAGCGGGTAGAGCAGCTGCTCGACCAGGTCGGCCTCGCCGGCGTCGGCGAAGCCGTCGATCAGCGCCGCCGTCCGCTCGCGCACGAACGGCGCCATCGCGGCGATCCGCTTGGCGCTGAAGCCGCGGTTGGTCAGCCGCCGCAGCCGCGTGTGGGCCGGCGGATCCATCCCCAGCAGCACGTGGCTGGTGTCGTAGCCGCGGGCCAGCACCGCGCCCGCCTCCGGCGTCACGTGGGCGCCGCTGCCGAGCATGTCGCGGTTGGAGAACCGCGACGGGTCGCGCAGGACCGCGCAGATGTCGTCGTAGCGGCTGACGAGCCACATGTCGAGCACCGGGCTGTAGGTCACCGGCTCCTCCGCCCGCAAGCGTTCGAAGAACGGATGCGGATCGGTCACGTGGGGACCCGCGAAGGGCATGTAGGTGGCGCCGAGCGGGCAGGGGGACTCGTCGTCCGGGTCGATCGGCAGGGACATGGTGGTCAGCGCGTCGCTCATCGCGGCGGAGCTCCTCTGGTGTCTCGAGCCGTCCCAGGGACGGACGGCAGGGCGCCTCACGGTAGGTCCGATCACGGCACCCGTCAGTGCCGGAGACGTGCCGTCGCGGTGCCCCGCGGCAATCGGCGGCGATCAGCCGTGCACCCGCACCGCGGCGAGGATCGCGGCCGCGATCCGGGCCACGTCGTCCTCCGTGCACGGGTAGGGCGGCATCGCGTAGATCAGGTCGCGGAACGGTCGCAGCCAGACCCCCGCGTCGAGCGCCGCCGCGGTCGCCGCCGCGATCGCGACCGGCCGGTCGAGCTGGACGACGCCGATCGCCCCCTGGACCCGCACGTCGACCACCTGGTCGAGCGCCCGGGCCGGGGCCAGTCCGTCGCGCAGGCCGCGCTCGATCCGCGCCACGTCGGCCGCCCAGTCGCGGGCCAGCAGCAGGTCGATCGAGGCCGAGGCGATCGCCGTCGCCAGCGGGTTGGCCATGAAGGTCGGACCGTGCATCAGCACCCCCGCCTCGCCGCGGCCGATCTCGGCCGCCAGCGCGTCGGTGCAGAGCACCGCCGCCAGCGTCACGTAGCCGCCGGTCAGGGCCTTGCCGACCGCCATCACGTCCGGCGCCACCCCCGCGTGGTCGCAGGCGAAGAGCGCGCCGCTGCGGCCGAAGCCGGTGGCGATCTCGTCGACGACCAGCAGCAGGTCGTGCTCGTCGCACAGCTCGCGCAGGACCCGCAGGTAGCCCGGGTGGTGGAATCGCATCCCGCCCGCCCCCTGGACGACCGGCTCGACCACGACCGCGGCCAGCTCGTCGGCGTGGGCCGCGACCGTCCGCCGCAGGTGCGCGACGTAGCCCTCGTCGAGCGGGGCGTCGAACCCCGGCGGCGGCGGGTCGCAGAAGACGTGCTCGGGCAGCACCGCCGCGAACAGGTGGTGCATCCCCCCGACCGGGTCGCAGACGGCCATCGCCCCGAAGGTGTCGCCGTGGTAGCCCCCGCGCCAGGTCAGCAGCCGCTGTCGCTGCGGCCGCCCGCGCGACAGCTCGCGCTGGAGGGCGAGCTTGATCGCCACCTCCATCGCCACCGATCCCGAGTCGGCCAGGAAGACCCGCCGCAGCGGCTCCGGCGTCAGGTCGACCAGCCGCGCCGCCAGCCGCACCGCCGGCTCGTGGGTCAGCCCGCCGAACATCACGTGGCTCATCCGCCCCAGCTGCTCGTGGGCGGCGGCGTCCAGCTCCGGCACCCGGTAGCCGTGGATCGCCGCCCACCAGGACGACATCCCGTCGATCGGCCGCCGGCCGTCGGCCAGCTCCAGCCGCACCCCCTCGGCGCCGGTCACCACCGGCAGCGGGTCGGTCCGCTCGGGCGGCGCGTAGGGATGCCAGAGGTGTGCGCGGTCGAGCCGCTCGATCGCCGCCGCGTCGAGCGGCCCGGCGGCGCGCGCGGCGGCCCGGTCGGCGCCGGGGTCGGCGGGCGGCGGAACGGGCGGGTCGGCGGCCATCCCGTCGATCATGCTGGACCGTCGCCGCGCGCGCGGCGCGCCGATCCGCCATCATCCGCGACGGGATGGGACGCCCGTACGCGGGGTGGGCCGTTCGCGACCCGCCCCGCGTCCGTGTCTCGTGCGCCCGCGGCTAGTAGCCGGTGATCCGCACGATCTCGCCGCCCGCGCCCTTGAACGGCGACTCGGCGGGGGTCGACGCCGGCAGCGTCGAGTTGTTCGAGACGTAGACCTCGCCCTTCGACGAGACGGCCAGCCCGGTCGGGAAGTTCAGCTTGCCCGTCCCGAGGTTGGTCCGGACGCCGTCCGGCGCGACCCGCACGACCAGGCCGCTCGGCGGGCCGTCGAAGGGCCCGGTCGCCAGCTCGGTCACGAACAGGCTCTTGTCGGGACCGAAGCCGAGCCCGGTGATGGTGGTGAAGCCGGTCGCGTGGACGCGCGGCTTGCCGCCCTTGGCCGAGACCCGGAAGACCCGCGCCGCACCGGGGCCGGCACCTTCGGCCAGCTCGCCGACGTAGACCGCCCCGTCGGGGCCCTGGGCCAGCGAGGTCGGGACCGACTGCGCCTTGCCGTTCTTCGGCATCACGGCGAACGTCGACAGCTTGCCCTTGCGCAGCTGGATGATCGCGTTGGCGCCGGCGTCGGCGATCAGGACCCGGTCCTTCAGCGCCAGCACCGCGTAGGGGTTGGAGTTGACGTCCTTCTTGACCCCGTCGGTGTTGTGCTGCTGCTCGTAGCGGTCGACCCGGGCCAGCGTCTTGCGCTTGCCGGGGGCGACCTGGAACAGCCGCCCGACCTGGGCGCGGGCGAACGACGGCAGCTGGGCGATCGCTTTCGGCGTCTCCAGCGACGTGATCGCGGCGTAGACCTTCGAGCCGCGGACCGCGACGCCGTTGGCGCCGACGGTGAACAGCCCCTCGTGGCCGCCGATCGAGACCAGGCCCTTGGCGACGGTCTTCTTCGCGCCGGTGGCGGGATCGACCCGCAGGATCCGGCTCGTGCGACCGACGCAGTTCTCCTTCTTCTTGTCGGCGCAGGTGCCACCCGAGCGGCCGGCGGCGGCGACGTAGAGCCCGCCGTCGGCGGCGAGCGCGAGACCGCGTGGATTGTCGATCCCGCGGGCGACGACGTCGACGCTCTCGGCGGCGAGCGCCTGGGCGGGAAGGGCCAGCGCCGCGACCCCGGCGATGGACATGATCGTGGAACGCTTCATCAGGCCCCGCAGCGTAGAAGTCGGCTGGGCGCCCGCCATCGGGGTCGCGCCCCCAAGGTTGCCCCCGGATTCAGGCCGCCGGCCGCTCCCGCCGCTCACCGAGGTCGAGCACGTGTCCGGTCTGCTCGGCCTTCGCCCGCAGGTAGCGGGCGTTGGCCGGGTGCAGGTGGACGCCGGTCGGGTGGACCGCCTCGACGGCGACCCCCAGCTCGCGCAGGCGGGCCGGCTTGTCGGGGTTGTTGGTCAGCAGCGCGACCCGCTCGACCCCGAGCGCGGCCAGCATCTGGGCGGCGGCGGTGTAGTCGCGCTCGTCGTCGGCGAAGTCGAGCGCCCGGTTGGCCGCGTAGGTGTCGAGGCCCTGGTCCTGGAGCGCGTAGGCGTCGAGCTTGTTGTAGAGCCCGATCCCCCGCCCCTCCTGGCGCAGGTAGAGCAGCCAGCCGCCGGCCTGCGCGATCCGCTCGACCGCCTCGCGCAGCTGCGGGCCGCAGTCGCAGCGGTGGGAGCCGAAGACGTCGCCGGTCAGGCACTCGGAGTGCGGGCGGACGAGCGGGACGGCGGCGGTGGCGAACGGCCCGAGCCCGAGCGCGACGTGCTCGAGCCCGTCGGCCAGCCCGCGGAAGCTGACCACCTCGGCCGTCGTCTCGTAACCGTCGGCGAACCCGAGCGGCACCCGCACGCGGGTCCGGACCACGGCCGGCGGCGGCGCGGCCACGCTCAGTCCCGCCCGGCGCCGGCCGTCGCCGGGGCCGTCCGGCGGGCGACCTCGGTGCGGACGATCGGCGCCACCTCGGTCCCGAACAGCTCGATCGCCCGCAGCACGTCGGCGTGGTCGGTCGACCCGAAGCTGAAGTGCGACATGTAGCGCTGGTGACCGAACAGCTCGTGCTGGGCGAGGATCTTCTCGGCGATCTGCTCCGGCGAGCCGACGGCCAGCGAGCCCTGCGGCGCGCGCATCGCGTCGAACTGGGCGCGGGTGGTGGGCGGCCAGCCGCGCTCGCGGCCGATCTGGGTCATCACCGCCGACCAGGCGGGGTAGAAGGCGGCCGCGGCGGCTTCCTCGGTCTCCCCCACGAAACCGTGGGTGTTGATCGCCACCGGCAGCGTCGCCGGGTCGTGCCCGGCCTGGGCGGCGGCGTCGCGGTAGAGGTCGACGAGCGGCTTGAAGCGGGCCGGCTCGCCGCCGATGATCGCGATCGTCAGCGGCAGCCCGAGGACGGCGGCGCGGACGACCGACTGCGGGGTGCCGCCGACCGCGACCCAGACCGGCAGCGGGTCCTGGACCGGGCGCGGCTGGGCGACGACGCCGTTGAGCGGCGCGCGGTGCTTGCCGGACCAGGTGACGGGCGCGTCGCCGCGCAGCGCCAGCAGCAGCTCCAGCTTCTCGGCGTAGAGCTCGTCGTAGTCCTTCAGGTCCTGGCCGAAGAGCGGGAACGACTCGGTGAAGGAGCCGCGGCCCGCCATGATCTCGGCCCGCCCGTGCGAGAGCAGGTCGACGGTCGCGAACTGCTGGAAGACCCGCACCGGATCCTCGGAGCTGAGCACGGTGACGGCGCTGGAGAGCCGGATCCGCTTGGTCACCGCGGCGGCCGCGGCGAGCACGGTGGTCGGCGACGAGACCGCGAAGTCGGGCCGGTGATGCTCGCCGACGCCGAAGACGTCGAGCCCGACCTCGTCGGCCAGGACGATCTCCTCGATCAGGTTCGCGAGCCGCTGCTCGGCCCCGATCGGCTGGCCGCTGCGGCGGTCGCGGTAGAGGTCGGCGAAGGTGACGAGTCCGAGTTCCATGGCGTCCGGGCGGTCGAAGAGGTTGCCCGAGCAACAGAATAGCGGACCGCGGTCCGTTTTTCGAGCGGCGGCCGAAACGGCGACGGGTCCGGCGCACCCCCATGCGCCGGACCCGGCCGTCCCCTCGTCCCCCTGGGAGGCTCGGCGGCTGCCTCGGCCGCTCCGCCCCCAGGTCCGTGGCTACTTGATCGAGTCGTAGACGCTGAACAGCGGCAGGTACATCGAGATCACGATGAAGCCGACCATCGCGCCGACGAGGATGATCAGCAGCGGCTCGAGGATCGCCGTCAGCGCCTTGACGGCGGCGGCGACCTCGGCCTCGTAGAAGTCGGCGATCTTGTCGAGCATCTCGTCGAGGGCGCCGGTCTCCTCGCCGACCCCGACCATGTGGGCGACCATCGGCGGGAAGATCGTGGCCTCGCGCAGCGGCGACTGGATCGTGCCGCCGCGGCGGACGCTGGCGGTGACGTCGCCCATCGCGTCCTCGACCAGGGCGTTGCCCGAGGTCCGGCCGGTGATGTCGATCGCCTGCAGCAGCGGGACGCCGGCGGCGACCAGGGTGCCGAGCGTCCGCGACCAGCGGGCGATCGCCACCTTCTGCACGATCTGGCCGATCTTGGCCGGGATCTTCAGCAGCACCCGATCCTTCGTCCGGCGGCCGTTCTCCGTCCGCACGTACTGGCGGAGGGCGAAGAAGATCGCGATCACGACCAGGATCATCAGCCACCACCAGCCGGTGACGGCGTCGCTGATCGCGACCGTGATCTTGGTGATGAACGGCAGCTCGCTGTTGAAGTCCTTCAGCACGCCGACGAAGACCGGCACCAGGAACGCCACCAGCGCCAGCAGCACGATCAGCGCGAAGCCGATCACCACCGCCGGGTAGACCAGCGCGCTCTTGACCGCCCGCTTCAGCTCGGCGTCCTTCTCCAGCTGGTCGGCAGCGCGGGCGAGCGCGCTCTCCAGCACGCCGCCGATCTCGCCGGCGTGGACCATCGCCACGTAGAGCCGGTTGAAGACCCGCGGGTGCTTGTCCATCGCCTCGGACAGCGAGGCGCCGTTCTCGACGTCGCCGCGGACGGTGGCGATCACCTCGCGCAGCTTGTCCTTCTCCGTCTGCTGCTCGAGCACGGCGAGCGCCCGCAGGACGGTCATGCCGGAGCCGATCATCGTCGCGAACTGGCGGCTGAAGACCACCATGTCGCGGGCCTTGATCCGCTCCAGGAGCTTGATCTCGACGTTCCAGGCGGCGCGCTTGAGGTCGACGCTGAGCGGGATCAGGCCCCGCTGCCGGAGGACGTCGGTGACCGCGTCGGCGTTCTCGCCGTCGAGCTCGCCCTTGGCGCGGGCGCCGCGGGGGTCGAGGGCGACGTAGGCGTAGGTGCTCATCGGATCAGATCGCCGTCAGCTCGCGGTCGTCGGCCCCGGGCGGTGCGGCGCCGACGCTGTCGATCCCGCCCCGCTGCGTCTGCCGCGGGTCGATCGCCTTCTCCAGCAGCCGCCGGAAGTCGCCGGCGTCGTTGGCCCGGGCCTCGGCCGTCGAGCGGTCGATCTTGCCGGTCCGGACCAGCTCCACCAGCGAGGTCTCCAGCGTCTGCATCCCGTAGCGGGCTCCGGTCTGGATCGCGCTCCGGATCTGGTGGGTCTTGCCCTCGCGGATCAGGTTGCGGACCGCGGCGGTCGGGATCATCACCTCGAGCGCGCAGCAGCGGCCGAGGCCGTCGGCGGTCGGCAGGATCTGCTGGCACATCACCCCCTGGAGCGCGGCCGCCAGCTGCATCCGGATCTGGTTCTGCTGGGCGGCGGGGAAGCTGTCGATCACGCGGTCGATCGTCTGCGGCGCGTCCTGGGTGTGGAGCGTGGCGAAGACCAGGTGGCCGGTCTCGGCCGCGGTCAGGGCGGTGCCCATCGTCTCCAGGTCGCGCATCTCGCCGACGAGGATCACGTCCGGGTCCTGGCGCAGCGCGGCCTTCAGGGCCATCGCGAAGCTCGGCGCGTCGGTGCCCAGCTCGCGCTGGTTGACGATGCAGCCCTTGTGCGGGTGCAGGACCTCGATCGGGTCCTCGATCGTGAGGATGTGGTCGTGGCGCGACTCGTTGATCCGGTCGATCATCGCCGCCAGCGTCGTCGACTTGCCGGAGCCGGTCGGGCCGGTCACGAGCACCAGGCCGCGCGGCTTCTCGGTCAGGTCGACGAGCACGTCGGGCAGGCCCAGCTCGGCCAGGCTGCGGATCCGGTCGGGGATCAGGCGCAGCGCCGCGCCGGTCGCGCCGCGCTGCTGGAACGCGTTGACGCGGAAGCGGGCGACGCCCGGCACCGGGTAGGCGAAGTCGACCTGGCGGTCGGTCTCCAGCCGCTGCCGCTGGGTGGTCGAGAGGAGCCCGTAGACGAGCTCGCGGCAGGCCGCGACGTCCAGCGTCTCGTCCCCGACCGGCTGCAACCGGCCGCGGACGCGGATCATCGGGGGACTGCCGGCGGTGAGGTGGAGGTCCGAGGCCTCGGACTCCACCATCGCCTGCACCAGGTCGTGGAACTGGATGGGCATCTCCCCCGTCCTGTCGGTCCCGGCGGCGGTCGTCGGGACCAACCGGACGCGGGCTGGACGAACGTCCGTGGCGGGCGCGGACGGCGTCCGCCGGCGACCGGCTAGGTGTCGCCCGTCACCCGCGTGACCTCGGCCAGCGAGGTCGTGCCGGCGAGCACCTTCTGGAGCCCGTCCTCGCGCAGCCGCCGCATCCCGCCGGCGATCGCGACCCGGGTGATCTCCTCGATCGGGGCCCGCTCGACGATCAGGCCGCGCATCTCCTCGTCGACGATCATCACCTCGTAGAGCCCGACCCGGCCGCGGTAGCCGGTGTCGCCGCAGCGGGCGCAGCCGACCGCCTCGTAGGCGTCGACGTCGCCCTCGACCGCGAAGCCGTGGTGGCGGACGATCTCGGCCGGCAGCCGCACCTGACGGCGGCAGGAGGAGCAGAGGGTGCGCGCCAGCCGCTGGGCGACCACGCAGTCGATCGCCGAGGCGACCAGGAACGGCTCGACGCCCATCTCCAGCAGCCGGGTGATCGCCGTCGGCGCGTCGTTGGTGTGCAGCGTCGAGAGCACCAGGTGGCCGGTCAGGGCCGACTCGACGGCGATCTGGGCGGTCGCGGCGTCGCGGATCTCGCCGACCATGATCACGTCGGGGTCGGCCCGCATCATCGAGCGCAGCCCGTTGGCGAAGGTCATCCCGGTGCGGGCGTTGACCTGCACCTGGGTGACGCCGTCCAGCTGCCGCTCGACCGGGTCCTCGATCGTGACGATGTGGCGGTCGCTGGTGTTCAGCCGCTGGAGCGCGGCGTAGAGCGAGGTCGACTTGCCGGAACCGGTCGGGCCGGTGGCGAGGATCGCGCCGTAGGGCTTCTGGAACGCGCGCTCGAACCGCTCGCGGTCGCGCTGCTGCATCCCCAGCCGGTCGAGCGTGATCACGCCCTCCGCCCGGTCGAGGATCCGCAGCACCACCGACTCGCCGTGGACGGAGGGCAGCGTCACCGCCCGCAGGTCGACCCGGCGGCCGTCGATCGTCAGCGTCACGCGGCCGTCCTGCGGGGCCCGCCGCTCGGCGATGTCCAGGTCCGCCATCACCTTCAGGCGGCTGACGAGGCCGGGGACCAGCGCCTTCGGCACCGTGGCGGTCTCCTGCAGCACCCCGTCGATCCGGAACCGGACCCGCATCCCGTGCTGCATCGGGGCGAAGTGGACGTCGCTGGCGCGGCGCTCGATCGCCTGCGCCAGGACGGTGTTGACCAGGTTGATGACCGGCGCGTCCTCGGCCCCGGCGCGGACGTCGAGCAGCTCGGCCGTCTGCTCCTCGACCACCTGGTCGGGCGTGGCCTGCTTGACCGCCTCGTCGAGCCGGGTCATCGCCGCCAGCCGCGCCTGGACGTCCTCGCGCGCCGCCACGGCCAGCCGCACCGGGCCGCCGGTCAGCATCGCCAGGTCCTCGGCGATCAGCGTGTTGCTGGGATCGGCGACGGCGATCAGCAGCGTCGCGCCGAGGCGCGAGATCGGGACCGCCTGGTAAGTACGGGCATCGTCGGCGCCGAGCGCGGTCAGGACCGCCGGATCGGGCTGGACGTGGGCCAGGTCCAGGTGCTCGAGCCCGTGGCGGTCGGCCAGCGCGCGGGCGACCTGGTCGGCCGAGGCGACCCGCAGCTCGACCACGGCGCGGTCGAGGGCCAGCCCCCGCTCGCGGGCGGTGACGACGGCGTCGGCCACCTGCAGCTCGTCGACCCCGCGGGCGATCAGGACCTCGGTCAGTGGGCGCCCGGCGAGCTCGGGACGCGGAGCGGTCAGCGCCTGGTCGAGCGGGACGTTGCCGGCCGGCTGCTCGACGGGGGGCTCGTCCGCTCGGTGCTCCACGACAGGATGATCCAGCACGGTCCGTCCTGTATCGGCCGCGGCGCCCCGTTTCCTGAATCGCGTACTCCGTCCGTCGGCGCGCTGGCGGGTCACGGCGCCGTCCGTCCGCCGGCTCAGCCGTCGATCGCGAACGCGCGCGCGGCGTCGTCCATGGTGGTCCGCGGGGCCGGCCGGCCGGTCCAGCGTTCGAGGCTGCGGGCGCCCTGGGCGACGAGGATCGCCAGTCCGTCGACGGTCCGCGCGCCGGCCGCGGCGGCGGCCGCCAGCAGCGGCGTGCCGTCGGGCCGGTAGACGAGGTCGGCGACGAGCGGGTAGTCGGCCAGGTCGGCGGCGTCCAGCGGCAGCCGGTCGAAGGTCTGCTCGGGGTCGTGGAGCCCGACCGCGGTGCAGTTGACCAACACGTCGGCGGGAGCGGCGCCATCGGCGGCGTCGATCCCGAGGTCGCTGGCCAGCTCGACGGCGCGGGCCGCCGTCCGGTTCCAGACCGCGACTCGGGCGCAGCCGGCCTCGCGCAGGGCCCAGGCGCAGGCGCGGGCGCTGCCGCCGGCGCCGAGGATCAGGGCGCTGCGGCCGGCGAGCGGCGTCGCGAGCGCGTCGAGCAGGCCCGGGGCGTCGGTGTTGTCGGCCTCCAGCGTGCCGTCCTCGAGCAGCGTCAGCGTGTTGGCGGCGCCGATCTCGCGGGCGGCGGCGGTCGGGCGGTCGGCCGCGTCCAGCGCGTCGTGCTTGTGCGGGATCGTGACGTTGGCGCCGGCGAAACCGCCGCCGGCGAGGGCGGCGATCGTCTCGCCGATCGCCTCGGGCGGGACCGGCAGCGCCTGGTAACTCCAGTGGTCGAGGCCCAGCTCGCGCAGCGCCGCGCCCTGCATCGCGGGCGAGCGGCTGTGCCCGACCGGCCAGCCGAGCACGCCCAGCCGCCACTCGCGGTCGGGGTCGGCGACCCCGACGGGGCGCGGCTCGCTCACCGGCGCTTGCACCCGCTTGCATCGGCCGGATCGCCGCCGACGCGCTTGCGCTCCTGCTCGTAGTACGCCTGGTCGCGGGCGAAGCCGTCGGCGCTCGACGAGAAGTTATGGCGGCCCTTGCCGCACGGGCGGACCACGTAGTAGAGGGCGCTGGTGCGGGCCGGGTTGGCGGCGGCCTCGATCGAGGCCAGGCCGGGGTTGCCGATCGGCGTCGGCGGCAGGCCCTTGGTGCGGCGGGTGTTGTAGGGCCCGGGACGGTTCAGCTCGCTGACCCGCAGCGGCCGGGTCCAGTTGCGCTCGGCGTAGCGGATCGTGGCGTCGATCCCGAGGAACATGTCGGCCCGCAGCCGGTTGTAGATCACCGCGGCGACCTGGCGGCGCTCGGAGGGCACGCGGACCTCGCGCTCGATCATCGAGGCGATGATCAGCACGTCGTAGCGGCTGAGGTTGGCGCGGCGGGCGCGGCGCATGCTGACGGTGCCGATCTGCTTCTTGAAGCTCGCCACCTGCTCGGCGACGAGCGAGGAGGCGGTCGCGGTCGCCCGCTGCAGCTCGTAGGTGGCCGGGAAGAGGAAGCCCTCCAGGCCCTTGACCTTGCGCGGCTGGCCGTAGCGCCGGGGGTCGAAGTCGCGGGTCCGGGCCGAGGCGGCCAGGTAGTCGCCGCGGATCCCGGCCCGGCGGACGACGGCGGCGGTCTCGCGCCGCGAGAGGCCCTCGGGAACGCTGACCCGGATGACCGCGGGCGGCAGCGGGTCCTTCTGCAGCGCGTCGATCGCGGACCCGTAGGACATGTCCCGCTTCAGCACCACGCGGCCGGCGTGCAGCGAACCTCCCGAACCGCTGAGCCGGGCCCGGATCGAGAAGAAGGTCGCGTTGCCGATCACCCCACGCTGCTCCAGCAGCCGCCCGATGTCGTCGACCGACGAGCCCGGCGGGATGTCGACCTCGACCCGTCCGGTGCCCCCGCCCTTGAGCGGCTGGAAGATCAGCACCACGGCGACGACGACCACCACCATCGGCACCAGCACCAGCAGCGCCGCGATCCGCGAGACCCCGCGACGGGCCGGCGCGGTCCGCGGCCCGACCACCGCGGCCGGCGGACGGCCCCCGGTGCGCGCGGCGGCCTCGCGGCTGGAGCGCTCGGCCTTGGCCGCCTTCGCCTCGCGCCGGCGGGCCCGGCGACCGGCGGGCGCCTCGGAGCGACCCGCGCCGCGTGCCGTGGTGCGACCGGCGGCGCGCCCGGTGCGCGGCGGATCGTCGTCGTACTCGTCGTCCAGCTCGATCGGGTCGTCGACCGGCGGCCGGCGGTGCGGCGGCTGGCCGGTCGGGGAGCCGAGGGCGGCCGGGGCCTGCGGCGGAGCTGCCGCGGGCGAGGCGGGTGGGGTGGCGGGCGGGGCCGCGCTCGTGGGCGGGACCGCGCCGGCGGGCGAGACCGCGCCGGCGGGCGGGACCGCGCCGGCGGGCGGGAGGTTGCTCCCGGCGGGCGGAGCGGCGCCAGTGGGCGGGACCGCGCCGGCGGGCGGAGCGGTCCTGGCAGGCGGGATCGCACCAGCTGGCGGCGCGGACGCCCCGGCGGGCGGGCCGGCCGGCGGCGCGCCGGCGGGAGCCGGCGGAT
>NZ_JAWZSQ010000028.1:0-57115 GCF_034096925.1 Patulibacter defluvii
GGCCGCGGGCGGTTGCCGCCGCGGGGGGCCGCCGGACGGGCGGCGGGACGCGAGCCGGCCGGCCGCGGGCGGCGCGGCGCCGGGCTGGCGCGGTACGAGGACAGGCGGGGGTCGGTGCTCACGGGTGCAGCTCTTCCAGGACGGCGGCGAGACGACGCTCCAGGTCCTCGACCGAGCCGTCGTTCACCACCGTGTACGTCGCCCGGGCCGACTTCTCCTCCTGCGAGAGGTGGCGGGAATTGCGTTCGTCGACCCCGTGGTGACCCCGCTCCTCGGCCCGCGCGCGGCGGACCGCCTCGGGAGCGATCACGGCGATCGTGGCGTCGTAGGCGTCCTGCATGCCCGCCTCGAACAGCAGCGGCGTCTCGACCACCGCCGCCGCCGGCCGCGGATCGGCGGCCTCGGCGTCCTGGCGGAAGGCGATCACGGCGGCGCCGACGCGCGGCCAAACCTGCGACTCCAGCCACTGCCGCTCGGCCGGATCGGCGAAGGCGAAGCGGGCCACCGCGGCCCGGTCGACGACCCCGCCAGGCGCGACCGCGCTGCCCCAGCGGGCCACGACCAGGTCGCGCAGCTCGTCGCCGGCGTAGAGCTCGTGGACGACCTCGTCGGTCGAGAGGGTGCGGGCGCCCAGCCGTTCGAGCGCGGCCAGCGCGGTCGACTTGCCGGCCGCCAGGCCGCCGGTCAGGCCGACGAAGGGGACGGTGCCGGTCACGGCCGGGCTCCGAGGGCAGCGTGCATCGTCTCGGGACGGTAGCGGTGGGCGCCGTCGACAAGCGCCGCGGAACGACCACGGCCCGCCGGATGGCGGGCCGTGTGACGGTTCCTGCGGAGCGGCCGGGTGGCCGCGAGGTTCAGGCCTCCTCGCCCGCCTCGCCCTCGGCGGCCGGCTCCTCGGTCGCCCCGGCCTCGGCGGCCTCGGCCTCGGGGGCCTCCTCGGCCGGCGCCTCGTCGGCGGCCGGAGCCTCCTCCTCGGCGGCCGGAGCCTCGTCGCCCTCGGTCGCCTCGGCGGCCGGGGCCTCGTCGGCGGGGGCGTCGGCGAAGACGTCCTCGCTCAGGCCCAGGTCGGCGTCCGAGCCGCCCGAGGTGTGGGCCAGCTCGTCGCCCTCGTCCGCGGTGACCTCGCGACGGGGCAGGATCTGACCCTCGACCCGCTTGACCGAGAGCGACAGCCGGCGGCGGTCGTCGTCGATCTCGAGGATCTTGACCTTGACGTCGTCACCCGGGTGCACGACCTCACGCGGGCTCTCGACGTGGTGCGCCGCGAGCTCGGAGATGTGGACCAGGCCCTCGACGCCCTCCATGATCTCGACGAAGGCGCCGAAGGTGACCACCTTCGTGACGGTGCCCTCCAGCTCGTCGCCGACGTTGTAGGTGTCGACGACCCGCTGCCACGGGTCCTCCTGGGTCTGCTTGAGACCGAGGGAGATCCGCTGCCGGTCGCGGTCGATGTCGAGGACCTTGACCTGGACCGTGTCGCCGATCGAGACGACCTCGGTCGGGTGGTTGACGTGGGTCCAGGACAGCTCGCTGATGTGGATCAGGCCGTCGATGCCGTTGAGGTCCACGAACGCGCCGAAGTCGACGATGTTCGAGATCTGGCCCTCGACGATGACGCCGGGCTGCAGGACGTCCAGGATCGCCTGGCGCTGCTCCTTGCGCTCCTCCTCCAGCACCGCACGGCGGCTGAGGACGACGTTGTTGCGCTGCCGGTTGAGCTCGATGACCTTGCACTCGATGATCGTGTGCAGGTACTCGTCGAGGTTCGGGACCCGGCGGATGTCGACGAGCGACGCGGGCAGGAAGCCCCGGACGCCGAGGTCGATGATCAGGCCGCCCTTGACGACCTCGATCACGGTGCCCTCGACCGGCTCGCCGGTCTCCTGAGCGGCCTCGATCCGCTTCCAGGCGCGCTCGTAGCGGGCCTGCTTGCGGGAGACCTTGAGGCGACCCTCGTCGTCCTCCTTGATGAGGACGAGGACCTCGACCTCCTCGCCGAGCTCGACCTCGTCGTTCGGATCCGCGTTGCGGCGGATCGACAGCTCCTGCTGCGGGATGACGCCTTCGGACTTGTATCCGACGTCGACCCACACTTCGTCCGGGTCGATGCGAACGACCTGGCCGGTGATCACGTCACCTTCGCCGAACGGCGGGAAGGTGGCGTCGTAGTTGGGAACAATCTGCCCGTCGACGTTCAGCAGAAGGCCGTCAGAGCCCTCTACCACCGTCGCGGGGGTCTCGGTGGTGGACATATGGACGGCCAAGGGTAGCGCGATGGCGCCACCCGATGCGGGGCGCCTGCGGTCGGCGCGGGCGACGCTCGATCGCCGTCTCGCACCGCCGCCGCCGCGAGTCGGCGATCGGCCGTCCCGGCGACGTCCGATCGCGTGCTCGCGCCCGGCGCCCGCCCCGAGACCGCGATCGTCAGACCGCGGTCCGCAGCAGCAGCGCGAGCCGCACCAGGAACGCCTCGGACTCGTCCCGCAGCTGCCGCCAGGTGACCCGGACGACGCGGTAGCCGTGGGCGGTCAGCGTGGCGTCGCGGGCGCGGTCGCGCTCGAACGCGCGGCGGCCGCCGTGGAACGCGAAGCCGTCGACCTCGACCACCACCCGCTGCTCCGCCCACAGCAGGTCGACCTCGACCCCGAGCAGGCGGGCGTTGCGCCGCGGCCGGGGCAGGTCGGGGACCCGGGCTATCAGCGCCGCCGCCCGCCGCTCGGCCTCGGAGCGCGAGAAGCCCGGCCCAGCCGCGTCCGCCAGCGCCCGCCGCAGGGCCTCGGCGCCGCGCCGGCCCGCCGACCGCCGCAGCTGCTCGGCGAGCTCGCGGTCGCGCACGACGCCGCCGGCCCGGGCGCGGTCGAGCAGCGCGCCGAGCTGCGACGGCGTCAGGCCGGCCGCGAGGTCGCGGATCGTGCGCGCGGGCGCGACGACCGGCAGCCCCGCGACCCGCCGTCGGTCGGCCGGGGGAAGCGTCGCCGCCGCGTGGCCGACGATCGCCGGTGCACGGCGCGGCGGGCCGCCGCCGACGACCGTCACGTCGACCGCGCCCGGGTCCTCGCCGAGGCCCCAGAGCTGGAGCGCGGTGCGGTGCGAGAGCAGCGCCTCGTCGGCCCGGCAGACGAGCAGCGCCGCCTGCTCGCGCGCGAGCGGCAGCGGTCGCCGGTGGCCGACGAGGTAGGCGCCGCGGAGCCCGTCCGGGAAGCGGTGCAGGCGGCCCTGCTCGAGCCGCCGCTGGACCATCTCGCGCGTGATCCCGACCGCCAGCAGCTGGCGGCGCGTGACGACGCCGCGCTGGCGGGTGGCCAGGTCGGCGATCGTCCGGTCCGGTCGGTTCGTCATCTCGTCGCTCCGTTCGTCGTGAGTTCGCGAAGCGACGTCGTGGGGACGTCGTCGCGCGGACTGGCGGGCGGCGGAGGCCGCGAGATCGCGATTGGCCGCGCGCCGCGCCCGACGGCGACGATGGCGCGGCGAACGGCCCTCGCCCGCATCCGGCACGAGGTTGGAGCAGGATCGGCACGGGGCCGTCGCGGGCCGCCGCAGCGTCGCCCCACCGCCGGCCGGCGACGGGGGACGGGCGCTACGATCGGGCGTTCAGATGCCGGTTCGAGCCACCAAGCGCGGTGACGAGCGCACGCCCATCGACCTCGACTGCGACGTCCTGATCTGCGGGGCCAGCTTCGCCGGCCTCTCGGTCGCCCGCGAGCTGGCGGGGACGACGAAGCCGGACGGGTCGCCGCTGCGGGTGGTGGTGATCGACCGCTACGAGATCGGCGAGCGGGCGACGTCGGCCTGCGCCGCGCCGCTGCCGTGGGTCGAGGCGCTGGGCCTGGGCGAGTCGGTCCGGCAGGTCTTCCCGGAGATCGTGCTGCGGACCCGGCTGAAGCGGTTCGCGTGGACGCTGCCGCAGCCGTTCTGCACCTTCGACTACCGGCTGCTCTGCCGGCTGCTGGCCGAGCAGGGCGACTTCCTGTTCGAGACCGCGAAGGTCGAAGGCCGCGTCGGCCCCGACGGGCAGCTGGTCGGCGCCGGCGCCGGCGGGCCCTCGCTGGCCGGCGAGGACGTGATCCGGATCCGCACCGACCGCGGCGAGATCCGCGCCCCACTGGTCGTCGACGCGCTCGGCTGGCGGCGAGTGCTCGCGCCCGCGCGCGAGGAGAACATCCAGCCGCCCGAGGCCTACCTGTCGCGCGGGCTCGAGGTCCATCCCCCGGGCTCGTCCGGCGAGCTGGAGCTGTTCCTCGACCCGACCTACGTGCCGGCCGGCTACTCGTGGGTCTTCCCCGCCGACCACGAGGTCCGTGTCGGCGTCGGCTCGTTCGACCCCAAGTACCACGTCAAGGACCCGACGCTGCGGCTGGCGTCCGACCTCGACTGGGATCCGGTCCGCTTCCAGGGCAACTGGATCCCCCACAAGCTCCGCCCGGCGACCGGCGACGGTCTCTTCTTCGCCGGCGACAGCGCCGGCCACTGCCTGCCGCTCTCCGCCGAGGGGATCCGGCCGGCGCTCTACTTCGGCCTCGCCCTCGGGCGCGAGCTGCGGCTGGTCGTCGAGGGCCAGCAGACCCGCGAGCAGGCCCTCCGCCGCTACGCCGCGCTCTCGGCCGAGAAGGAGCCGGCCTACACCTGGCTGCTGCGCTTCCAGCGCCTGACCGGCTGGCTGATCCCCCGCCGCCGCTCCGTCACCTCGGCGATCAGCGCCTGCTCGCTCGGCCCGGTCAACCGCCGCGCCTGGGCCCGCTACCTGGGCGCCTTCCCGCCCTCGTACGTCGACGACGGCCCCGCCCGCCCCGGCGCGACGGGGGACCGGCCGGCCGCCCCGGCCGACGCGGTCGCCGCCGCGTCGGCCTGAGGCGCCGCCTCAGCTGCAAGGGCCTGATTTCCCGACGCCGAACGGGGCCCGCGAACGCTGTGGGAGCATGGCTCGACCGGCGCCCTCGACCCCTCACCGCCGGCAGCGAAGGAGCAGCATGGCCACCGACGTCCGAGACAACCCCGACGAGCACCGCTACGAGGCCCGCACCGACGACGGACTCGCCGGGTTCGCCGAGTACCAGCTGGTCCGCGGCGACCGGATCGTCTTCACCCACACCGAGGTCGATCCGAAGTTCGAGGGCCAGGGGATCGGCAGCGCGCTGGCCAAGGGCGCCCTCGACGACGCCCGCGAGCGGGGCCTCCAGATCGTGCCGATCTGTCCCTTCATCGCCCGCTACGTGCACAAGCACCCGGAGTACGTCCCGCACCTGGACGAGCGGATCCGGAAGGCGTTCGAATGACCGCCAAGCGCTACGTCCGCGACGACGACGCCGCCACCGTCACCTTCGACCCCGCCCGCTGCCTGCACGCCGCCCGCTGCGTCAAGGGCCTGCCCGCCGTCTTCGACACCGCCAAGCGGCCCTGGATCCAGCCCGGGAACGCGGAGGTCGACGCGCTCGCCGAGGTGATCGCCCGCTGCCCCAGCGGCGCCCTCCACCTGGAGCGCGCCGACGGGACGGTCGAAGCGCCGGAGCGGCCGACCAGCGTCCGCCGTCACGGCCACACGATCGTCCTCCGCGGCGAGCTGGCGATCGAGCTGGCCGACGGCAGCGTGCTCGACGACGTCCGGGCCACGCTCTGCGGCTGCGGCCACAGCGGCAACCAGCCGTTCTGCGACGCCGCCTGCTCGAAGCGGGACTGACCCGCCCGGCTCAGCCGCCGACGCGCACCCGCGCGGCGGCGGCCGTCGCCCGCTCGCGCGCCTGGTCGACGTCGTCGGCCACCGCCAGCGCCACGCCCAGCCGCCGGCCCGGTCGCGTGTCCGGCTTGCCGAACAGCCGCAGCTCGACCGCCGGGTCGACGGCCAGCGCCTCGCCGACGCCCGCGTAGACCGGCGCGTCGTGGTCGCCGAGCGCCTCCGGCCCCAGCACCACCGCGCTCGCCGCCGGCCCCCGCAGCGGCACCCGCCCCTCGCCGTCGGTCGGCACCGGCAGCCCGAGGATCGCCCGCACGTGGAGCGCGAACTCGCTCAGGGTCTGCGAGGCCAGCGTCACCATCCCGGTGTCGTGGGGCCGCGGCGAGACCTCGCTGAACAGCACCTCGTCGCCGCGCACGAACAGCTCGACGCCGAAGATCCCCCAGCCGCCGAGGCCGTCGACGACCGTCCGCGCGACCTCCTCGGCGCGGGCCGCGGCAGCCGCGCCCATCGGCTGCGGCTGCCACGACTCGCGGTAGTCGCCGCCCTCCTGGGTGTGGCCGATCGGGGCGCAGAACGACGTCCCCCCGGCGTGGCGGACGGTCAGCAGCGTGATCTCGTAGTCGAACGCGACGAAGCCCTCGCAGATCACCCGCGAGGCCCCGACCCGGCCCGACTCCTGGGCGTAGGTCCAGGCCGCGGCCGCACCACCCGGCTCGTGGACCACCGACTGGCCCTTGCCGCTCGACGACATCACCGGCTTGACCACGCAGGGGGTGCCGAGCGCGGCGACCGCCGCCTCCAGCTCCTCGGCCGAGTCGCAGAAGCGGTAGGGCGAGGTCGGCAGCCCCAGCTCCTCGGCCGCCAGCCGCCGGATGCCCTCGCGGTCCATCGTCAGCCGCGCCGCCCGCGCGGTCGGGACCACCCGCAGCCCCTCGGCCTCCAGCTCCTGGAGCACCCCGGTGGCGATCGCCTCGATCTCCGGCACCGCCAGCAGCGCCGCGCAGGGCCGCGCGCGCTCCTCCTCCAGCACCGCCCGCAGCGCCGCCGGGTCGGTCATCGTCACCACGTGGCGGCGGTGGGCCAGCGCCATCGCGGGCGCGTCGTCGTAGCGGTCGACGGCGACCACCTCGCAGCCCAGGCGGACCGCCTCGAGCGCGACCTCGCGGCCCAGCTCGCCGCTGCCCAGCAGCACCAGCCGGACGGCGCTCGCCGTGCCCGGGGTGCCGATGGAGGTGATCGGGACAGGGGTCTCGTCGGCCATCGCGCGCGAATGATCGCGGGTCGCAAGATCCGTTGCAGCGCCGGTTCGCGCTAGAGCCGGACGACCCCCCGTTGCTAGCGTCGCACGCGTCCTGCGGTCGTTCGCCGTCCGCCGGGTCCGTCGCCGCTGCCGCCCGCGACGGAGCGCGCCGTCCGCGCGCCGAACCCGAAACGCCACTGCATGCCGCCGCTCGCTCGCCGTCGTCCCTCCCTGCGCGTCCTCGCCGTGTCCGCCATCAGCGCCTCGGCGCTGACGGTCGCCGCCGGGGCGCCGACCCCGGGCCGCGCCGATCCCGCCAGCGACCGCGCGACCGCCGCCAGCCTGCGGGCGAAGGTGGCCGCCGAGAGCCGCCGGATCGCCGCCACCAACGCCGGCCTCGCCCAGGCCGAGCAGCGGCTGGCCGCGCTCGACCAGCGGGTGAACCAGCGCCGCAGCCAGCTGACCGAGACCCAGGACCGGCTGGTCCGGGCCCGGATCCGGCTGACGACGCTCGAGCGCCGCGCCGACCGCGCGACCGCCGTCCTCTCCGAGAACCTGGTCACCGCCTACGAGAACGGCCGCCCCGACATCGTCAGCGTGGTCCTGACCTCGAAGGGCTTCGCCGACCTGCTGGAGCGGATCGAGTTCTACAAGCGGATCAGCCGCCAGAACGGCCTGATCCTCGACCGCACCCGCGACGCGCGAACCGCCGTCCGCCACCAGGCCGCCGACCTCGAGGTCACCCGCGTCCGCTTCCGCAAGCTGGCCGCCGACGCCGAGGCCGACCGCGACCAGGCCGACGTGCTCCGCAACGCGCTGCTGCGCCGCCAGGCCGACCAGCTGCGTCAGCGCAACGGCACCGCCAGCCGCCTGCGGGCGGTGCGGGCGCGGATCGCCCGCGTCGAGCGGCGCCAGGCCGCGGCCGCCGCGGCCGCCCGCGAGGCGACGACCGCGACCAGCGCCGCCCCGCGCTCGTCCGGCTCCAGCGCCCCCTCGGCGGCCGGCGGCGGCGCCGTCGCGCGCGTGATCTCGGCCGCCAACGAGATCGCCTCGACCCCCTACGTCTGGGGCGGCGGCCACGGCGGCGCCTCGGGCGGCTACGACTGCTCGGGCTCGATCAGCTACGCGCTGGCGGCCGCGGGCCTGCTCTCCTCGCCGCTCGACTCGACTGGCTTCATGAGCTGGGGCGAGCCGGGTCCGGGCAAGCGGATCACCGTCTACGCCAACGCCGGCCACGCCTTCATGATCGTCGACGGCCGCCGCTTCGACACCAGCGCGCTGCGCGGGGGCGGCACCCGCTGGACGAACGAGTCGCGCAGCACCGCGGGCTTCGTCGCCCGCCACCCGCCGGGGCTCTAGGCCCCCGCGGCGACCGCCTGCGGCGCCGTCGTCCGCTCCCCCGCCCGGCGGCGGGCGGCGGGGACGACCAGCGGAGTGCCGGTCTCGGGATCCGGGATCACCCGGCAGCGGAGGCCGAAGACCCGCTCGACCAGCTCGGCGTCGACGATCGCCGACGGGTCGCCCTCGGCCACGATCTCGCCCTCGCGCATCGCGATCAGGTGGGTCGCGTAGCGGCAGGCGTGGTTGAGGTCGTGGAGGACCGCGACCATCGTCGCGCCCTGCTGCTCGTGGAGCGTGGCGCAGAGGTCGAGCACGTCGACCTGGTGGGCGATGTCGAGGTAGGTCGTCGGCTCGTCGAGCAGCAGGATCGGCGTCTCCTGGGCCAGCGCCATCGCCAGCCAGACCCGCTGCCGCTGGCCGCCCGAGAGCTCGTCGACGGCCCGCCCGGCCAGCTCGCGGACGCCGGTCGCGCGCAGCGCCGTGTCGACCGCCCGCTCGTCCTCGCGCGACCACTGGCGCAGGATCCCCTGGTGCGGGTAGCGACCGCGGGCGACGAGGTCGGCGACGGTGATCGCGTCGGGGGCGATCGGCGTCTGCGGCAGCAGCCCCAGCCGCCGCGCGACCTCCTTCGACGGCAGCGAGGTGATCTGCTGGCCGTCGAGCACGACGCTGCCCGCGCGCGGCTTCAGCATCCGCGCCAGCGCCCGCAGCAGCGTCGACTTGCCGCAGGCGTTCGGCCCCACGATGACCGTGAACGAGCCGTCGGGGATCGTCACGTCGAGCCCGTCCGACACCGTCCGCGCGTCGTAGGCCAGGGTCAGCCCCTCGCCGCGCAGCCGCGGCCCGGGAACGTGGTCGTGGTCGCTCATGCGCGCCTGCTCCGCCACTCGTTGGACAACAGCCAGATCAGGTAGGCCCCGCCGAGCACGCCGGTCATCACCCCGACCGGCAGCTGGTGGCTGGGGAAGATCCGCTGGCCGCCGAGGTCGGCGAGCAGCAGCAGCACGGCGCCGGTCAGCGCGGCGGTGCCGACGCCCGGTCCGGTCGCGCGGGTCAGCCGGCGGCCGATCTGGGGCGCCGCCAGGCCGACGAAGATCACCGGGCCGGCCGAGGCGGTGGCGACCGCCGTCAGCCCGACCGCCACCAGCACCAGCAGCAGCCGCGAGCGCTCGACCTTGACCCCCAGCGCCTTCGCCGCGTCGTCGCCCATCTCCATCATCCGCAGGTCGCGGGCGAGCACGACCACCAGCGGCAGCAGCACCACCAGCGCCAGCGCCACCGGCCGCACGTGCTCCCAGCCGCGGCCGTTGAGGCTGCCGGTGATCCAGACCCAGGCCGCCTGCGCGTCCTCGAGCCGGGCGCGGGTGATCAGGTAGTCGGTGATCGCGGCCATCAGCGCCGCCATCCCGATCCCGACCAGCACCAGCCGGTAGCCGGCGACGCCGCCGCGGTAGGAGAGCGCGTAGACGACGATCGCCGCCGCCAGCCCGCCGATGATCGAGGCGGTCGCGGTCGCCGCCGCGCCGCCGCCGAGGACGACGATCTGGAGCACCGCCCCGGCCGACGCGCCCTGGGTGAAGCCGACGATGTCGGGGCTGCCGAGCGGGTTGCGGGAGATGCTCTGGAGGATCGCCCCGCCGGCCCCGAGCGCCGCGCCGACCAGCAGCGCGGTCAGCGCCCGCGGCAGCCGCAGCGTCTCGATCACGAACTGGGTGCCCTGGTCGCCGCCGCCGAGCAGCGTCTCGACCACCCGCCCGGGCGCGATCGGGTACTCGCCGGTGCCGATCGACAGCACCAACGCGACCAGCGCGATCACCGCCAGCGCGGCGCAGACGGCGACGGTCCGCGGCGCGACCCGCAGCGAGGCGCCGACCAGCGGCACCCGCACGATCCGGCCGAGGCCGGCCGGCGGACCGGGGATCGGGGCCTCGGCGGTGCTCACAGCTGGGCGATCCGCGCGCGGCGGACGATCGCGATGAAGACCGGGGCGCCGATCACGGCGGTCACGATCCCGACCTCGAGCTCGCCGGGCCGGTTGACGATCCGGCCGAGCACGTCGGCGCCGAGCAGCAGGATCGGCGCCAGCACCATCGAGTAGGGCATCACCCAGCGCTGGTCGGGCCCGACGATCGCCCGCGCCACGTGCGGCACGGTCAGGCCGACGAAGGCGATCGGCCCGGCGGCCGCGGTCGCGCCGCCGCAGAGCAGCGTGATCCCGACCGCGCCGAGCAGCCGGGTGCGGCCGATCCGGGCGCCGACCGCGCGGCCGGCCTCGTCGCCGAGCGCGAGCGCGTTGAGCGGCCGGCCGAGCAGCAGCGCCAGCACCAGGCCGGCGCCGATGAAGGGCGCGATCGCCCCGGTCAACGAGGCCTCGTGGCCGGCCAGCTCGCCGACCTGCCAGTGGCGGTACTGGTCGAAGACGCGCGGGTTGAGGATCGTCACGCCGTAGACGACCGACATCAGGGCGAAGGTCACGGCGGTGCCGGCGAGCGCCAGCCGGACCGGGGTCGCGCCGCTGCGGCCGGTGGCGCCGAGCGCGTAGACGAGCACCGAGGCGAGCGCCGCGCCGAGGAACGCGAACCAGACGTAGGTCATCAGGTTGGTGCTGTCGAGCAGCGCGATCGCGATCACGACCGCGGTCGCCGCACCGGCGTTGACGCCGAGCACGCCGGGGTCGGCGAGCGGGTTGCGGGTCAGGCCCTGCATCAGCGCCCCGGCCGCGCCGAGCGCCGCCCCGACCAGCAGGCCGAGCAGCGTCCGCGGCACCCGCAGGTCGTGGATCACCAGCGCGTCGTCGCTGCCGTCGGGACGCCAGACCAGGTCCCAGACCCGGTCGAGCGGGATCGACTTGGCGCCGACCGCGATGCTGAGCAGCGCGACCAGCGCCAGCAGGGCGAGGGCGATCGCCAGGCCGGTGGCGCGGCCCGTCGACGACCGGACCCGCACCGGAGGACCGGCCTGGGGGTCGTTCGTCGGGCGGACCGACGGCGCGTCGGGGCTGGTGACGGCGGCGCTGCTCACCGCTCGGGCACCCTAACAGGAAGGGCGCCCGAACCCCGACCTTCCCGGTCGGGCTTCGCCGCCTCGCCCGTCCGGCTCAGGCCGCGACCGCCCGCGCGATCCCCGGCACCAGCGCGTCGAGGGCGAAGGGGATCGCCGTCACCGAGGAGGCGGAGATCGCCATCCCCTGGTCGAGGTCGTCGACCATCACCGTGCGGCCGCGGCGGACGACGTCGAGCCGCTGGAAGATCCGCGACGACCGCATCCCGCGCTGGGCCTCGACGCCGTCGGCCAGCGCCAGCAGCACGTCGAGGTCGGCCAGCAGCTCCAGCCGCTCCTCGCTGAGGTCGACCGCGAACTCGTTGCCGAACAGCCGCCGGATCGCCGGCGGCTGCTCGAAGCCGAGCGCCTTCATGAAGCGCCCGCGGCTGTCGTCGTCGGCGTAGATCACGAACTTGCCCTCGTAGTAGGTGATCGTGGCCGCGGTGGCGCCGGCGAACTTCGGGTGCCGGCGGGCGGTCGCGGCCAGCTCGCCGCGGGCCCGGTCGACCAGCCGCTGGGTCTGCGGGCGGCGGCCGAGGGCGCCGCCGACCAGCAGCGCCATCTCGTCCCAGGGCGCGTTGTAGGCCGGGTAGCCGGCCAGCGGGGCGACGGTCGGCGCCAGCTTCGAGAGCTTCTCGTAGTCGCTCCGCTTCAGGTCGAAGTTGACCGCCACGATCAGGTCGGGGCGGGCGGCGGCGATCTTCTCGAACTCGACCTGCGGGTTGGCCACCAGCACCGGACGGGCGTCGCCGAGCGCCGGCAGCGCCCACGGCCCGACGCCGCGCTTCCACTCCGGGATCCACTGCTGGACCAGCACCGGCACGACCCCCAGCGCCAGCATCGTGTCGTGGTCGGTGAAGCCGTAGGAGACGACCCGCCGCGGCGCCCGCTCGATCGTCGTGCTGCCGTGCTGGTGGCGGACGGTGACCGGGAAGCGCGCCCCGCCGGCCGCCCCGTCGCCGCCGGCGCCGTCCCCGCGAGACCCGCCGTCGTCGCCCCCGCAGGCGCTCAGGCCGAGCGCCGCCGCCCCGGCCAGCGCTCCCGAGAGGAAGCCGCGGCGGGACGAGGGCCAGGCCTCCAGGCGGGTGAGCGGCGAGCGGGGCGGTCGGTCGTGCGGCACGGGGATCTCCGGACGGTCGGGGGGGGGCGTCCACCGGACGGCGGCGGACGAGCAACAGAGGGCACCCTAATTCATCTCCGACCGCAGAGGTCGGCTACCAGGCGCGGCGCCGGCCGTCGGCGCGATCTCCGAGAATCCGGGGACGATGCTCGGAGCCGCCCGGTGAACTTCGCCCGCGACGTCGTCGCCGCCCAGGACCCCGCCCGGCGGGCGCTGGTCGAGCGGGCCCGCGACGGCGGCCGCCGCGAGTGGTCGTTCGGGCAGGTCGCGGAGGGCTCGGCGGCCTTCGCGGCGGTCCTCGACGGGGTTGGCGTCGGCCGCGGCGACGTCGTGATGACGCTGGTCGGCAACCGCCCCGAGTGGGTGCTGGCGATGGTCGCCTGCTTCCGGATCGGCGCGGTCGCGCTGCCCTGCACCGAGCAGCTGCGGGCCAAGGACCTGGAGCTGCGGATCGCCGCCACCGCGCCGCGGGCGATCGTCTGCGACGAGCGCAACCGGGCGACGCTGGAGCAGGCGCTGTGCGGACGCGAGGACGTCGCCGTGCTGCTGGTGCCCGACGCCGCGCTCTTCGCCTCCGGCCGCCCGGCCCCGCCCTACGCCGAGCTGGCGGCGACCGATCCCTGCCTGATCACTTTCACCAGCGGCACCGCCGGCGAGCCGAAGCCGGTCCTCCACGGCCAGCGCTACCTGAGCGGCCAGCAGCTGCAGGCGCGCCACTGGCTGGCGCCCGAGGCCGACGACCTGGTCTGGTGCACCGCCGCCAGCGGCTGGTCGAAGTCGGCCCGCAACGTCTTCATCGCGCCCTGGATCCGCGGCGCCGCCGGGCTGCTGCACGACGCCCGCTTCGACCCCGCCGAGCGGCTGGCGATCGTCCGCGAGGAGCGGGTGGCGGTGCTCTGCATGGCCCCGACCGAGTACCGGATCATCGCCAAGCGGACGACGGTCGAGCCGTGCCCGTCGCTGCACGGCCTGGTCGCCGCCGGCGAGGCCCTGAACCCGGAGGTCCTGGCCGCCTGGCGCGCCGCCACCGGGCTCGACGTCCGCGACGGCTTCGGCCAGACCGAGACCGGCCAGCTGACGGCCAACCCGGCCGGCGCGCCCGCGCGGCCGGCCTCGATGGGCCGGCCGCTGCCCGGCGTGCGGCTGTGGATCGACGACGGCGAGCTGGTCGTCGACCCGGCGACGGTGCCGACCTTCTTCCTCGGCTACCTGGGCCGCGAGCCGCACGACGCCGGCCCCGGCGCGGTCCCCTGGCGGACCGGCGACCGGGTCCGCGAGGACGAGGACGGCTACCTGTACTTCGAGGCCCGGGCCGACGACGTGATCATCAGCGCCGGCTACCGGATCGGCCCGTTCGAGGTCGAGTCGGCGCTGCTGACCCACCCGGCGGTCGCCGAGGCCGGGGTGGTCGCCGCCGACGACCCCGAGCGCGGCAGCGTCGTCCGCGCCGTCGTCGTCCTGCGCGAGGGCCACGCGCCCGGCCCCGCGCTCGCCGCCGAGCTGCAGGAGCACGTCCGCGGCCAGACCGCGCCCTACAAGTACCCGCGGATCGTCGAGTTCCGCGACGCGCTGCCGATGACCACCTCCGGCAAGGTCCGGCGGGCGGCGCTGCGGGCGGAGCCCTAGGCTCGTCACGACGGCCGATCTCACGTTCCGGGGTCGGCGTCCGTCCCTCCGTCGTGCCCGCCCCCGCCCTCCCCTTCGACACCATCGTCGAGCGCCACGGCCCGGCCCTGCTGCGCTTCTGCGTCGCCCGCCTCGGCCGCGACCACGGCGAGGACGCCTTCCAGGAGACCCTGCTGGCCGCGCTCCGCCACTACGACGAGCTGCGCGACCCCGAGGCGGTCGCCGGCTGGCTGTTCGCGATCGCCCACCGCAAGCTGGTCGACGCCGTCCGGGCCCGCGACCGCGCCCCGCAGCCGAGCGACCGGATCGAGGAGCAGCCGGCACCCGCCGCGCCGGCGCCCGGTGTCGACCCGATCTGGCGACGGGTGGCGACGCTGCCGCCGAAGCAGCGGCAGGCGGTCGCCCTGCGGTTCCTGGCCGACCTCCCCCACGCCCAGATCGCCGTCGCGATGGGCACCAGCCCCGAGGCCGCCCGCCGCAACCTCCACGAGGGGCTGCGGCGGCTGCGGGCCGACCCCGCGCTCGCGCCTCACGATCCGTCCCTCCCGACCGTCTCCCGCCCATGACCGCCACCGACCCGACGATCGCCGCCCTCCGCCGCGGCACCCCCGCCGACGACGACGCCTTCGCCCGCGCCCGCGCCCGCTTCGCCGATCGCGCCGGCGAGGCCGGCCTGGTCGACGTCGCCTACGAGGACCACGACAGCCCGCTCGGGCGGCTGCGGATCGGCGCCACCGAGCGCGGCGTGGTCCGGGTCGGGCTGCCGGCCGAGGACCACGACGCGCTGCTCGAGCAGCTGGCCCGCGAGATCTCGCCGCGGGTGCTGCGGGCCGGCAACCCGCGGCTGACCGCGGCCCGCCACGAGCTGGACGAGTACTTCGCCGGCCGCCGGCGGACGTTCGACGTCGCCCTCGACTGGCGGCTGACGCGGGCCTTCCGCCGCCAGGTCCTGGAGGCGACCGCCCGGATCCCCTACGGCGCCACCAGCTCCTACCGGGCCGTCGCGACCGCCGCCGGCAGCCCCAACGCGGTCCGCGCCGCGGGCACCGCGCTGGCCACCAACCCGCTGCCGCTGCTGGTCCCCTGCCACCGGGTCCTGCGGACCGACGGCGCGCTCGGCCAGTACCGCGGCGGGGCCGCGGCCAAGCAGCAGCTGCTCGACCTGGAGGGCCGCGGCTGACCCCGACCCGCCGCGCGGCGGGTCAGGGTCGGCCGTCGGCCGGCCCGCTCGTCCTCAGGGACAGAGCAGGCCGGCCAGGTTGATGTCGGGACTGATGGTGCCGATCGTCGTCCCGCTCGGGCAGACGATCGTGCCGGCCGAGGAGAAGATCCCGGCCTGGCGGTTCTGGGCCCGGAACCCGCTCGGCAGCGCGATCCGGAACCCGTCGATGATCGGCAGGTCGGTGTCGCGGTACTCGACCTTGCCGGTCAGGTCCTTGTTGTCGGTGTCGATGAACGCGCCGCTGCTGATGCCGTCGCTGACCGCGTCGAAGGCGAACTCGCGCACGCTCAGGTTCTCGAACGTGACGAACGTCTTCCGCAGGCTCGGGTTGCGGCAGTCGACGTCCGAGTCTGGCGACATGCAGATCAGCCCGTTGAGCACGATCGGCCCGTGGCTGGCGTCGTCGTCGTCGATCGCCGCCGAGACCAGCGCGTCGTCGTCCGGGGACTCCGGCCGCTTGCAGCCCGGACCCGAGTCGAAGCAGACCTTCAGCGCCCGCGGCAGGTTCTGGAGCGTCGCGTCGATCAGCCCCAGGCTGCCGACGTTCGACTCCAGCGCGATCGTGTCGATCGCCCCGCCGGCCCCGTAGTCCAACCGCACCTGGGGATCGGTCTCCAGCTTGATCTTGGTGTCGCGCTGGGGCCGGTCGATCGTTCCCCGGAAGTACTCGATCGGCTCGTCCGGGAACTTCCGCCGCTCGATCTTGAAGTCGAACGGGTTCGGTGCGTCGGGCAGGTCGAGCGAGATCTCCGGCAGCGGATCGGTGACCACCTTCAGGCCGCGCAGGTGCGAGACCTTGGCCGTGATCGCGAAGCGGGTGTCGGTGTCCAGGTAGATCGCGCCGTCGCGGCCGGGCGGCAGCTCCTCGAAGCCACCGTCCGCCAGCTGGATCTTGATCTCGCCGATCGGATCGATCGCCGAGGCCTCGACCAGCGCCCCGCTCTCGGGCAGCTTCGCCTCGAAGTGCGCCGGCACGTCGTTGACCGCGACCCGGAAGTCGTCGGCCCGGTCGAGCAGCTCCAGGTTCTGGCCCTCGAGCACGATCCGGCCGATCGGCTGGTCGGCGTCGTAGACGATGCTCGTCCCCGCCGCCTGGTCCTGCGTCAGGCCGACCTCGACCCGCCGCGGCAGGTTCTCGATGCTGGCGTGGACGTCGAGGTCGTCACCGGGCTGGCGGACCGTCGCGTCGGCGCTGAAGGGCTTGCCCTCGCCGGCGCGCACCAGCACCTTCAGCGGCTCGGTCCGCAGCTTCACCTGCCGCAGCCCGAAGATCCGGCCGAAGATCAGCCAGCGGTCCTCCTGGTCGCGGTAGATCACGCCCTGCTGGCCGGCGGGCAGGCTCTCGGCGTGCCCGTCGGAGGCCAGCAGCTGGATCGACCCGATCGGGTTGTCGGTCACGAACTCGACGTCGTCGCCGCTCTGCTTCAGGTCGAGCTGCATCGTCGCCGGGATCCCCTTGACCGTCGCGTCCAGGTGGGTCGCGCGGCCGAACAGCGGCTTGGCGCTCTGGGCCCGGACGTTGATCTCGTCGATCCCGCTGCCGTCGCCGTCGTAGACGATCCGCGGCTTCTCCAGATCCAGGATCAGCCGCAGCTCGTGCGGCAGGTCGCGGATCGTCGCCTCGGCGTCGAGGTCGGGCGTGTGGACCGACGCCCGCACCGGTCCCGGCTGGACCGTCGCCTCGATCGTCATCGGCGACGCGCCCGAGAAGCGCGCCCGCTCGAGCCCGAGCAGGCGGGCGGCGAGCGACGTGTAGGAGCCGTCCTGGACCACCTTCACGTAGTCGCCCGGCTCGCTCTCGGTGATCGGGGCGCCGTTCTGAGCGAACGCCGCCTCGATCGCGCCGATCTTGCCGCCGCGGGTGCTGAACCGGAAGTCCTCCGGCCCGGTCTGCTCGACCGTCAGCCCCTGCGGCAGGTCGCGGACGTGGGCCTCGGCCGTCGTCGTGACGGTGTCGTACTCGGGCGCCCCCTTGCGCTTGGTGTAGCGGGCGTCGAGCGCCGCGATCGGGCTGATCGCGTCGTAGTCGATCCGCATCTGGTCGGGACCCGGCTGCGAGAACGCGATGTCGACCTGCCGCGGGAGCTGGTCGATCGAGGCCTCGATCCGGGTCTCGTCGTCGTTCTCCTGCAGCCGCGCCAGCACGTCGACCTTGGTCGAGGTGGTGGTCCGCAGGTGGGCGACGACCCGCGAGCCGAGCTCGAAGTCGACCGACGCCCGCGCCGGCGGCTGCTGGAACCGGACCGCGCCGCCCATCCGGTCGCGACGGCCGAGCCGCGACGCGTCGGGGTTGTAGATCTCGCCGGTGACCGCGACCGGACCGGTGGCGCCGGTCTGGTTGAAGTCGACGCCGAGCTTCAGCGGATCGGGCGAGCCGAAGACGTCGGTCAGCCGCAGCACCGTCTCCCACTGGGTCGGGGCGCTGGACTCCTTCGCGTCGAAGCCGTACGCGATCCGCTTGCGCGGCAGCGAGCCCTTCGAGGGGTCGGCGATGATCGCCTCGACCGAGGCCGGCAGCGGCTTCAGCACGCCGTCGGCGAGCAACGGCCCGACGCGGTCGATCTGGACCACCATCTGGTCGATCCCGAGCACGCGGATCGTGGCCACGAACTCGGCGCCCGGCTTGTCGTCGACGTCGAGGAAGGTCGGGACGTTGACGATCGCCGGGACGTTCTTCACCGCCAGCGAGCCGTCGGGCCGCCGGAACTCGGTGTGGTAGCTGTAGTCGAGGACGTCGAGGTTGCAGGCACCGGTCTCGAGGATCCCGGTCAGGTCCTGCAGACCCGGGACGCCGCTGACCAGCTCGTCGACCTCGCCGACCGGCGGGCAGAGGACGTCCTTCAGCAGGCGGCCGAGCGGCCGGCCCTGCCCGAGGTCGTCGAGCACCGGGCCGAGCCACGGGTCGGGGATGACGTTGAGCCGCTGCGCCGGGGTCGGCGCGGCGGTCGAGGACGCGGGGAGCACGACGGCTCCCGCGGCCAGGGCCGCGGCGACCAGCGCCGCGACCACGTACCGCATCGTCCTGGTGGGGAGAGCCATCGTGCGCTCCTTCGGTCGACCGCCGCCTACGGCAGCTGGTCGGCCGCCTGGCCGGCCGCGCCGTTGGCGGTGCCACCGGCCGGGCTGATGCCGCCCGGGCCGCCGTTGCCGTGGGTCAGCGTCGAGGCCGTGACGGACGCGGTCGCGCCGCCGAAGCTGGCGATCGCCGCGCTCGGGCCGCCGGCGCCGCCGCCGCCCGATCCGCCCTGGCCGCCGTTGCCGCCCTTGCCGCCCTTGCCGCCGAGACCGGTCTCGCCGTCGACGTCCTGGAAGAGGCCGCCGTCGGTGGTCAGGCCGCCGGCGCCGCCCTCGCCGCCGATGCCGCCGGAGCCGCCCTGGCCGCCGTTGCCGCCGGGCGCGCCGTCGCCGGCGATGATCGCCGAGCCGTCGACCACGGTCACGCCGGAGGCGCCGAACAGGTAGACGCCGAAGGAGCCGCCGCCGGGATCGCCGGCGAAGCCCTTGGTGCCGCGCTCGCCGCCGGCGCCACCGCCGCCGCCGCCCGCGCCGCCGCCGTCGTCGCAGAGCGCGCCGCCCTGGCCGCCGCCCCCGCCGCCGCCACCGCCACCGGAGCCGGTGGTGCCGTCGGTGCCGTTGGTGGCCGCCGCCGCGACCCAGGTCGCGCCCGCGCCGCCGAGGCTGTTGGACCCGCCGAGGCCGTTGGCCCCGTCGACGCCGTTGCCGCCGTCGCTGCCGGCCGCGCCGTTGTCGCCGCCGTCGCAGCCGTGGCTGCTGCCGCCGCCGCCGGGCGCGCCGCCGGCCGGACCGTTGCCGGTCGCGCCGCCGCTGCCGTTGTTGTCGCCCTCGCTGCCGCCGTTGCCGCCGGCGCCGCCGGTGAAGCCGAAGAGGTTGCCCCCGGCTCCGCCGCCGCCGGCCGCGCCGTCCTCGTCACCGGTGCCGCCGGACTCGCCGTTCTTGCCGATCCGGCCGTGGTCGCCGTTGGCGTTGCGTCCGCCGGCGACCGCGTCGAGCGCCCGCACCCGGGCCCGGCGGATCGTGATCTGGGAGCCGCCGAGGACCCGCAGCCCGTAGGCGCTGCGACCGGCGTCGGCATGGCCGCGCAGCTCCAGCAGCTGGATCTCGGCCGTCACGCCGCTGGCGACCGCCGCCTGCGGGGCGCCCTCGATCCGGGTCGCGCTGGGGATCGCGCTGCGGCTCCAGCCGTCGTTGGCGCGGTAGCCGCCGTACAGGTTGACCCCGTCCTTCAGCGTCACGCCCGCCGGGTTGTCGTCGGCGAAGATCGCGCTGTCCAGGTAGACGTCCTTGCCCTCGGTCGACGCCGTGTCGATCGCGGCCTGGACGGTCCGCTTCGGGGCCGCCTTGGTGCCGGCCGCGGCGTCGTCGCCGGTCGGGGTCACGAAGATCCCGGCGGCGGGATCGCCGTCGAAGCCGTCGCAGTTGCTGTCGACCGCGTTCGGATCGGGCGGATCCGGGATCCCGGGCCGGATCGCCGGGTCGTGGTCGTTGCAGTCCTCGGGCACCGGCGAGCCGTCGCCGTCGGCGTCCTTCGACGGCGGGACGTCGTCGAGCGGGTTCTGGCAGTCGGTGCCCTGGTCGAGCTCGGCGCCGTCCTTGATGCCGCCGCCGTCGGTGTCGGCCGAGGAGAGCGGGTTGCAGCCCTCCAGCAGCAGCTCCTCGAGCGTCCCGCCGCCGTCGCGGTCGAGGTCGAGCAGCCCTCGGTCGAGCCCCTGCAGCGGGTTGAGCAACGGCTGCAAGAGCGGCTTGAGGATCGTCGGCCGGGCCTCAGCGCCAGCCGGAACCATGGCCGCCGTCCCGAGGACGGCAACCGTCACCACTACGACACGCGATCGCATATCCACCCCTCCACTGGTCCGCGAGCGTGACCACCGCGCTCGCGGGCCGCATCAAACCACTTGGAGACACGCGGATGCAAGCCGATTTACCGGTGCTTCACCTTCGTGTGCCTTTCGGCGGAGCCGGGCATCAGCCACGCCGGGGAGGCGGCGCGGCTGATGCCGCAGCGGCTGCTACTTGGCGTCGACCCAGGTCCGTCCGACGCCGCCCTCGACCTTCAGCGGCGGGTCGTGCGGCCACGGGGCGACCATCTCGCGCTCGACCAGCGCGCGGACGTCGGCCATCTCGTGCTCCGGGCCCTCCAGCAGCAGCTCGTCGTGGATGGTCAGGATCATCCGGGTCTCGACGTCGGCCTCGTCGAGCGCCCGCCGGACGCCGATCATGGCCAGCTTCATGATGTCGGCGGCGGTGCCCTGGATCACCGTGTTGACCGCGTAGCGCTCGCCGAGCCCGCGAACCTGCGGGTTGCGGGCCTTCAGCTCGGGGATCAGCCGCCGGCGACCGAAGAGCGTCCGCACCTCGCCCGCCTCCTTCGCCTGCTCGATCGTCGAGTCGATGAACCGCTTGACCCCGGTGAAGCGGGCGAAGTACGCCTCGATCATCTCCTTCGCCTCCTCGCGCGGGATGTCGAGGCGGTCGGCGAGGCCGAAGTCGGTCAGGCCGTAGGCGATTCCGTAGTTGACCATCTTCGCCTTCGACCGCTGGCCGGCGTCCAGCTCCTCGGCGGGCACGTCGAAGACCGAGACGGCGGTCGCGGTGTGGACGTCGCGGTCCTCCCGGAACGCCTCGCGGAGGGTCTCCTCCTCGGCGTAGTAGGCGAGGATCCGCAGCTCGACCTGGCTGTAGTCGCAGGAGAGCAGCACCTGGCCGGGCGCGGCCTCGAAGCACTCGCGGATCCGGCGCCCGAGCGCGGTCCGGACCGGCACGTTCTGCAGGTTCGGGTCGCTCGAGTTCAGCCGCCCGGTCTGGGCCACGGTCTGCCCGAAGGTGGTGTGGATCCGGCTCTCGGGGTCGGCGAGCGCCAGCTGCGGCAGCACGTCGAGGTAGGTCTTGGCCAGCGTCGACAGCTCGCGCCAGCGCTCGATCCGGGGCACGATCGGGTGCTCGTCGCGGATCGCCTGCAGCACCCGCGCGTCGGTCGAGTAGCCGGTCTTGCCACGGCGCTTGCGCGACAGGCCCAGCTCCTCGAAGAGCACCTCCCCCAGCTGCTTCGGCGAGCCGATCGTGAAGCTGCGGCCGGCGTCGGCGTGGATCTGCTCCTCGAGAGTGGCGATCTCCGCCCGGACCTCGGAGGCGACCGCCTCCAGCCGCGGGACCGACATCCGGATCCCGATCCGCTCCATGTCGCGCAGGACCCGCACCAGCGGCAGCTCGACCTCGTGCAGCAGCTGGTCCATGCCGGTGCTGACGAGCAGCGCCCGCTGGTCGACCGCCAGCAGCGCGATCCGAGCCGCGGTGGCGCCGGCGACGTCCTCGATCGCGACCGCGAAGTTGCGCTCGTCGGCCAGCTCGTCGAGCGGGTAGCCGCGCCGCTGCGGCTCCAGCAGGTACGCGGCCAGCAGCGTGTCGTGGCGAACGTCGTCCGGCACTTGGTCGAGCGCCTTGGCGTCGTGGCAGACGATCGGCCGCTCGCCGAGCGCCGCGACCAGCGCCGCCGGGGTCGCGCAGCCGCCGACCAGCAGCTCGACCGGCTGCTGGTCGCCGTCGAGCCGGGCGACCGCGAACCGCAGCGGATCGGCGGGGACGTCGCCGTCGCTGCCGCCCTCGCCGTCGCCGAGCGCCTCGGCCGCGTCGGGGTCGAACAGCTGGCCGCCCTCCTGGGCCCGCTCGGTCGGCTCGACCACCGCCACCGCGACCGGGCGGCGGTCGGCGGCGGTCGCCGAACCGCCGCCGGGCGGGGCGTCGAAGGGCGCCAGGATCGTCGCCAGCTGGTCGAGTGCGACCTCGCGCAGCGGCAGCTCCAGCGCCTTGCCGGCGGGACCCTTGGGGCGGCCGTCGCCGTCGAGCAGCGGCTCCAGCCGCCGCCACGGGTCGCGCAGCTCGAAGCGCTGGAAGGTCTCGCGCAGGACCTGGGCGTCCGGCGTCGCCTGGAGCAGCGCGTCGAGGTCGAGCTCGACCGGCAGGTCGGTCCGGATCCGGGCCAGCTCGCGCGAGATCCGGGCGTTCTCGGCGTGCTCGGTCAGGTTCTCCTTGCGCTTGGCGCCGGAGACCTGGTCGATCGAGCTCAGCACCCCCTCGAGGTCGCCGAACTGCTGCAGCAGCTGGGCGGCGGTCTTGTCGCCGATCCCGGGGACGCCGGGGATGTTGTCCGAGGTGTCGCCCTTGAGCCCGTAGAAGTCGGGGATCAGCTCCGGCGGCAGCCCGTAGCGCTCGATCACCGCGTCGCGGTCGTAGGTCTTCGTGTCGGTGATCCCGCGGCCGGTGGCCATCACCGCGACCATCCCGTCGGGGTCGATCAGCTGGAAGATGTCGCGGTCGCCGGTGACGATCACCGTCCGCAGCCCCTTCTCGCGCGACTTGACGGCCAGCGAGCCGATCACGTCGTCGGCCTCGTAGCCCTCGAGCGAGACGTTGGCGAACCCGAACGCCTCGGCGATCGGGGCCAGGTGCGGCCACTGGGCCCGCAGCAGGTCGGGCTTCTTCGACCGCTGGGCCTTGTACGCGGGGTAGATCTCGCCACGGCCGGAGAGGCCGGCGTCCCAGGCGACGGCGGTCGGCACGTGGCCAAGCGTCTCCCGCATCTTCACCAGCATCGAGCTGAAGCCGAAGATCGCGTTGGTCGGTTCCCCGCGCGAGGTGGCGATCGACTCCGGCAGCGCGAAGAACGCCCGGTAGGCCAGCGAGTTGCCGTCGAGCAGGAGCAGGTCAGGGGGACGGGTGGCCACCGGGCCACGATATCCCCCGGCGCGGCGTGGCCGACGGCCCGTCGCCGTCGCCGCGGATAGGCTCGCCGGCGGGGTGCGCGGACGGCGGCGACGAGCGGCGGCGGGAACCAGCGGGCCGGGTCGCGGCCGGCGAGCGACGGTGCCCGTGCTGCTGGCCGCGATGGCGCTGGCGACGGCCGGCTGCGGGGGCGACGGCGGCGGCGACCGCGACCGCGGCGGGCCGCCGACGACGGCCGCGCCGACGACCGCCGACCGGACGGCGACCACCGCCACGAGCCCGCGATCGCCGACCACCGCGACCGCGCGCGAGGCCGTCCGGCGGCTGCCGGTGGCGGTCGACCGGCGGGTCGAGCTGCTGTCGATCCTCTTCCGGCTGGCCGGCGCCCCGCCCTACCCACAGGCGGCGACGCCCTACGCGCGGGCGGTCGACGGCTGGTTCGGGCGCTGGCGCGACGACCCGGCGGTGGCGGCGACCCGCGCGCTGGTGGCGGGCGGGATCGCCTACGACGGGCCGATCCAGCTGGCCGTCCAGCTCGACGACCGCGGGCGGCTGGCCGTCCCGCGGGCCGACCTCGACCCGCGTTGGCGGTCGGTCGACGTGGCGCGCTACCTGACGCTGGTGCGGCGGTTCGCGCGGAGGGCCGACCTCGACGGCTTCCTGCGCGGGCAGCGCGACTACGCCGCGGCGGTCGTCGACGCCGACCGCCGACGGCTCGCCGATCGCCCGATCCTCGACTGGTACGAGCGGCTGCTCGGCCGCCGGCCGGGGGCCCGCTACGCGGTCGCGCCTGGGCTGCTGTCCGGTGGCCACAGCTTCAGCGCCCGCGGCCACGAGGGGCAGGCGGTGCTGCTGGTGCTGTTCCTCGAGGCGCCCGACGCCGCCGGCGTGCCGCGGCCGACCGACGCCAGCGTCGAGTTCCTGGCCCACGAGCTGGCCCACAGCTGGGTCAACCCGATCGTCGCCGCGGCGACGGGGCGGCTGCGACCGGCCGCCGAGCCGGCGTTCCGGCGGGTCGCCGAGGCGATGCGGCGGCAGGCCTACCCGACGCCGCGGATCATGGTCGAGGAGGCGGTGGTGCGGGCCCTGACCGTGCTCTTCCTGCGCGACCGGGTCGGCGCCGACGCCGCCGCCCGCTCGCTGGCCGAGCAGCAGCGGCTCGGCTTCGCCTGGACCCCGGCCCTGGTCGACGCCCTCGACCGCCTGCGCCGGGCCGACGGCGGCCGCCTCGACCCCGACGCCGCCGTCGCCGCGACCGCGCGGGTCCTGCGGGCCTGGACGGCCGGCTGATCGCGGCGTACCGCGCTCCCGGCGACCGCCGCCCCACCGGGGGCGTGGCGCGCTGCGCCCGTCTGGCCGGCCGAGCGCGCCGCACCCCGACGGGCCGCCGGGGTGGGGCGCGCCTTGCCCGTCTGGCCAGCTCCACGCGCCGCACCCGTCGAGCCGCTCCGGGGTGTGGCGCCCACGCCCGCCGCCCCAGCCCCACGCGCCACACCCACCGGGCCGGCCGGGGTATGGCGCGCTACGCCCGGCTGGCCGGCGGAGCGCGCCATACCCCCGAGACGAACCATCCGGGCCGTGGCCCGTCGGGCCGCACGATGCCGTTCGCGCCAGCTTCCGGATCCCCAGTGCTCACCGGGCGGGAGGGTGTGTACTTGCATACAAGGTCGCGCCGTGGAACGGGGGTTTCCGGTAGTACGGTTCCGCCCCGTGACCGGCACTCCGTCCGCGCAGTATTCGATCGTCCTCCGCGTCGAGATCGACCACAAGCCGGGAGCCCTCGGCGAGGTCGCCTCGGCCATCGGCCAGGCCGGGGGCGTGATCGGGGACGTGGCGCTGGTATCGGTATCGGGCGACACGCTCGTGCGCGACATCACGATCGCCGCCGGCGACCAGGGCGCGTGGGACCGGATCGCCGCGGCGATCAACGAGCGGCCCCAGGCGAAGGTCGTCGCCGTCACCGACCGGACCTTCCAGGTCCACGAGGGCGGCAAGATCGAGGTCCGCGCCAAGCATCCGCTGAAGACCCGCGACGATCTGGCGATGGCCTACACGCCCGGCGTCGCCCGGGTCTGCGAGGCGATCGCCGCCGACGAGTCGCTCAGCCACGAGCTGACGATCCGCAAGAACACCGTCGCGGTCGTCACCGACGGCACCGCGGTCCTCGGCCTCGGCGACATCGGCCCCCAGGCCGCGATGCCGGTGATGGAGGGCAAGGCCGTCCTCTTCAAGGAGTTCGCCGACGTCGACGCCTTCCCGATCGCGCTGTCGACCAAGGACGCCGACGCGATCGTCGAGACGGTCAAGGCGATCGCCCCGACCTTCGGCGGCATCAACCTGGAGGACATCTCGGCGCCGCGCTGCTTCGAGATCGAGGACCGGCTGAAGGCCGAGCTCGACATCCCCGTCTTCCACGACGACCAGCACGGCACGGCGATCGTGACGATGGCCGCGCTGCTCAACGCCTGCAAGATCACCGGCAAGCGGCTGGAGGACCTGTCGGTGCTGGTGACCGGGCTCGGCGCGGCCGGGATCGCCGTCACCAAGATCCTGCTCGCGGCCGGCGTCAAGGACATCATCGGCGCCGACTCGCGCGGGCTGGTCTCGACCGAGCGCGCGGACTACCAAGACGGCTCGATGAACAGCGTCAAGCGCTGGTACGCCGAGATGTCGAACCCCGAGCACCTGACCGGCCATCCGGGCGACCACCTGGGCGGGCGCGACCTGTTCATCGGGCTCTCCGGCGCGCGGATCTTCGAGGCCACGAAGCTGGCGACGATGAACTCCGACGCGATGGTCTTCGCGATGGCCAACCCGAACCCGGAGGTCTCCCCCGAGGAGGCCGCTCCCTACGCGCGGATCATCGCCACCGGCCGCTCCGACTACCCGAACCAGATCAACAACGTCCTCGCCTTCCCGGGGATCTTCCGCGGCGCGCTCGACGCCCGCGCGAAGCAGATCACCGAGGGGATGAAGATGGCCGCCGCGCGCGCGATCGCCGACCTGGTCGCCGACGAGGACCTGCGCGAGGACAACATCATCCCGTCGGTCTTCGACCGCGACGTGGCCCCGGCCGTCGCCGCCGCGGTCGCGCAGGAGGCGCTGGCCGAGCACGCCTAGGCCGGGACGACGCCGTGAGCGGGCTGCTCGACGAGGTCCTGGCCGCCCACGGCGGCGTCGAGCGCTGGCGGTCGACGACGGCGATCGCCGCCCGCGGACGGCTGGAGGGCCTGCTGCCGAAGCGGTTCCCCGGCGAGCGGCTGGCGCGCTTCGACGTGCGGGTCGACGTCGCCGAGCCGCGGACCGTCCTGCGGGACTTCCCCCAGGTCGGCCAGCGGGCCGTGCTCGACGGCGGCCAGGTGCGGATCGAGCGCGCGGACGGCGAGTTGCTGGCCGCCCGCGCCGACCCCCGCTCGGCCTTCTCCGGGCTGCGCGGGATCCGCCGCAACCTCCGCTGGGACCCGCTCGACGTGGCCTACTTCGCCGGCTACGCGTTCTGGAACTACCTGACCGCGCCGCTGCTGCTGACCCGCGACGGCGTCACCGTCAGCGAGGGCGAGCCGGGGCCGCGGGGCCGCCGGCTGCGGGCCACCTTCCCTGCCGGGTTCGACACCCACTGCCGGCGCCAGACCTTCCACGTCGACGGCGACGGCCTGATCCGCCGCCACGACTTCGTCGCCGAGCCGGTCGGCCGCTGGGCCGCGGCCGCCCTCCACTGCGACCGCCACCGCGAGGTCGACGGCCTGGTCCTGGCCACCCGCCGGCGGGTGCTGCCGCGCGGACCGGGCGACCGCGTCCTGCCCCGGCCGACCCTGCTGGCGCTGGCCTTCGACGAGATCGCGATCGAGCGCTGAGCGCGCCGGGCTAGCGCGCCGGGGCGTAAGGGCCGACCAGCCGCAGGCCGGTCTGGACCGCAGGCCCGATCAGCAGCGCGAAGGCCGCCGTCGCCACTCCGACGGTGCCGCCGAGCAGGGCGCCGATCACCAGCACGGTCAGCTCGACCCCGGTCCGCAGGACCGCGATCGGGTGGCCGCTGCGGCGGTGGAGACCGGTCATCAGGCCGTCGCGGGCGCCCGGTCCCAGGCCGGTCCCCAGGTAGAGGCCGGAGCCGAGCCCGACGACCGCGATCCCGCCCAGCGCCAGCGCCGCCCGCAGCGGCGTCCCGTCGGGGTGGCCGACGAGGCCGACGGTGACGTCGATCGCGACGCCGATCAGCAGCACGTTGCCGACCGTCCCCAGCCCCGGACGCTGGCGCAACGGCAGCCACAGCAGCAGCACCGCGACCGAGATCGCGATCGTGGCGACGCCGATGCTGAGCCCGGTCTGCTCGCCGACGCCCTCGGACAGCACCGTCCAGGGCGAGTTGCCGAGCGTCGAGCAGACGACCAGGCCCTCGCCGGTGCCGAACAGCCAGAGCCCGGCCAGCAGCCACAGCAGCCGCGGCGGCGACGCGCGCCAGGCGGCCGCGCCGACGGCGTGCGGCGCGACCCGCAACGGTGCCGGCTCGACCGCCGTGGGGTCCGCGCGCAGATCCATCGCGTCGACCGTAGCCGACCGGCCCGGTCCACGGCCTGGGCCGGCCCGCGATCGGTGGACCGGCGCGTAGGGTGGAGGGAGAACGTCCCGCAGGAGGTCCCCATGCAGGTCACCATCACCGGCGCCACCGGCCTCGTCGGCTCGCGACTGGTCGAGCGGCTGCTCGCCCGCGGCGACCAGGTCACCGTCGTCAGCCGCGACGCCGACCGCGCCCGCCGTGCGCTCGGCGACGTCGAGGCCCACGGCTGGGACGCCGACGGCGGCGACGACGCGGCCCTCGCCGCCGCCCTCCGCGGCCGCGACGCGGTCGTCAACCTGGCCGGCGAGACGGTCAACCAGCGCTGGAGCGACGAGGCCAAGCGGCGGATCCGCGACTCGCGGGTGGCCACCACCCGGCGGCTGGTGGCGGCGCTCGCCGGGCTGCCGGAGGACGAGCGGCCGGCGACGCTGGTCAGCGGCTCGGCCTCCGGCTACTACGGCGACAGCGGCGACGCGGTCGTGACCGAGGACGCGCCGGCCGGGCCGGAGGACGACTTCCTGGCCGCGATGGCCGCCGCCTGGGAGGCCGAGGCCGGTGCCGCCGCCGAGCTGGGGCTGCGGGTGGTCGCCGTCCGCACCGGGCTGGTGCTGGCCGGCCAGGGCGGGGCGCTGCCGGTGATCGCCAAGCCGCTGCGGACCGGGCTCGGCGGCTGGATCGGCCACGGCCGCCAGTACGTGCCCTGGATCCACCTCGACGACGAGGTCGGCCTGCAGCTGGCGGCGCTCGACCACGCCGGCTTCCGCGGGCCGATCAACGCCAGCGCCCCGGCGCCGGTCACGAACAAGGCGTTCTCGAAGGCGATCGGGCGCGCGATCGGGCGGCCAGTGCTGGTGCCCGTCCCCGCGCTCGCGCTGCGGGCGGCGCTCGGCGAGCGGGCCCAGCTGGTCACCGACAGCAGCCGGATGGTGCCCGGCCGGGTGCCGGAGCTGGGCTACGCGTTCGCCCACCCGGACCTGGACGAGGCCCTCGGCGACCTGCTCTGAGGCCGCGCAGACTCAGCCTGGGTCCGCCGAGGATCGGTTGAGCGTCGGTGTGGAGGACCAAGGCTGGGGCGAGCCGACACCTGAGGTGGGGTCCTCCCCATCGATGGTGTCGGAACGAGCCAGACGCCGGTCATCCGCGGCGACGCGACCCGAGGATCGGCGGATCCAGGCTCAGCCGCCGGACAGGTTCTCGGCGACGGTCCAGCCGTCGGCGGTCGGCCGCGCCAGCCCGACCGGGGCCGGGACGACCGAGCCGTCGGGCTGCTGGCGGCCCTCGGCCGGCGGACCGGGCACCGCCACCCGCGGCAGCGCGTCGGCGACGTCGCGCCGCCAGTTGCCGCGCGCGCCGGCCGCCTTCACGGCCCGCAGCACCAGCTTGACGCTGCGCCAGCCGGCGATAGCGCCGACCGGCAGCGGGGTGCCGTAGACCTGCCGCCAGCGCTCGGCGATCCGGCGGGTCTCGGCGTCGGTCGCCGGCGCCGGGTCGTCGACGATCGCCTCGGCGGCGATCCGCGAGCGGCGCGCCAGCTCGGCCACGGCCTGCGAGGCGGCCCCGCGGGTCAGCAGCAGCGTCGCGCCGCGCAGCTCGCGGGCCAGCGGCCGCAGCAGCAGCGCCGGGTCGCCGGCGGAGGGCTCACTGGCCACCACCACGCAGCCCGGATCGGCGCCGAGCGCGCGGCGGGTCGCCGTCACCAGCGCCGGATCGACCTCGCGGACGTCGGCCGCGCGGGCGAAGCGGTCGCCCGTGACCAGCCGCACCCGGCTCGGCAGCGCCGCGCGCAGGGCGTCGGTCCGCTGGCCGCCGGCGCCGACGGCCAGCAGCACGCTGCGGCGGCAGTCGGCGGCCCGGGCGCGCCGCGCCAGCTGGGCGACGATCGCCCGGTCGGAAGCGGCCAGCCGCACGTAGAGCCGGCGGCCGCGCGGCGACTGGTCGGCGACGCTGTCCTCGACCTCGTCGCCGGAGGCGGCCACGAACGAGAGCCCGGTCTGGCCGGCCAGCAGCTCCAGCTGGCGCACGGAGACCGGGTCGAGCCCGCCGACCATCGCGATCGCGCCCTGGTCGCGGAGCGCGGTGCCGGCCTCGCGGGCGGCGCCCTGGGCGCCGACCACGACCCCGTCGTCGTTGGTGACGTCGCGGATCGTCAGCCGCAGGCTGTAGGAGCCGACGCCCCCGCCGCTGTCGTCGATCGCCAGCCGGGCGCCGTTCATGATCGCCTGGCCCTGCGGCCCCCACGGACCGCGCAGCGGGACGTTGACGTAGAGCGCGATCTTGGTGTCGAACGCCTGCTCGCCCCCCGGATCGTCGCCGCAGCCGGCCAGGCCGCCGGCGGCCGCGATCAGCGCCAGGCCGGCGGCGAGCCGGCGGGGCGAGCGGCGGGCGCTGCCGCGACCCCGCACCGGCGGGTCAGGAGTTGTTGTGGTCCGGACCACCGCGGCCCGGCAGGTAGGCCAGCGCGCGGTTGACCATCGTCGCGATGAGGATGATCCCGACGGCGATCAGCGTCGCGTCCATGATCTTCCAGCCGAGGGCCCAGAGGACCATCCAGACGAGGACGGAGAAGGTGACGGAGTAGATGAGCCCCATACGGACCGAGAATCTACCGCGAACCGCTCCCGACCGCCGTCAGCGCCCGAGGCCCGCCGCCAGGTCGGCCATCGTCGCCGCCACCGCGGCCACCGGATCGGCCTCGCCGGCCGCCCGCACCAGCCGGCTGCCGACGATCACGCCGTCGGCGCCGGCGGCGGCCGCCTGGGCCGCCTGCTCGCCGCTGGCGATCCCGAAGCCGAGCCCAACCGGGACCGTCGCGTGGGCCTTGGCCCGGGTCACGACGTCGGCGAACTGGTCGGCCAGCGCCGCCCGCTCGCCGGTCGTCCCGGTGACCGAGACCGCGTAGAGGAAGCCGCGGGCCTGGGCCGCGACCTCGGCCGCGCGGGCGTCCGAGGTGGTCGGCGCGATCAGCGGCACGTAGGCGATCCCGGCCGCGTCGCAGGCGGCGATCGCCTCCGCGGCCTCCTCGCCGACCGGCAGGTCGGGCACGATCAGGCCGCTGCCGCCGGCGTCGCGCAGCCGCTCGACGAAGCGGGCGAACCCGGGCCGCAGCACCAGGTTGGCGTAGACCATCAGCACCACCGGGACGTCGGCGGCCAGCTGCTCGCCGATCCGCAGCACGTCGTCGACGGTCACGCCGGCGGCCAGCGCGGCGGTGCCGGCGGCGTGGATCAGCGGGCCGTCGGCGAGCGGGTCGCTGTAGGGCACGCCGAGCTCGACCAGGTCGGCGCCGCCGTCGACGTAGGCCCGGGCCAGCCGGCGCGAGGTCGCGACGTCGGGGTAGCCGCCCATCAGGTACGGCATCAGGGCGGTGCCGCCGTCGCCGCTGCGGGCCGCGAAGGCGCGGGCGATCCGCTCCTCCCCCGCGCCGCCGCGCAGCGTCGGCTCGACCGGACGGCTGCTCATCGGCCCGCCTCCGCGTCGCCGCGCGGATGGCGCGGGGTGACCGCCAGCGCCTGGTCGCCCTCCAGCCGCTCCAGCTGCTCGAGCGCGTGGGCCAGGTCCTTGTCGCCGCGGCCGGAGAGGCAGACGACCTCCAGGTCGACCTCCGGCGCCGGCACGTGCAGCACCTGGTGCAGCGCGTGGCTGCTCTCGAGCGCGGGGATGATGCCCTCCAGCCGCGAGACCTCGCGGAAGGCGCGGACCGCGTCGTCGTCCTCGACCGCGACGTAGGTGGCGCGGCCGCTGTCGCGCAGCCAGGCGTGCTGGGGGCCGACGCCGGGGTAGTCGAGCCCGGCCGAGATCGAGTGCGCCTCGAGGATCTGGCCGTTCTCGTCCTGCAGCACCGGCGACATCGCGCCGTGCAGGATCCCGCCGGGCAGGCCGCTGGTGAGGACCGCCCCGTGCTCGCCGCTGTCGAGCCCGTGGCCGCCGGCCTCGACCCCGAGCAGCGCGACCGCGTCGTCGAGGAAGCCGGCGAAGAGGCCGATCGCGTTGCTGCCGCCGCCGACGCAGGCGACGACCCGGTCGGGCAGCCGGCCGGCGGCCGACAGCACCTGGGCGCGGGCCTCGTCGCCGATCACCCGCTGGAGGTCGCGGACCAGCGCCGGGTAGGGCGCGGGACCGCCGGCGGTGCCGAGCACGTAGTGGGTGTCGGCGACCTCGGCGACCCAGGCGCGGATCGCCTCGGAGGTCGCCTCCTTCAGCGTCCGGCGGCCGGACTCGACCGGGGCGACGGTCGCCCCCAGCAGCCGCATCCGCTGCACGTTCGGGCCCTGGCGGCGCATGTCCTCGGTGCCCATGTAGACGGTGCAGTCGAGGTTCAGCAGCGCCGCCGCGGTCGCCGTCGCGACGCCGTGCTGGCCGGCGCCGGTCTCGGCGATCACGCGCTGCTTGCCCATGTGACGGGCGATCAGGCACTGCCCGAGCGCGTTGTTGATCTTGTGCGCGCCCGAGTGCAGCAGGTCCTCGCGCTTGAGGTAGACCTGGCGCCCGACCCGCTCGCTGATCCGGCGGGCCAGGTAGAGCGGCGTCGGCCGGCCGCAGTAGTCGGCCGAGAGCTGCTGCAGCTCGGCCTGGAAGACGGCGTCGGTGCGGAGCGCGGTCCACGCCTGCTCCAGCTCGTCGAGGGCCGGGATCAGGGTCTCGGGGACGTAGCGGCCGCCGTAGGGGCCGAACCGTCGCTCGATCCCGACCTCGGGCGAGGGCGGCGTGCGGGGCGTGGTGCTCATCGGTCGTGGCCCTCGGCGGTCGGGGCGGGGTCAGGGGTGCCAGGCTCGGGCGCGGCCTCGGCGGCGGGCGCGGGCGCGGGCTCGTCGGCCTCGCCCTCGGCCGGCTGCTCGTCGCGGGCCGACGCGGCGGCGGCGATGAAGGCCTCGACCAGCGCCGGTTCCTTGCGCCCGGGCGAGGCCTCGGTGCCGCCGGCGACGTCGACCGCGAACGGCCAGGTGGCGCGGACCGCATCGGCGACGTTGTCGACCCGCAGACCGCCGGAGAGGATCAGCTTCGGCTGCCGCTCGCCGACCGCGGCTCGGCGGACGCGGGCCAGCTCCCAGTCGAAGGTCGCCCCGGTGCCGCCGGGGGTGCCGTCGACGTAGGTGTCGAGCAGGTGGAAGTCGGTGTGGAAGGGCCGCAGGGCGGTGACGTCGGCGCCGTTGCGGACGCGGGCGGCCTTGATCACCTTGGCCCCCGTGCGGCGGGCGACCTCGGCGCAGAACTGGGGGCCCTCGTCGCCGTGCAGCTGGACGATCGTCATCTGGCAGGCGTCGGCCAGCCGCTCGATCTCGTCCAGCGGGGCGTTGACGAAGACCCCGGCGACCTCGGCCTGGCGCTTGAGCGCGGCGCCGATCGCCTGCGCCTCCTCGACGGCGATCCGCCGCCGGCTGCCGGGCCAGAAGATCATCCCGATCGCCCAGGCGCCCGCCTCGACCGCGTGCAGCGCGTCGTCGAAGCGGGTGATGCCGCAGATCTTGACCCGCGTCGCGGGCGCGCGCCGGGCCGGCGGCGGCGCGTCGGCGGGCGCCGGCCGCAGCGGACGCGGACGGGCGGGGGCGGCGGTCAGGTCGGAGGGCGTGTCGGCCACTCCACCCATGCTACGACCCGCGCGCGGCCGCGGGCCTCCCGGCGGCGGTCAGTCGGAGCGGCCGCTGCCGAGGATCCGCTCCAGCCGCAGGGCGACCTGCAGCTCGGTCCGCCGCTGCGAGAGCACGCCGGGCAGCAGCGCCTCGGCCTGGCGGATCCGGTGGCGGACGGTGTTCTCGTGCAGCCCGAGCGAGGCCGCGGTCCCCGCCTGGGTGCCGGTCGAGAGCCAGGCCAGCAGCGTCTCGCGCATCCGCGCGCAGCGGACGTCGTCGGCGGCCAGCGGGCCCAGCTCCTCGAGCACGTACTGGCGGGCGCTGCGCTCGTCGGCCAGCAGCAGCGCCTCGAGCCGGACGTCGGCGTACCAGGTGACCGCGGCCAGCCGGTCGACCGTCGACTCGAGCGCGTGCTGGACGCGGGCGGCCCGCAGCGCCTGCTCGCGGCTGCGGCGGAAGCCGTCGAGCCCGCGGGCCGGCTCGCCGACCGCGATCCGGGCGCCGCCGGCCTGCAGCGCGCGGCGCAGCGCGGCCAGCTCGCCGTCGCCGAAGCCATCGGCGCGGCCGAGCCAGGCGACCCAGGTGCGGGCGCCCTCCTGGAGCAGCACCGAGCCGGTCGCGTGGGCCGCCTCCTGGTAGGCCGCGACCTCGCTCTCGACCCGCTGGCGGGTGCCGAGCTCGATCACCAGCGCGACGTGGGTGCCGCGCATCCGGTAGCCGAGGGTCCGGTCGAGCTCGTCCGACTCCTCGGCCGCGCGGCCGTCGAGGACCTCGGCGAGGACGGTCCGGCGCAGGTGCTCGCGGGTCCGCAGCAGGTCGCGGCGGGTGGCGTCGTGGCGCTGGACGACGACGCCGAGGACCTTGTCGACGTAGGCGAAGAGCAGCGTCGTCGGCTCGCCGAGCAGCGCCGGCAGCTGCTCGTCGCCGGGGCGGCTGGCCACCACCCGGTCGAACCACGCCTGCCAGAGCCGGGCGACGCCGACCCAGTAGGTCCGCTCGAGGACGCTGACCGGGATCCCCAGCTCGGCGACGAGATCGGCGAAGGCCAGCGCGCTGAGCGGGTTGACGTCCTCCAGCGTCAGCCGGCCCTCGAACAGCAGCACCACCGAGCGGACGTTCTCGTGGACGCAGCCGGCGAGGGTCTCGCGGAAGCCGGTGTCCTGCAGCCGGTCGGGGAAGACCTCGGCGGCGATCGCGTCGGTGACCAGCCGCGCCAGCGCCTCGGCGTCGACCTCGCGGGCGAGCGCACGGGCCCCGTCGCTGACGCGGATCCGGGGGTCGACGGCGGCCGAGGAGGGGTGCACTCGTCGACCGTAGGGGCTGCCGGAGGGGCGGTCGATGACGGATCCCGACAGCGGCCGCCGCGGCGGTTGGCGGGTTCCGCCATCGACGGCGGGCGGTCGGCGGAATCCGACAGCGCGGGCCCCGCCGGGCGCGGGGAATGCGACAGGACAGCGCCGGCACCCCGCTGCGACGGTCGGATCGTCCGGGGCGCGGAGTTCCGGACGGGCGGCCCCCCGCCGCCCGATCGCCGACGAGGAGCAACATACGATGAGCAGCAAGCCGCCCGTGGTCGTCTACGGCGTCAGCGGGTACACCGGCCGCCTGGTGGCGGAGTACCTGCGCGAGTACGGGATCCCGTTTATCGCGGCCGGCCGCGACGCCGACCGCACCCGCAAGGTCGTGGAGTCGATCCCCGGGATCGAGACCGCCCAGTACGAGGTCGTCGCGGTCGAGCACACGGTCGAGGCCCTGAGCGAGCTGTTCGACGGCGCCAAGGTCGTCTGCAACATGGTCGGCCCGTTCGCGACCCTCGGCCACGAGGTCGCCCAGGCCTGCGTCAACGCCGGCGCCCACTACCTGGACACCACCGGCGAGCAGGAGTGGCTGATCGACGCCGAGGCCAAGTACGGCGCCGCCTTCGCCGAGAAGGACCTGATCATCTCGCCCGGTCTGGCGCAGATGTACACCACCGGCGAGATCGCGGCCAACGTCTGCCTCGAGGTCGACGGCCGCTTCGACACGCTCGACGTGCTGGTGCTGTGGAAGGGCTTCCCGACCTACGCCTCGACGCAGACGATCTTCACCAACCTGCTGTCGACCCCGAACTACCTCGAGAACAACGAGTACGTGCCGTGGGAGGGGATCCGCGGCTACGAGGTCGCCGTCCCGGGCCAGCACGGGACCGCGGTGACCCTGCCGTGGGGCGGCACCTCGCACCCGGTCTGGTTCAAGAACGACCCGCGGGTGGCGAACGTCAAGGTCCTCGGCGGCGTCTTCGACCGGACCCTGATGGAGGGCGTCGTCCAGATCGCCCAGATGGTCGAGGAGCAGATCAAGCCGCTGCCCGAGGAGCAGCGCAAGCCGGCGCTGTCGCAGGCGGCGGAGAACGTCCAGTCGGGGATGCCCCCGCGCGAGAACCCGCGCGTCAACCGCTCGATCGACTCGGTCTACGCCAGCGGCCCGCTCGACTTCGCCCACACGGTGATCCGCGGCAACTGCAACTACAAGCAGACCGGTCTGCTGCAGGCCTACGGCGCCCACCACCTGATCCGCGACCGGCCGCTGCGGACCGGCTTCGTCTCGGGCTGCCAGGCGTTCGGGCACCGCCGCCTGCTGGGCGTGCTGCAGAGCTTCGGTCTCGTCGGCGAGCCGGAGGTCACGCGCGGCTGAGCCCGCACGTGGCGCGGGCCGGTCCGGCGGGCAGCCGGACCGGCCCGTACGCGGCCGCCGCGCGCGGCCGCGGGAGGAGGTGACGACGCCCCGGGAAGGCCGAGACCTTGCCGGGGCGTCGCCGTCCGGGGGCCGGGGCTACGGGGCGAAGGGGTTGCCGGAGTCCGGGCTCTGCGGGGCGTTGCCGCCGGCGTTCGCGTCGGCGTTGTCGGGCCGGCGGCCGAGGGTCACGGTGACGTCGACGTCCTTGTCGCCGCGCTTGACCTGGACCTTGACCTTGTCGCCCGGCTTCTTGCCCTCGACGGTCGAGACGACGTCGTCGGCGGAGGTGATCTTCTTGCCGTCGATCGCGACGATCACGTCGCCGCCGATCTTGATCGAGGTGCCCTGCAGCTGGACGGTCGCCTCGCCGGCCTTGATCCCGGCCTTGGCGGCCGGCGAGCCGGGCGAGACGGCCTGGACCCAGGCGCCCTGCTTGACCGACGGCGCCAGCTGCTCCGGCAGGCCGTCGGGGATGCTCATCGTGGTCACGCCGAGGTAGGAGAGGTTGGCGCGGCCGTTCTTCTTCAGGTCGGGCAGGATCTGCTTGACCGTGTCGATCGGGACCGCGAAGCCGATCCCGACGCTGCCCGAGCCGCTGCCGCCGGTGGCGATCTGGCTGTTGATGCCGATCACGCGGCCGGCCCCGTCGAGCAGCGGGCCGCCCGAGTTGCCGGGGTTGATCGAGGCGTCGGTCTGGATGACGTTGCTGATGTTGAAGCCGTTGGGGGCGGTGATCCGCCGCTGCTTGGCCGAGACGACGCCGGTGGTCAGGGTGCGGTCGAGGCCGTAGGGGTTGCCGATCGCCAGCACCGGGTCGCCGACCTGGACGTCCTTGGCCGAGCCGAGCTGGACCGGCTTCAGGTCGAGGCCCTTGGGGTCGACCTTGAGGACGGCGACGTCGGTCGACTTGTCCTGGCCGATCACCTTGGCGTCGACCGTCCGCTGGTTGCTGAACGAGACCTGGACCTTGGTCGCGCCGTCGATCACGTGCTCGTTGGTGAGGATCGTGCCCTCGCCGTCGATCACGAACCCGGAGCCGGTCGACTCGCCCTGGCCCTGGTCGGGCTGGCCGAAGAGCCCCCCGCCGCCGCTGCTCTGCTGGCGGGTCTCGGCCTGGACCAGGACGACGCCGGGCGCGTCGCGCTCGTAGATCTCGCGGGCGGTCGGGGCGCCGTCGTTGGCGGCGTTGGCGGCGCTCGCCACCGGGGCCTGCTGGAGGACGGTGGTCGTCGTGCCGTCGCCGTCCGATCCGACGCCGATGGCGCCCGCCCCGAGGGCGAGGCCGGCACCCAGGACCGCCGAGACTCCGACGATCGCCGGCGTAGGAAGCTTGCTCATGGTCGCCAGTATGCGGTGTGTTCCCTAAGCGGACGTGAAGCGCCACTACGAGGTCGCTTACAAACCGCTTCGGGTCGGGCTACGAGGTCGCGGCCAACTCGCGGCAGGCGGCCTCGATGTCCGGCTGCTTCATGAAGTGCGAGCCGACCAGGACCGCGTCGACCCCGACCCGCTCCAGCTCGTCGATCTCCTCGCGGCGCGAGATGCCCGATTCGGAGACGACGACCTTTCCGGCCGGGATGTGGCTGAGCAGGTCGAAGGTGGTGCCGAGGTCGATCGAGAGGTCGCGCAGGTTGCGGTTGTTGATCCCGATCACGTCGGCGTCGACGACGGCCAGCGCCCGCTCCAGCTCCTCGCCGTCGTGGACCTCGACCAGCACGTCCAGGTCGAGCTCGCGGGCCTCGCGGTAGAAGCGGGCGAGGTCGTCGTCCTCGAGCGCGGCGACGATCAGCAGCATCGCGTCGGCCCCGGAGACGGCGGTCTCGACCACCTGGTACGGGTGGACGATGAAGTCCTTGCGCAGGATCGGCAGGTCGCTGGCGGCGCGGGCGGCGGCCAGGTCCTCGAGCGATCCGCCGAAGTAGGGCTCGTCGGTCAGCACGCTGAGGGCGGTCGCACCGGCCCGCTCGTAGGCGCCGACGACCTCCTCGACGGTCGAGCCCTTGCGCAGCTTCTTCTTCTGGGACGGCGCCCGCCGCTTGTGCTCGGCGATCACCGAGACCCCCGGTCGCGAGGCCAGCGCCTCGGCGAACGGCCGGCCGCCGTCGCGGCCCGCCAGACGGGCGCGGAGCTGGTCCTCGGGGACCTGCTTGCGGCGTCGCTTCACGTCGTCGCGGGCGCGATCGACGATGTCGTCCAGGATGCTCATGCGCGTGCGGGGTCGGGTGGGGGCGCGGCGGCCAGCTCGTTGGTGCGGGCGACGAACCGCTCGAGGACGGCCTGGGCGGCGCCCGAGGCGATCGAGCCGCGGGCGCGCTCGACGCCCTCGGCCAGGGTCTCGGCGCCGCCGCCGACGAGGATGCCGGCGCCGGCGTTGGCCACCACCAGCTCGAGCGCCGGCCCGGGCTCGTCGGCGAGCACCCGGCGGGTGACCTCGGCGTTCTCGGCCGGCGAGCCGCCGCGGACGGCCTCCAGCGGGTGGCGCTCGACCCCCAGCTGCTCGGGGGTGACGGTCAGCGTGCGGACGCCCTCGGGGGTGACGTCGAAGACGGTGGTCGGGGCCGCGATCGAGATCTCGTCGAGCCCGTCCTCGCTGCGGACCAGCAGCGAGCGCTCGGTGCCGAGCCGGTGGGCGGCGTCCGCCATCCGGTCGATCACGTCGGGGTAGCCGACGCCGATCACCTGGCGCGGGGCGCCGGCGGGGCTGGTCAGCGGCCCGAGCACGTTGAAGACGGTGCGGACGGCCAGCTCCTTGCGGACCGGGATCACGTAGCGGGTGGCCGCGTGGTGGCGGGGCGCGAAGAGGAAGCCGAAGCCGATCTCGTCGATCACCTGGCCGACCTGGCCGGCGTCCAGCTCGAGCGCGGCGCCGAGCGCCTCCAGCAGGTCGGCGGCGCCGGACTTCGAGGTCGCCGAGCGGTTGCCGTGCTTGGCGATCGCGCAGCCGGCGCCGGCGATCACGAACGCGGCGGTGGTCGAGACGTTGAAGGTCAGCGCCCCGCCGCCGGTGCCGACGATGTCGACCAGGCCCGAGCGCGAGGTGTCGACCGTGGTCGCGTGGCTGCGCATCGCCGCGGCCAGGCCGGCGATCTCGTCGGCCGTCTCGCCCTTGGCACGGAGCGCGATCAGGAAGCCCGCGATCTCCACGTGCGAGGCGTTCCCGGCCATGATCTCGTCGAGGACCCGTTGGGCTTCCTCGAGGTCGAGATCCTCTCCGGACGCGACGCGTTCGATCGCCGGCGTGAGCACCGGGTGCGGCATGCAGTCGGAGAAGCCTAGACGACTCGGCGACGGGCCATCGGGCTCGCGCGCGAAGCGCTCCTGAAGCGCTCCCCCCTCCCCCTCGACAGCGGACAGAACCGGACGCCCCGGCCGGCGCCCGGCGGTGGCGCCCGCCCTGTTCGACCCACCTGCACTGGACGCCTTTCCGGTGCATTGGTACAGTGGGCCTATCTATGTCTCATCATCTCGACAGCGCCGACCCCGAAAAGCAGGTCGCGGACGCTCTCGGCGAGCTCAGCGAATGGGGGATCGACGCGATCATCGACATGCTCCAGCGCCCGTACGCACTGCCGGCGTCGCACGCCTTGGAGCACCACGACGGGCTCCGCGGGCTCTTCACCGTCTGGGGCGACGCCCGGGCGTGGAGCGAACTCGGGCTCGAGCGCTGCCCCCGCACCGCGCCGCTGTACATCGGCCTCGCCGAGCGCGACCCGCGGACGTCGCTGCGCCACCAGGTGCTCGCGCTCTTCGACCCCCAGCGACGCCGTGCGCACGTTCCGGCCGGGCTCCGCCAGCTGCTCGGCGACGGCGGCTCCCGCCGACCGCGCGCGATCCCCGCGAGCAGCCCGGTGCGACGCGCGATCGACACCCAGCTCGCCCGCTGGGTGCGCGATCGGCTGACGATCTCCGTCTGGTGGCCGACGCCCCGCGCACGCTCGCTCGAGCTGCTCCACGAAGCAGTGATGCTGACCTGGCCGCAGGCCCCGCCCCTCAACGCCGAGCTCGAGCTGATGGCGGCCTAGGTGTAGTTCCTAGGGAGGTTGTTCATCCGGGTGCCCTTCGAGGAAGCTGGGAGTTGCGAGACACCAAGCCAGCCCGAAAGGCACCCGAATGAACCTCCACGGTAACGCCGCGCTCTCGTTGCGCGGCAGAGAACGCGTCGTCGAGCTGCGCCGGCAGGACCGATCGTTCGCGGAGATCGCGTCAGCGATCGGAGCGAGCGATCGGTCCTGCCGCAAGTGGTGGGCACGTTGGCTGGCCGAGGGCCCCACGGGACTGTTGGACCGCTCCAGCAAGCCGAAGCGCTCGCCGAACGCCACCCCACCCGGCCGCGTCGAGGCAATCCGGCTGTTGCGCGGGCTGCGGTTCTCCGGACCCCAGATCGCCGAACTGCTCTCGATGCCGTCCTCGACGGTCTCCGCGGTGCTCAAGCGTGAAGGTCTGGGCCGCCTGGGCCGGATCGGCCTGCAGACCCCGAAGACGTTTCGAGTCGGCCGGCCGGGCGAGGTGATCCACCTCGACACCAAGAAGCTCGGCCGGATCGTCGGCGGCGCTGGGCACCGCGTCACGGGCAACCGTCGGGGCCCGGAACGCCGCCGCATCGACGCCGCCGGCGTGGCCCGCGGAACGATCGGCTGGGAAGTCGTGCACGTCGCGATCGACGGGTACTCACGGCTGGCCTACGCCGAGGTCCTGCCCGACGAGAAAGGCCCGACCACCGTCGCGTTCGTGCAGCGCGCGATGGCGTTCTACGCCACACACGGCATCACCTGTCAGCGACTGCACACCGACAACGGCTCGCCCTACGTCTCCGGCGTCTTCGACGTGTTCTGCCGAGCCAACCGGATCCGCCACAGCCGCTCACCGGCCTATCGCCCCCAGACCAACGGCAAGGCCGAGCGGTTCATCCGCACGATGCTCGAGGGCTGGGCCTACGGCCCGATCTACGGCTCCTCCGACGAACGAACTCGCGCGCTGGACGGCTGGTTGCTTTCCTACAACCACCGACGACCCCACGCCGCTCTGAACGGCAGGCCTCCGGCCTGCCGGGTCCCCCCGGGACCCGGCACCTAGCCGGAACAACCTCCCTAGCCCTTACACCTAGGCGGTCGGCCGAGCGACGGCTCCGCGCGCGCGGGACGACATCCGTCGCCCGCGGGCCGCCGCCGGCCGGACGCGCCGAGCCACCGCACTGCGCTGCTCCACGTTCAGCGGCGGCACCGGAGACCACCAGGCGACCACGCACTCCTCCAACAGGCCCAGCGGATCGCCGTACGGCTCCCCCGGCCCAGAACGCCACCGTCAACCGCGTCTCCATCCACTTCAGCAGCCGCCGGGCCGCGACCTGATCGAGCGCCGCGCTCGAGTTGCCCCGCAACGTGCCGGACACGATCCGGTCGCCCAGCAAGCCGATGAGGCGCCTGCAGCCGCGAGCGCCCGGCACCTTCGATGCCGAGATCCAGCGCGAGCGCGGGCACCGACCCGACGACCGCCCGACCGACGAACAACGGCTGCTCCCTCGCGCGCCCGCGCAACTGCAGATCGGCCCACCCGCGGTCGTCCGCCCAGACCGTGAACAGACCCGATCGACGGCCGTAACGCGTCCGCGCGACGGCACCGGGAAGGCCCTCGACCAACCCAGATCGGCGAGCACGTCCCCGATCCCGAAGTTCAACGAAGACGACCGATCTCCCGGTCCGTCCTCGAACGGTGAACGAGCTGCCAGCGTCATCCGGTTCCTCCGGCGATCGACATCGATCGACCACATCCGGCGGTCGCGAGGAGCACGCTGACGGTGGTCGTTCGCCATCCCACGACGCCCACGCTGACGAGCACGATGTTGCGGCAGCGTGAGCCGCCGCCGACGGCACCGGCGGAAGCATCGGGGCCGGTGAATCAGGCGCCTGGTGAAGCCTGGGAGCGACTCCGAGCGGGCGCTCCCAGCGGTGCGATCTACCGTCGGCCGTCGACGAAGACGCCGATCACGAAGCGGCGGCTCCGGGCTCGCGCGACGACACTCGTCGCCCGCGAGCCTCCGCCCGTCGGACGCGCAGGGCCACCGCGCTGCGCTGGTCCTCCTGATGCTCCACGTTCAGCGGCGGCGCCGGGGACCACCACGCGATCACGCACTCCTGGAGCAGCCCCAGCGGATCGCCGTGCGGCTCCCCCGCCCAGAACGCCACCGTCAGCCGCGTCTCCATCCACTTCAGCAGCCGCCGGGCCGCGACCTGGTCGAGCGCCGCGCTCGAGCTGCCCCGCAACGTGCTGGAGACGATCCGGTCGCCCAGCAGGCCGGTGAGGCGGGCCTGCAGACGCGAGCGTCCCACGCCGTCGACGCCAAGCGCCAACGCCAACGCCGGCGCCCGCCCGGTGGCGGTCTCACCGACGAACAACGGCGACTGCTTCGCCCGCCCGGGCAGCTGCAGATCGGCCCACCCGATCTCGTCCGCCCAGACCGCGAACAAGCCCGTTCGGTGACCGTACCGCCGGCGCGCCGCCGGTACGGGGATCGCCCTCGACCAGCCCAGGTCGGCGAGCACGTCCCCGATCCCGAAGTTCAACGAGGACGACCGGTCCCCCGGTCCGTCCTCGTACGGCGAGCGAGCCGCCAGCGTCATCCAGTTCCTCCTGCGATGGACATCGATCGACCACGTCGACGCGGAGAGCACGAGCCGCCGGGGCGGGGTGCCGTCGACGGCGCGGAGACCGGCGACGCGCCCTCGCCCAGCTCGTGCACGATCGCCGGAGGTCGAACCGTCCGGCGATTCCGCGTACACCGTTGATGTTGGTGATCGATCGGGCTCGCGACCCTGTGAGTTCACCCAGATCCGGCGCCCGGGAAGCTGTGGTTCGCTCCACCGCCTCCGGCGCGCTGGTCCATCCGCCGCCGCTCCAGCGCCCACCAGAGCTCGACCAGGGTCGTGAAATCCCGCAGCGATCGGCCGGTCAGCTGCTCGAAGCGGCGCAGGCGGTTGCGGAGGGTGTTCGGGTGGACCTCGAGCGCGTGCGCCGCGACCTCGAACCGCATGCCCGACCGCAGCCAGGCCGACAGCGTCGCGACGATCGCCTCGCCCTGCAGCCCCTGCGCCCGCAGCGGCCGGAGGTAGCGCTGGTCGAAGACGTCGCCGAGCGCGCCGTCGGCGGCCACCGCGGGCAGGATCGACAGCTCGTCGAAGGCGACGTGGCCGGTCAGCCGCAGCGCCGTCGCGGTCCGCATGGTCCTCGTGGCGAGGACGTACGAGTGTGGGGTCTCCCGCAGCAGCGCGGGGCCAGCGAAGGTGACGATCGTGCCGGCGATCGGGTCCGGAGCGACGGGCGCGATCGCGACCAGGTCGCCGCCGACGACCCGTCCGACGACGCCCGGACGGCCGCCGAGCGCCAGCCGGACGCGGTGCGCGAGCCCGCGCGACGAGCCGGGGTCGAGGAAGCGGACGCGGCTGGTGACGTACTGCGCACGCGGGTCGAGCCCGAACCCGCTCGACGTGATCTCGAGCCGCTGGTCGTCGAGCGAGCCGTTGATGGCCGCTTCGACGAACGCGTCGTGCCGCGCCTCCTCGTCGTGGGCGTGTCGATCGCGGAGCTCGGCGTCGGCCGTGACCGCCGCCGCGATCGCCGCGTCGCTCGCCGCGACGTAGAAGCGGGAGACGCCGAGCATCGTCGCGCTCGGGAGACCGTCCGGACCGAGCACCTCGGTCAGCAGCGCCCAGAACTCGGAGAACGCGATCTGGATCGCGAACAGCACGTCGCCGAGCGGTATCCCCTGGAGGATCCGTTCGCGGGCCGTGGTGGTCCAGCGGGCCGACTGCCCGTCCGGCGGACGCCGGCCCCGCAGCGAGCCGAGCGCTTCGGCGAAGTTCGCCTGGACGTCGGCGTGCAGCAGGCCGGGCGGGAGCCGGCGGAAGCTCGCGACCTCGCGCTCGATCCGCGCGACGATCTGGCGCACCAGCTCGGCGTCGCGCGCCTCGATCGCGCGGTGGACGGCCTCGAGCGACGCGGCCTGCACGGCGCTCGTCGGCCGGCGAGGGGTTGCTCCGTGGTCGGACTTCACCTGCCTTCTCTCGGGACGCACGACAGGACGATCCCGCCGGGAGACGGGCGCCGGCTTCGACGCCCGTCTCCCTCGCGGATCAGCGGAGTTCCCGCCCTACAGCCCCACCGGGACGCGGAGCGAGAAGGTGCGGATCTTCTTGCGCGACGCGCGAGCGCTCTTCGGGACGCTCGCGTCGGCCCGCACGATCACGCCCTTGTCCGCGTTCGGGACCGAGAACGAGGCCGAGAAGCGGCCCGTGCGCCGGTTGACGCGCGCGGTGGCGCGGGTCTCCCACTCGCCGCGGCAGTCCCCGCGCTGGACGCGGATCCGGACCGTCGTGCGCGAGCTCAGCGGCTTCGCCACCGTGCCGCTGACGCTGAACCGCGTGCCGCTGGTCTTGACCTTGGTCAGGTCCAGCCGCCGCGTCAGGTTGACCGAGGGCGAGCTCTCGCCGCCGATCAGCGCCTGGTAGCGGAGACGGCCCTGGCCGCGCCGCGGCGTGCGGATCGTGGTCCGGAACGCGCCGTTGCTGCTCGCGGTGGCGCGTCCGACGAGCTGGTCGTCGTTCACCGAGCGGATCTCGACGGTCGAACCCGCGCTCTCAGCGGCCGCGAAGCCGGAGACGGCGGCGCGGGTGCTGCTCGTGCGACGGACCTCGGTCAGGACCACCTTGCGCGACAGGCACCGGAGGTACTCGGTGCTCGTCGCAGCGTCCGGCGTCGGTGCCACCACGGGCGCGGGCGTCGCCGAAGCGGTGGCCGACTGCCCCACCGGCTTGGAGGACGTCTGCTGGAAGCCGCCGAAGAGGCCGCTGACCGTCTTGTAGATCGAACCGAGCGTGTCGATCACCGTCTTGGCCGTGTTGTAGATCGGCCCGAGCGAGTCGACCGCCGACTTGCCCGTGTCGTAGAGCGACGTCAGGGTGTCGACCGCCTTCTGGTAGATCGACCCGAGCGTGTCGATCAGCGACTTGCCCGTGTTGTAGATCGGCGCGATCGCGTCGACCGTCGACTTGCCCGTGTTGTAGAGCGACGTCAGGGTGTCGACGACCTTCTGGTAGTAGGAACCGAGCGTGTCGACGAACGCCTTGACCTGGTTGTAGATCGGGGCGATCGAGTCGACCGTCGACTTGCCCGTGTCGTAGAGCGACGTCAGGGTGTCGACGACCTTCTGGTAGATCCCGCCGATCGAGTCGGCGTACGCCTTGAGCTGGTCGTAGATCGGCCCGATCGAGTTGAAGACCGCCGTGCCCGTCTTGATGGCCTTGTCCGCGAGATCCGTGGCCCAGAGGACGGTGGACACGAAGTCCTTCGCCTGGTCCCACCAGCTCTTCGTGTTCGTGCCGCCCGCCTGCGCCTGCTTCAGCAGCGCCTCGGCGTCCGTCAGCGCCTTCTCAGCCGCGAGGACCGTGCCACCGTCGACGCCGGCCTTCTTCGCGCCGTCGATCGCCTCCTTCAGCGGATCGATCGTCGCCTGCAGCCCCGGGACGTCGAGCGGCGTCTTCGTGGCGGCGGCCGCCGTGGCGTCCAGCGCCTTCTTCAGCGCCTCCGCGGCCGCCTGCGCGGCCCCGTTCTGCTCCTGCGCCTTCTTCAGCGCCGCCTCGGCGTCGCCCAGCGTCTGCTGCGCGCCCGAGATCGCGGACGGATCGACGCCGGCCTTCTTGGCCTCATCGATCGCCTTGCGCAGCGCGTCGATCGCGGCCTGCAGCGCCGGAGCGTCGATCGGCGACTTCTTCGTCTCCGTCGCCGTCGCGTCCTGCGCCTTCTTCAGCGCGTCGGTCGCCGCCTGCGTCGAACCGCTCTGGTCCTGCGCCTTCTTCAGCGCCGCCTCGGCGTCGGCCAGCGTCTTCTCGGCACCCGAGATCGCGGACGGGTCGACACCAGCGGTCTTCGCGACGTCGATCGCCTTCTTCAGCGCGTCGATCGAGCCGGTCAGACCCGGAACGTCGATCGGCGACTTCGCCGTCTCAGCAGCGGTCGCGTCCTGCGCCTTCTTCAGCGCGTCGGTCGCGGCCTGCGTCGAACCGCTCTGGTCCTGCGCCTTCTTCAGCGCCGCCTCGGCGTCGGCCAGCGTCTTCTCGGCACCCGAGATCGCGGACGGATCGACACCAGCCTTCTTGGCGTCATCGATCGCCTTCTTCAGCGGATCGATCGTCGCCGTCAGACCCGGAACGCTGATCGGGCTCTTCGCCGTCTCAGCAGCGGTCGCGTCCTGCGCCTTCTTCAGCGCATCGGTCGCCGCCTGCGTGGAGCCGGCCTGGTCCTGCGCCTTCTTCAGCGCCGCCTCGGCGTCGGCCAGCGTCTTCTCGGCCGCGGTCACCGCAGCACCATCGACACCAGCCTTCTTGGCGTCATCGATCGCCTTCTTCAGCGGATCGATCGTCGCCGTCAGACCCGGAACGCTGATCGGCGACTTCTTCGTCTCCGTCGCCGTCGCGTCCTGCGCCTTCTTCAGCGCATCGGTCGCGGCCTTGACGGCCTGGTCGGTCGTGACGCCCTGCTTGTCGGCGAGCCCCTTGAGCGTGTCGGCCAGCTTGGTCAGCAACTGGTTGATCGCGTCCTCCTGCTTGGCGTCGCCCAGGCCCCCGGCGTCCTTCGTCGCCTTGTTGAACGCGTCGATCGCGTCCTGGAGCGCCTTCAGCGGGCCAGCCAGGTCCTGGCCGCCGGCGGCCGCGTCCTGGAGCTTCTTGAGCGCGTCGACCAGCGCGTCGAAGGCCTTGGTCTGGGCCTGCACCTCGGCGCTGTTCGGATCCTTGGTCGAGGTCTGCCCCTCGAGCGCCTTGCGCAGGCCGTCGAGCTCGTCCTTCAGGGCCTTCGCCGCGTTGGCGGTGTCGGGACCGAGCTGCTCCGTCGCGCGGGTCAGCCGGTCGATCACCTCCTGGAGCGACGACAGCGACGAGTCCTTCGCGCTCGACGTCACGCTGACGTTCGTGATCCCGGCCCAGGTGCTGGAATCGCAGGCGGCCGTCTGGAGGCCGAGCTGGCGGACGCCCTTGATCGTGAAGTACGACGTCCCGTCCGCGGACGTGTTGAGCTTGTCCCGCGTCTGGAGCGCGTGGTCGCTGCTCAGCCAGCGGTGGTGGCTGTCGATCGATCCGCCCTCCGGCGTCCCGGCGGCCAGCGACGAGCCGCTGCCCCCGTCGCCGGTCGAGCTGGTCAGCGGCACCGCGGTGGTGGGCAGGAGCACCGTCTCCGGACCGTTGCCGGCCGAGAGGAGGAAGTCGAGCGCCTGCTTGCCGGCGAAGGTGACGCCGGCGCTGTCGGTGCCCGACCCGCCCCAGAGCGGCCCGACGACCGTGTCGATGAGCTTCTTGAGAAGCCCGGTAGCGGAGTCCCAGAGGTCGGAGAGGAACTGCAACGGCCCCGGGGGGATGATCCCCAGGATCTTGCCGCCGTACCACTGGTCGACCGCCGTGACCCCGAACTCTAGATCGACCGGCCGGTCGAAGGTCCAGGCGACCAGGCAGCGGCCGTCCGCGTCCTTCGTCGTGGCGATCGGCAGCGAGCCACCGGCGTAGCGGCCGTCGGCGAGCTTCGGCCCACTGGTCTCGCTCGACGCCGACTGCCAGGTGGTGTCCCCGGCGACCCGGCGCCAGTGCACCCCGTTGGCGAGCTTGCCCTCGGTCAGCGGCTTGCTCAGCGGCAGGTCGTTGGCGCCCTCGGGCACCGGGACCGTGCTGTCGGCGGCCGAGGCGCCGGCCGCCGGTCCGATCGCCAGGACGCCGAGGACGAGGGCCCCCGCGATCGCCGGCGTCCGCCGCCCCACTCCGGTCCTGCTCCCACGCGACGTGTTCGTCGTGCGCTGCATGCTCCAGCTCCTTTTGCTGTCGCTTGTCTCTGGTTGACCCCGGTCCGAGCCACGGCACGGGGAAAGCGACTGGGCAGGCTACGGTCCAAATACGGCGTCCTCGGAAGATCGACCAAACGTCCAAACACGGTCGAGACGGGCCTCTCGCGCACCCCTCGGGGGCATCTCCGGCGGGTCCCGTGGTGGCTTCTGGACGGATGATCGACGTTGATCCGCGAGCCGATTTCCGGCCTAGGGTGGCCCGCGTCGCCCGCGTCCCGCACGGCGTTGGCGACATCCGCACAGTGCGGGCCCGGTGCCGCCCCCCTTCCCCCCGGCACCGGGCCCCCACGCCCCGCGTGATCGGGTCGTCGCCCGGGCCCGGTCAGCGCCTCCCACCACGGGCGCCGACCATGCCTCACGCGTCCTCCGTCCAACACGGCTACCACCGCGCTCGTCACCTCGGCGCGACGACGTTCCGCCTCTCGATCCTGGTGCTCGCGACGCTGCTGCCGACGCCGCTGCTGATCGGCGCCGTGCCGGTGCTGCTCTCCGGCCAGACGTGGCTGGCGCTCTACCTGGCCGGCGGCTCGCTGCTCTGCGTGGGGCTGGCGCTCGGTGGCCTCCTCCTCACCGATCTGCTGTCCGCGTCCAGCCGGCCCGACGACGGGGCCGCGGGCGACCGCGAGCCCGTCAGGTGGCCAGGTTCGCGACGCGGCCCGGCGACTCGACGCCGTCGTGGAGGAACCGCTCCAGCATTCCCATCCCCTTCGGCGTCAGCACCGACTCCGGGTGGAACTGGACGCCCTCGGCGGGCAGCTCGCGGTGACGGACACCCTGGATCACACCGCCACCGCGGGCGCTGACGACGAAGCACTCCGGCAGCGCCGCCTCGTCGAGCACCAGCGAGTGGTAGCGGCCGACCTCGACCTCGTCGTCGAGCCCGCGGTATATCGAGCGGCCGTCGTGGCGGATCGTCGCCGTCTTGCCGTGGACCGGCTCGTGGCGGACGACGCGGCCGCCGAACGCCTGGCCGAGCGCCTGGTGGCCGAGGCAGACCCCGAGCAGCGGGATCCCCGCCTCGGGCACCCGGCGGACCGCCTCGAGCGAGATCCCGGCGTCGTCGGGCGTGCACGGCCCCGGTGAGACGACGACCCGGTCGGGTCGCCGCTCCAGCAGCTCGTCGACGGTCGCCTTGTCGTTGCGGACGACGTCGACCCTCGCTCCCAGCTCGCCCAGCTCCTGCACCAGGTTGTAGGTGAAGGAGTCGTAGTTGTCGATCACGAGGACGCTGGTCATGGGCGCGGTCGCCAACGGTAGCGGGCGGGGGGCGGTCGAGTTAGTTAGGGTGCCCTACATGATTCCCCCAGCGCTCCTCCGCCGGCTGCCGCTCGCGGCGGCCCTGACCGCGATCGGCCTGGCCGCCGCCGGCTGCGGCGGTGGCGACGACGACGCGACCACGACGACGGCCAAGGCCGCGGCCGGCTCCGGGTTCCCGGTCACGATCGAGCACCGCTACGGCAAGGCGGTGATCGACGCCGCGCCGCAGCGGGTGGTGGCGCTGTCGCACGGCTCCGGCGATCTCGACGCGCTGGTCGCGGTCGGGATCACCCCCGTCGGCACCAGCCGCGACGACCTCAACCCGAGCGGGATCCCGCCCTGGCTGACGGGCAAGGTCGATCCGAAGACGACCGAGCTGCTGCCCTTCTCCAGCGGCGTCAACTTCGAGAAGGTCGCGGCCCTGCGCCCCGACCTGATCAGCGCCACCGGCAACGCCGGCAGCGGCACCGACTTCGAGCGGCTGTCCGGGATCGCGCCGACGATCGCCTACCGCGACAGCTGGTTCCGCCAGACCTGGCAGGAGCAGACGCTGCTGGTCGGCCGCGCCGTCGGCCGCGAGCAGCGGGCCAAGCAGGCGGTCGCCCGGACCGAGGCGACGCTGCGCGACGTGCTCCGCCGCCACCCCGGCCTGAAGGGCAGGACCTTCACCCTCTCGTCGGGATTCGAACCCGGCAAGATCGTCACCATCCGCGACCCCAAGGAGGTCGTGGCCCGGCTCTTCGGCCAGATCGGCCTGCGGCTCGCCCCCGGCGCCCAGAAGGTGCCGAAGTTCAGCGCCGACAACGACGGCGGCGCCGTCAGCCTGGAGAACCTGGACGCGCTCGACGCCGACGTGATGATCGTCAGCTACGTCAACCCGCAGATCCAGCGCGCGACCGAGCGCAACCCGCTCTTCCGCCGGATCGCCGCCGTCCGCGAGGGCCGCTACCTGGCCGTCGACCAGGAGACGATCACCCAGCTGCGGGTCCCCTCGGTGCTCGGGATCCCGTGGGCGCTGAAGCGGATCGAGCCGGTCCTGGCCAAGGCCGCCGGCTGATCCCGCTCAGGCCCAGTCGGGCTGCTCGAGCGCCAGCTCGACGGCCCGGCGGATCGCCCGCGACTTGTTGACCGACTCCTCGTACTCGTAGTCCGGGCGGGCGTCGGCCACCGTGCCGCCGCCGGCCTGGACGTGCGCGACGCCGTCCTGGAAGACCGCCGTCCGGATGTGGATGCAGGAGTCGAGGTCGCCCGACCACGAGAGGTAGCCGACCGCGCCGCCGTAGCCGCCGCGCTTGACCGGCTCCAGCTCGTCGATGATCTGCATCGCCCGCACCTTCGGCGCGCCCGAGAGCGTGCCGGCGGGCAGCACCGACCGCAGCGCGTCGGTCGCCGAGACGTCGTCGCGGAGCGTGCCGGAGACGGCGCTGACGATGTGCAGCACGTGCGAGTAGGTCTCGACGACCATCAGCTCGTCGACCGTCACCGTGCCGTAGTCGCAGACCCGGCCGAGGTCGTTGCGGCTGAGGTCGACCAGCATCACGTGCTCGGCCCGCTCCTTCTCGTCCTCCAGCATCCCGGCCGCGAGCTCGGCGTCCTGCGCCGGGGTCGCGCCGCGCGGGCGGGTGCCGGCGATCGGCCGCATCGAGATCTCGCGCCCGCGGACGGTCACCAGCGGCTCGGGGCTCGCCCCCACCACCTGCCAGTCGCCGAAGTCGAGGTAGTACATGTAGGGCGACGGGTTCACCACCCGCAGCCCGCGGTAGACGCTGAACGGCTCGACGTCGAGCTCGGCGCTCCAGCGCTGCGACGGCACCACCTGGAAGGCGTCGCCGGCGTGGACGTACTCGATGATCCGCGCGACCATCGCCTCGAACTGCTCGCGCGTGTGGTTCGACGCCCACTCCGGGGCCGGCCGCGCGCCGCGCGCCGGCGGGGCCGCCGGGGCCGGGCCGGCGAGCACCTCGCGGAGGCCGACGATCCGCTCGACCGCCTCGGCGTAGCGCCGCTCCAGGTCGCCGTCGGCCTCGACGTGGACCGGGGCCAGCAGCGTGACCGTGTGCTGCAGGTGGTCGAAGACGACCATCGCGTCGGTCACCATCAGCGCCAGGTCCGGGGTCCCGAGCGGATCCGGGTTCGGCGCCGCCAGCGGCTCGACCGTCCGCACCAGGTCGTAGGCGAAGACCCCGACCGCGCCGCCGGCGAACGGCGGCAGCCCCTCGACCTGGGCCACCCGCCGGCGACCGACGGCGTCGCGGGCGATCGCGTACGGATCGCCCTCCTCGCCCAGCCGCCAGCTGATCGTACTGGCCGGGCGGACGCCGAGGAACGAGTAGCGCCCGACGCGGCCCTGGTCGGCGCTCTCGAGCAGGAAGGCCGGCTCGCCCGGGTGGGCGGCGCGCAGCTTCAGGAAGGCGGAGACGGCCGTCTCGGTGTCGTCGATCGTGCGCGCCAGCACCGGTACCACGTCGTGGTCGGCGGCCAGCGCGCGGACCTCGTCGAGGGTCGGCGCGATCCGCAGCCCGAGCGCCGCGGCCCGCTCCAGCGCCGACTCAGCCGCGGCGGGCACGGAGCACCTCGACGACGTCGGTCAGGGTCCGGTCGCGGCCGCGGATCAGGGCCAGCAGGTGGTAGAGGACGTCGGCCGCCTCGGAGTCGACCCGCTCGTCCGTCTCCTCGCGCGCGGCCCGGAAGACCTCCTCCGCCTCCTCCTCGACCTTGGCGCCGGCGAAGGCGCGGTCGGCCAGCAACTTGGCGGTGTAGGAGCCCGTCGGCGGGTCGGCGCGGCGGGCGGCCAGCACCCGCTCCAGGTCGGGCAGGACCTCGTGCGGGGCCAGCCGCTCGGGCGCGATCTCGGCCGGGCCGAGGCTGCCGTCGGCGGTCGTCGGGCGGTCGGGGGCGCCGAAGCAGGTGCGGGCGCCGGTGTGGCAGGCCGGGCCGGCTGGCTCGACCAGCGCCAGCACCGCGTCGCGGTCGCAGTCGAGCCGCAGGTCGCGGACCCACTGGACGTTGCCCGAGGTGGCGCCCTTGTGCCACAGCTCCCCGCGCGAGCGCGACCAGAGGTGCAGCTCGCCGGTCTCGCGGGTCCGCCGCAGCGCCTCGTCGTTGGCGTAGGCCAGGGTCAGCACCTCGCCGGTGCGCCAGTCCTGGATCACCACCGGCACCAGGCCGGCGTCGTCGAAGCGCACGGTGTCGGTCAGGTCCGGCAGCTCGGGCACGCCGGCGATTCTGGCAGGAAGACCGCCGGACGGGACGCTGGCGGTCGCCGGCGGGCGGGCGGTTCGGGCCCGGTCCGCGCAGGCGCGGCGATCGCGATCGACCGTCTAGCATGCCCGCCGATGCGGCCGGGAGCCTACGTCCGGCGGACGCTGCTCGCCGGCGCGCTCTCCGCCCTGCTCCTCGGCTGCGGCGGCGACCGCCCCGCCGCGCCGGCGCTGCCCACCACCGAACGCGCCGACGCCGGCGACCCGGCCGCCGACGCCGAGATCGTCGCCGACCGGGCGTTCGACGCCGCCGGCGTGGTCGCCGCCCAGCGGCTGGCCGCGGCCGACCCCGACGACGCCTGGGCGCTGCCGGACGCGGTCCTCGGCCCGATGGACCGGCTCTGGGACGGCCGCCGCGGCGCCTACGTCACGCCCGACGGGCGGATCAGCAGCCGGCTCAACGCCGAGATGCTGCGGATCCACGCCGCCGCCGCGCTGACCGACCACGACGGCCCCGCCCGCCGCGACGACCGGATCGCCGGCCTCGTCCGCTTCCTGACCGGGCCTGCCTACCTGGCGACGACCAAGGGGCTGCGGTTCGGCGGCTCGCGCCACAACACCGTCCACGCCCCCGGCTGGCGGCAGTCGGACGCGGCCACGATCAACCAGCACCCGAGCATCGACGCGACGGTCGCCCGCGCGCTGCGGGTGGCGTGGCTGGCCCGTGAGCGGGTCGCGCTGCCCGCCCGCGACGCCGCCGCGATCCGCACCACGGTGGTGGCGGTGGCGACCTCGGCCACCTTCCGCTCCCCCAGCCGGCTGCTGAACCAGATCAACTGGAACGCCGACCTCTACGGCGCCGCCGCGACCGTCGGCGGCGACCCGCGGCCGCTGCGCGAGGACTACCGCGAGCAGCTGGCGTGGTTCGCCGCCCACGCCCACGTGCCGGTCCACGCCGGCCGGACGCCGAACCTGAGCGCCGGCAACGGCTTCCACTACCGGCCCGACGTGCGGCCCTCGGACCCGGTCGACCGGACCGACACCGTCGAGTACGCCAACGTCGTGCTGGGGGCGCTGCGCTACTACGGCCAGGCGCTGCAGGCGGGCATGAAGCCGCTGCCGGCCGCCCAGCTGCGGATCCTGCGCGACTGGGCGACCCACACCGTCGACGCCGACTGGACGCCCTCCGGGTACCTGAACTGGGAGACCGGCAAGGGCCAGAGCCGGATCCACCTGCGCCAGTACTGGGCGCTGGCCCTCGACGGGGCGGTGATGGCGCTGCGCGGCGGCGGCGCGGTCACCGGCCGCCCCGACCGCGACGCCGACCTGCTGCTCGCGCGCGGGGTGCGGCTGTTCCGCCAGTGGGCGGGCGACGCCGGCACGATCCTGCTGCCCGCCACCACCTTCGGCTTCCGGTCGAGCTTCGAGAACGTCCGCAGCAACCGGCTGACGGCGACCGTCCGGCTGGCCTCGACGCTGGCCGACTGGGCCGCCGGCTGCGGCTGCGACGGGCGGCTGCCGGGCCCCGACCGGGCCGCGGCCCCGCTGCTGGTCGACCTCGACCCCGGCTTCGGCCGGCTGACCGTCAACGGCCCCCGCTACGCGACCGCGGTCGCCCCGCCGACCAGCGTCCCGACCGGCGGCGGCCTCGAGCCGGCCTGGATCCTGAACGCCGACGCGGCCCCGCTCGGCGCGCTCGGCGGCGGCGGCGAGGGCTCGCTGGGGCTGGCCCTGACCCGCGACGGCACGCCGCTGCTCGACACCCAGCCGGGCGAGCGCGAGCCGGACGCCGACCTTCGGCTGCGGCCGCTGCCGGGGCCGGACGCGCGCTTCGCCGGGGTCGTCCGCGGCGGCGCGGCGCGGGTCGCCGTCCGCCACCGCTTCACCCGCGACCGGATCGTCACCCGCTACGCGATCGTGCCCGGCGGCCGCGGCGTCGAGGCGGCCCTGCGGCTGCCCTCCAACGGCCGTCGCGGCACCGTCCGCTGCCGCCGGCTGGAGCGGGGCGGCAGCGACGTTCCCGGCTGCCCGCCCGGATCCGCCTACCTGGTCCACACCGCCGCCGGCGCGACGATGATCGCCGAGCTGCACGGCCTGCCGCGCGGCGCGACGGTCGCGCTCCGCCGCCCGCCGGCGCGGACGATGGTGCCGCGGCCCGGGATCCAGGCGACGATCCGCTTCCCGGTCCGCCGGCGGCTGGTCGTCGAGCGGGTGCTGCGACCGCTCGACCCGTGAGCCGGCGCCGGGGCCCATCGGTCGTCCCGGCGGCCGTCGCCCCGGCGACGACCGCCAGGACGCCCGGCCCCCCGGCCCCCGACGGCAGCGCGGCGTCGCCCACCTCGGCCCCCCGGGGCGCCCGCCGCGTGCGGAGGGCAGGATGGCGGGCGGCCGCTCGCCGGTCATCCGGGATATCCCTCACCGCGTCCCTCGTCTCCCTCACCAGCTACGCTCGTCGGCGTGGTCGACGGGGGTGGTGGTCCGCTGGTCGCGCGGGACGCGGAACGGGCCGCGACCCGCCGCGTGCTCGCGCCCGAGGGGCCGTGGGCGGTCCAGGTCGCCGGCCCGGCCGGGATCGGCAAGAGCCGGCTGCTGCGCGAGCTGGCGGCGGACGCCGTCGCCGAGGGCTGGCTGGTGCTCGACGGCCGCGCCGCCGAGTTCGAGGGCGAGGCCCCGTTCGGGATCGTCCGCCACGCCGTCGACGACTGGCTGGCGACGCTCGACCCGGCCGCGCGACGGGCGCTGGCCGGCGCCGACGGGCCCGAGCTCGCCGCCGCGCTGCCGAGCTTCGAGCGGCCCGGCGACGCGCCGCCGGCGACCCTCACCGAGGAGCGCCACCGCACCTACGCCGCGCTCCGGCGGCTGCTGGGCGCGATCGCCGAGCGCCAGCCGCTGCTGCTGGTGCTCGACGACCTCCACTGGGCCGACCCGGCCTCGGTCGAGCTGCTCGCCCACCTGCTGGCCCGGCCGCCGCGCGGCGCCGTGCGGCTGGCGGTCGGCCTGCGGCCGGCCCAGCTGCCGCCGCTGCTGGAGCGCGCGCTGGCCGCCGCGGTCCGCGAGCACGAGGCGCTGCGGCTGGACCTGCGGCCGCTCGACGCCGCCGAGAGCCGCGAGCTGCTCGGCGACGCGGTCCCGCGGGCGGTCGCCGACGACCTCCACCGCGAGAGCGGCGGCACGCCCTTCTTCCTGCTCGCGCTGGCCCGCGCCCACCGCCACGAGGGCCGCCAGCCGCTGGCTCCGGTCGAGGACGCCGCCAGCGTGCCGGCGGCGGTCCGGGCCGCGCTGGCCGGCGAGCTGGCCGCGCTGTCGCCGGCCGCGCGCGAGCTGCTGCGCGGCGCCGCCGTGGCCGGCGATCCCTGCGCGCTGCGGGTCGCCGCGCGGGCCGCCGACGTCGGCGAGGAGCGGGTCCCCGACCTGGCCGACGCGCTGATCGCCTCCGGCCTGCTGGCGCCGACCGCGAACCCCGGCCAGCTGGCCTTCCGCCACCCGATCGTGCGCGCGACGGTGCTGGCCGACGCCGGCGGCGGCTGGCTGACCGCCGCCCACGCCCGGGTCGCCGCCCACCTGGCCGCCCAGGGGGCCGACCTCGCCGCCCGCGCGCCGCACGTCGAGCGCTCGGCCGCGCCCGGCGACCGCCAGGCGATCGCGCTGCTGCGCGAGGCCGGCGACGCCAGCCGCCAGCGGGCCCCGGCGCTCGCCGCCCGCTGGTACGCGGCCGCCGCGGCGCTGCTGCCGGAGGACGAGGCCGACGCACCCGAGCGGATCGCGCTGCGGCTGGCCGAGGCCAGCGCGGCGACCGGCGCCGGCGAGCTGGAGCACGGCCGCGACGCGCTCGGGGCGGTGCTGGCGCTGCTGCCCGCGGGCGCGCCGGAGCGGGCCGCGGTCGCCGCCGGCTGCGCCGGGGTCGAGCACCTGCTGGGCCGCAACCGCGACGCCCGCGACCGCCTGACCGCCGCCCACGCCGCGGTCGAGCCGGAGTCCGAGGACGCGGTCGTGCTGGAGATCGAGCTGGCCGCCTGCGGCGCCTACGAGATGCGCCCGAGCGAGATGCACGACTGGGCGCGGCGGGCGCTGGCGCTGGCCGACCGGCTGCGGCTGCCGACGCTGGGCGCCGTCGCCGCGGGCCAGGTGACGCTGGCCCGCTACTTCCTCGGGCTGCCGACGGACGCCACGCTCGACGCCGCCCTCCAGCGGTTCGCGGCGCTCGACGACGGCGCGCTGGCCACCCGCCTCGACCTCGGGCTCTGGGTCGGCTGGTCGGCGGCGGTGCTGGAGCGGCCGTCGGCCTCGCTCGAGGTCGGCGCACGGGCGATCCGGGTCGCCCGCGACACCGGCCAGGGCGAGACGCTGCTGGTCACCCAGACCGCGATGACCTGGTCGCACCTGCGGCTGGGGCGGCTGGAGGAGGCCGAGGCGACGCTGGTCGAGGCGCTCGAGCGCGGCCGGCTGACGCCGCACCTGTTCCTCTCGGTCTCGTTCGGCCAGCTGGCGCTGCTGCGGCTCGCCCAGGGCCGTCGCGCCGAGGCGCTGCGGGCCGGCGACGAGGCGGTGCGGCTGGCGACCGGCGCCGACGCCGGGCTGCTGCCGGGGATGAGCGGCTTCTACGCCGCCGCGCCGCTGCTGGAGGCCGGCCGCCCGGCCGCCGCCCGCGACGTGCTGCTGGCGATGAGCGGCGGCGGCGTGCCGCTCCAGACCTCGCGCTCGGGCGACGTCCCCGCCTACGAGATCCTGACCCGCTGCGCGCTGGCCGAGGGCGACCTCGACGGCGCCGCCGACTGGGCCTCGCGGGCGGTTGCCGCCGCCCACGGCGGCGGGCTGGTGGCGGAGGACGCCCACGCCCAGCGGGTGCGATCCGGCGAAGGCGACCAGGTAGACCGCCACCAGGCCGAGCGCGACCGGCAGCCCGCGCTGGCGCATCCAGGCCAGCCCGCACCAGAGCGCGGCCGC
>NZ_JAWZSQ010000029.1:0-54694 GCF_034096925.1 Patulibacter defluvii
CCGCCGCCCACCGCCCCGCCGGCCGCCGCCCCATCTCCTCCGGCACCGGCCCCCGCCACCGCCAGCGGCCCCGGCGACGGCCGTCCGGGAGACAGCCGCCCCGCCGAGGCCCTGCCCACCCCGGCCGACGCCCTGCCCCTCGACAGCCTCCCCGCCGACCAGCCCCCCGCCGACGGCCTCCCCACCTCCATCGACCCGTCCCTGCTCCATGACCCCGAGGGCCGGCTGCGCCGCGACCTGCCGGGACCGGACGGGCGCAGCGCCACCTTCTCCGACCGTCAGGCGGCGGCGATCGAGCGGCGGGGCGAAACGCTCGTCTCGGCCGGGGCCGGCGCGGGCAAGACCAGCGTGCTGGTCGAGCGCTACCTGCGGACCCTGATCGAGGACGAGGACCTCGACACCGCCTCGATCCTGGCCATCACCTTCACCGAGAAGGCCGCCGCCGAGATGCGCGAGCGGCTCCGCCGGCGGCTGGAGGCGCTGACCGGGGGCGGCGTCCTGCCCCAGCGGTGGCGGCTGGAGGAGGCGTGGATCGGCACCTTCCACGCGATCGCCCAGCGGCTGCTGCGCCGCTACGCGCTCGCCGCCGGGCTCGACCCCGACGTCCAGGTCGCCGACGAGACCCGGGCCGCCGAGCTGCGGCGCGCGGCCTTCGACCGGGCCGTCGCCGCCTGGCTGCGCGACCCGCTCGCCGCGCGCCGCTCCCCGCTCCCCGAGCAGCCCGAGGGACTGCCGGTCGACGCCGCCGCGGCGCTCGACCTGGCCGCCGCCTACGGGATCGACCTGCTGCGCGACGAGACCCTGGCGCTGCTGGCCCTCCGCCGCACCCAGGGCCGCGACCCCGCCGCCGGCGGCCACGAGCTGTCGCTGCCGCGCGCCCTGCCGCTGCCGCCGGCGACCGACGCCCGCGGCCCCGAGCTGGCCGCCGCGCTGCGTCGCGCCGCCGCCGACGCGGTCGTCGAGGTCCGCGAGGCCTGCTCCGGCCCGAAGGTCAGCGAGGCCGGCAAGCGGGCCGCCGACCGGGTGCTCGCCGCCGCCGCCCAGATCGAGGTCGACCTCGACGGCGCCCCGACCGACGGGCTGCCGTCGAGCGCCGCCGCCGCCGGCTGGACGCTGCCCGCACGCCAGGCCGCCACCGTCAAGGGCCGCGCCGTCGAGGCCCTGCGCGAGGCCGTCGATCGCGCCCGCCGCGGCGCCCGCGCCGCCGAGCTGGTCCCGCACGGGGTCCGCGAGCTGGCCCTCCGCGAGGCGCTGCTCGTCGCCACCGCCCGCAGCTACCGCCGCCTCAAGCGCGAGCAGGCGCTGATGGACTTCGACGACCTGCTGCTGACGCTGCTCGACCTGCTGCGACGGCGGCCGGACGTCGCCGAGCGGCTGCGGCGGCGCTTCCGCCACGTGCTCGTCGACGAGTTCCAGGACACCAACCCGGTCCAGCTGGCGCTCGTCGACCTGCTCAGCGCGCCCGAGCGCCGGTTCCAGGTCGGCGACCGGCTGCAGGCGATCTACGGCTTCCGTCACGCGACCGTCCGCGGCTTCGACGACGCCGCCACCCGGGCCGAGGCCGTCGGCGGGCGACTGGCGCTCGACGAGACCTTCCGCTGCCCCTCCGACGTGCTGGCCCTCACCAACCGGGTCGGGCTCCGCGCCCACGCCGACTACCAGCCGCTCGTTCACGGCCACGACCGCGCCCCGGAGGACGGCCGCCGCGCCCCCGCGGTCGAGCTGCACGTGATCGCCGACCTGCCGGACGGACCGGGCGCGCGCCCGGTCCCCGAGCCGCCGATCGGGGGCGACGACGGCGAGCCCGAGCCGCCGCCGATCGATCCCGACGAGGCCGGTCACGTCGCCGCGCTGGTCCGCGAGCTGCTCGACGCCGGCCGTGCCCCCGGTGAGATCGCCCTGCTCGTCCGCCGCACGGCGCCGGTCGCCGCGCTCGAGCGGGCGCTGCTGGCCAGCGGCATCGACGCCGTGCCGGTCGTCGCCGCCCCGCTGCTGGAGACGCTCGAGGTGCGCGAGCTGGAGGCGTGGCTGCGGGCGGTGGCCAACCCCTACGACGACGTCGCGCTGCTCGGCGCCCTGCGGCTGCCGACGGCCGGGGTCGACGCCGACGCGCTGGTGCCGCTGGCCGCCGAGCATCGGGCCGCGCTCGACCGCCACCGCGCGGCCGCCGCCGAGGATCCCGCGCTCCGCCGGACCCCGCCGCCGGCGCTCTGGGACACCGTCCGGGCGCTCGACGACGAGCCGGCCACGGTGCCGATGCCGGACGCCGCCCGCGACGCGCTCGACCTGCAGGTGGTGGCGCTGCTCCGCCACCGCGGCCTGGCGCGGCGGGCCGGCCCCGCCGACCTGCTGGCCGAGATCCGGGCCGACGACGCCTACCGGGCCGCGATCCTGGCCCGTCCCGGCGCCGCCCGCCGCTGGGCCGCCGTCGCCGCCTTCTGCGACTGGGTCGAGGGCCAGGAGGCGGCCGGCGACGACCTGCTGGCGCTGACCCGGCGGATCGTGGCCGACCGCGCCGACGGCCCCAGCGCGCCGGTCCTGACCGACGGCGAGGCGGTCCGGATCACCACCATCCACCGCTCGAAGGGCCTGGAGTGGCCGGTCGTCATCTGCTGCGACCTCGGCTCGCGGATCAACGCCGACCGGCCGCGGATCCTGGTCGACCCTGATCCTGCCCGCGACCGGATCGGGATGCGGCTCGGCACCGGTCCCGAAGCCGTCGGCCTCTGGGACCACGAGCTGCTGAAGGCCGAGGCCGACCGCGCCCAGTCCGAGGAGGAGCGGCGGCTGCTGCACGTGGCGATGACCCGCGCCAAGGAGCGGCTGATCCTCTGCGGCACCTGGCCCGCCGCGACCGAGGGCAGCGGGGCCGAGAAGCGCGCCACCGGCCGGCTCGACGGGGCCCGGGCGGTGCCGGTGGCGCCCGGCGAGGGCCACGACCGCGAGCCGCGCCAGCCACCGCTGCGGTGGCTGCTGCCGCTGATCGCCGATCCCGAGGCGTGGCCGCGGCTGGGGGAGGAGACCCTGCTGGAGATCGCCGATCCGACCGGGGCGGTCGAGCGGCCGGCGACGGCGCGGATGCTGGTGCGCGACCCGCACGGCGTCGCGATGCCGGCGCCGCTGGCCGACGACGCCCGTCCCTGGCGAGCGCCGGAGGACGCCGTCCCCGACGAGCCGCCGCCCGCGGCCGACGACGAGGACGACGAGGACGACGGCCGCCACCGCCCGCAGGCGCCGCCGCTGCTGCCGCTGCCGGACCCCGTCTCCTACACCCGCCTGGCCGAGCGGCTGGGGTTGGCCACCGACCCCCGCGGCGTCCGCGACGAGGACGAGCCCGCGCCCGACGGGCCCGGACCCCCGTCGTCGCCCGCGCCGGCGGCCGACGGGCTCGAGGGCCGGGTCCGTGGCGCGGTCGTCCACCTGCTGCTGGAGCGGCGGCTGGCCGGCCGCGACCCGCTGGCCGCCCGCGGGCCGGCGACCGCCGCCGAGGTCCGGGCCGCGCTCGCCGAGGAGCTGCCCGAGGCCGGACCGCTCGACGACGCCGCGGCCGCCGAGCTGGCCGCGATCGTCAGCGGGCTGGAGGCGACGCCCCCGGCCCGTCGCGCGCTGGCGCTGCCGGTCGCGCAGCGGCACTTGGAGCGCGACCTGCTGTTCGACGTCGGGGGCGACCGCCCGCTGGTCCAGGGCGTCGTCGACCTGTGGCTGGACGAGGGCGAGGGGCGGGTGGCGATCGTCGACTGGAAGACCAACCGGCTCGACGGCGACCAGGACCCGGCGGCGGTCGTCGAGCACGGCTACGGGCTCCAGCGCGACGTCTACGGGCTGGCGGCGCTGCTCGGCGGGGCCCGCGAGGTCGAGGTCGCCTTCGTCTTCGCCCAGGCCCCCGAGCGACCGGTGGTCGCCCGCTTCACCACCGCCGACGAGCCGCGACTGCGGACGACGGTGGCGGCGGCGATCGACCGCGCGCGGACCAGCCTGCCGCGGCCCTGAGCCGCCCCGCGCGACCACCGTCCGCGACCGCGCCGGGCCTCGGCCGACCGTGGCCGCCCCGCCGTCGACGACGTACCCGCGCGCGTCAATTGATGAACGGCGCATCACAGAACCGCCCCGCGCGCCATCATGGAGCCGTGGGTCCGTACGCCGCCATCCTCCGCATCCCTGGGGTGCCTCGCCTGTTCGGCAGCTCGGTGATCGCCCGGATGTCGAACGGCGCCCTCGGGCTGCTGCTGATCCTGCGGGTTCGCGAGTTGGGCGGCAGCTACGGGCTCGGCGGCGCGATCGCCGCCGCCTTCGCGATCGGCCTGGCCGGTGCCGCCCCGCTGCTGGGGCGGATGGTCGACCGTCGCGGTCAGACCGGCGTGCTGCTGGGCACCGCCAGCGTCGCCGCGGCCGTGCTGGTGGCGATCGCGCTGCTGCCCGGCCGTCCGCCGGCGCTGGTCCTGATCGTGCTCGCCGCGGTCGGCGGGGCCGCGCTGCCGCCGGTCGCGCCCTGCCTGCGCGCGCTCTGGGACGTGCTGATCCCCGATCCGGCCCGGCGCCACGCGGCGATCGCGCTCGACGCGACCTCGTTCGAGGCCGCCTACGTCGTCGTGCCCGCCGGCCTGCTGGCGCTCGGCGCCTGGTCGGCCAGCGTGGCCCTGATCGTGGCCGGGTCCGCAATCCTCCTCGGCACGGTGCTCTTCGCGGCCACGCCCGCCTCGCGCGGGTGGCGGGCCGCCGCCCGCGGCGACCACGGTCGGCTGGGGGCGCTGGCCAGCCCCGGCGTGCGGCTGCTGCTGGTCGTCTGGCTGCTGTTCGGGGCCGGGATCGGGGCGACCGAAGTCGCGATCGCCGCCTTCGCCGAGGACCACGGCCAGAAGGCGCTGACCGGACCGCTGCTGGCCAGCTGGGGCCTGGCGAGCATGATCTTCGGGTTCCTGGCCGGCCGCTGGCACCCGGCCGACCCGGCCCGCCGCTTCGCGCTCTTGCTGGGCGTGATCGCGGTCGGCGACGCACTGGCCGCGGCCGCCTGGTCGACCTGGTCGCTGGCGCTGCTGCTGTTCCTGGCCGGCGCCGCGCTGGCGCCGGGGATGACCGTCGGCTACGGGCTGCTGAGCACGGTCGCCCTGCGCGGGACGATCACCGAGGCGTCGACCTGGCTGGTGGCCGGCCTCGGCGCGGGCCTCGCGGCCGGCTCGGCGCTCGGGGGCGTGGCGATCGACGCCGCGGGACCGTGGGTCAGCTTCCTGATCGCGGGGGCCGCGGGGGCGGCGGGCGCCTCGGTGGCGGCCGCCGGGGCCCCGCGGCTGCGGGCGGCGCCGGACGGCGCGGCGGGCGCTCACGCCGAGGCCTCCCCGTCGGCCGCCGCTGGCGGCGCCGCGTAGCCGCCGATCGCCGGCGGGCCGAGACCGCGCACCAGCAGCGTCCGCTCCAGCTCGGCGTCGACCTCGGCCCCGAAGAGGAACGCGGCCGACGACAGCCAGAGCCAGAACAGCAGCACGATCGCGCCGCCGAGGGCCCCGTAGGCGCTGCCGAAGCCGGCCACCTGCACGTAGACCGTGAACCCGAGCGTGGCCAGGCACCAGACGGCGAGGGCGGTCGCCGCGCCCGGCGACAGCAGCGACTGCTGGCGCTCGACGTCGGGCGCCATCCGGTAGACGACGCCGAGCGCCAGCACCAGCAGCGTGATCGCGAGCGGGAACCGGAGCACGTCCCAGACGGTCCGGGCGACGCTGCCCAGCCCGAGGTCGGAGGCGAGCGAGTCGGCGATCCCGCCGCCGACGAAGAAGCCGATCGCGGCCAGCGCCAGCAGCACGATCACCAGCAGCGCGGTCGCGACGTCGGCCAGCTTGTGGCGGACGAAGCCGCGGCTCTCGCTGACGTGGTGGACGCGGTTGAGCGCCCGGCCGGCGGCGGCGAACGCCCCCGAGGCACCGTTGATGGCGAGCAGGATCGAGATCCCGAGCGTGATGCTGGCCCCGCCCTGGGCCTGGTCGAGCGCTTTCGCGACCAGCTCGCGGATCGCCCCGGCGCTCTCGTTGGCGCTCGTCGACGAGGCGTTGTCCTTGACCAGGTTCACGAACTCGTCGGCGATCCGCTCGGGCAGGCTGCTGGCGCCGAGCAGCGTGGTCAGCGCGACCGCCACCAGCAGCGTCGGGACGATCGACAGCACCGCGTAGTACGCGAGCGTGGCCGCCCAGTCGGTCATCCCCTGCTCGCGGAAGTTGGCGAAGGCCCGGCGGGCGAGCGCCGGCCACTGCTCGCGCGGCAGCCGCTGATCGCTGGGCGGACGGCGGCGGGCGGGGCGCGGGAGGGACGGGGCCACGAGCGCCACGCTACCGACGCGGACGGCGTGCACCAGTCACCGGTGCGCGGCAACGCGCCAAGATGAGCGCGCGGTTGAACGGGCTTCCGGACGGACGTACGGTTCCCCGTACAGCGCCGGGGCCGGCCCCGGCGCGTGCCCGGTCGGGCCCGAACCGCGCCCCCGGGGCCCGGTCGGCGATGGCGCCCGGGCTGGAGTCCACGCCGGCTGCGGTGTACCCTTCGGCGCCCCTGGGGATGCCCAGCCCTGCTCCGCCCCGGTTGCTGTCGGGCCTCTCCCTCGGAGCACCTCCCTTCTATGACGCCATTCTCTCGCCTTCCCGAGGCCGCTGGCCTCTACGACCCGCGAAACGAGCACGACGCCTGTGGCGTGGCGATGGTCGCCCGCCTGGACAACGATCCGCAGCACGAGACGATCGTCCGTGCGCTGACCGCGCTCGAGCACCTGGACCACCGCGGTGCCGCCGGCGCCGACGCCCGCACCGGCGACGGCGCGGGCATCCTGGTCCAGCTCCCGCACGCCTTCCTGCGCGCGGCGGTCGACTTCGAGCTGCCCGAACCGGGCCGCTACGGGGTCGCGATGTGCTTCCTGCCGCGCGACGAGGCCCAGCGCCACAAGGTCGAGGAGATGCTCGAGCGCAACGTGCGCGTCGAGGGGCAGCGGGTGCTCGGCTGGCGCGACGTGCCGGTCCGCCCGGACGAGATCGGCGTCACCGCCAACGAGAGCCGGCCCTACGTCAAGCAGCTCTTCATCGAGGCCGGCCCCGGCTTCGACCACGACCAGGAGGCGTTCGAGCGCAAGCTCTACGTGATCCGTCGGGTCTGCGAGCTGGCGACGCCCGAGTTCTACGCCTCCTCCTTCTCCTCGCGGACGCTGGTCTACAAGGGGATGCTGCTGTCGGCCCAGGTGCCGGCCTTCTACCCGGACCTCCAGGACGAGCGGTTCACCTCCGCGATCGCGCTCGTCCACTCGCGCTTCTCGACTAACACCTTCCCCAGCTGGGACCGCGCCCACCCGAACCGCGTGATCGCCCACAACGGCGAGATCAACACGCTGATGGGCAACGTCAACTGGATGAAGGCGCGCGAGTCGCAGCTCGCCTCGCACCTGTTCGGCGGCGACATCGGGAAGATCAAGCCGGTCGTCCGCCCCGGCGGCTCCGACTCGGCGACCTTCGACAACGTCCTCGAGCTGCTGATGCTCGCGGGCCGCTCGCTGCCGCACGCGGTGATGATGATGGTCCCCGAGGCGTTCGAGAACCGGGCCGACCTGCCGCCCGAGCTGGTCGGCTTCTACGCCTACCACTCGATGCTGATGGAGCCGTGGGACGGCCCCGCCGCGGTGCTCTTCACCGACGGCCGGATCGTCGGCGCGACGCTCGACCGCAACGGCCTCCGGCCCGGTCGCTGGGTGGAGACGAAGGACGGCTGGATCGTCCTCGGCTCGGAGACCGGCATGCTGCCGATCGAGCCGAGCAACATCGAGCGGCTCGGCCGGCTGGCGCCGGGCAAGCTGTTCCTGGTCGACCTCGAGCAGCACCGGATCGTCGAGGACGACGAGGTCAAGCGCCGGGTCGCCACCCAGCGCCCCTACGAGGCCTGGTTCCGCGAGCAGGCGGTCCACTTCTCCGACCTCGCGCCGAAGAAGGCGGTCCACGAGACCGGCGAGCACCTGCGCCAGCTGCAGCAGGCGTTCGGCTACACCCAGGAGGACCAGCGGGTGCTGCTGGCGCCGATGGCCTCCGGTGGCCAGGAGCCGCTCGGCTCGATGGGCAACGACGCCGCGCTGGCCGTGCTCTCCGACCAGCGGCCGCCGCTGTTCAGCTACTTCAAGCAGCTCTTCGCGCAGGTCACGAACCCGCCGATCGACCCGATCCGCGAAGAGATCGTGATGTCGCTGTCGACCTCGATCGGCGGCCAGCTCAACCTGCTCGAGGAGACCCCCGAGCACGCGCACAACCTGGTCCTCGACCAGCCGATCCTGCGCAACGACGAGCTGGAGACGCTGCGCCAGGTCGACCAGGGCATCTTCAAGGCCCACACGATCGACATCACCTGGCCGATCGCCGAGGGCCCCGAGGGCCTTCGCGCGCGGCTGGCGAACGCCTGCGACGAGGCCTACGACGCGATCCAGTCCGGTCGCAACGTCCTGATCCTCTCCGACCGCGCCGCCGGCGACGAGCGGGTGGCGATCCCGGCCCTGCTGGCCACGGCCGCCGTCCACCACCACCTGGTCCGCGAGGGCGTCCGGCTCGAGGCCGGGCTGGTGATCGAGTCGGCCGAGCCGCGCGAGGTCCACCACTTCGCGACCCTGCTCGGCTACGGCGCCGCGGCGGTCAACCCGTACCTGATGTTCGACTCGGTCGACCAGCTGGTCGTCGACGGGCTGGTGCCCGGCGTGACCGATCCCGAGCTCGCCCAGAAGAACGTCGTCAAGGCGATCGGCAAGGGCCTGCTGAAGACGATCTCGAAGATGGGGATCTCGACGATCGCGTCGTACTCCGGCGCCCAGATCTTCGAGGCGGTCGGGCTCGACTCGAGCGTCGTCGACCGCCACTTCACCGGCACCGCCTCGCGGATCGGCGGGATCGGGATCGACGTCCTCGCCGAGGAGGCGATCGACCGTCACGCCCGCGCCTACCCGGGGTCGATCGACGACCTGCTGCCGGTCGGCGGCCTCTACGCGTGGCGCCGCGACGGCGAGCACCACATGTGGAACCCGACCACGATCTCGCTGCTGCAGCACGCGGTCCGGACCCACGACGCCCCCTCGACCAGCCCCGAGCTGGTCGCCGGCGACGACGCGCGGGCCAAGTACCGCGAGTTCTCGGCCGCGTCCGACAGCGACGCCACCCGCCGCGCCACGCTGCGCGGGCTGATGGCCTTCCGGACCGACGACGTCGAGTCGATCGCGCTGGAGGAGGTCGAGCCGGCCAGCGCGATCGTCAAGCGCTTCGCCACCGGCGCGATGTCGCTCGGCTCGATCTCGACCGAGGCCCACGAGACCCTCGCCGTGGCGATGAACCGCCTCGGCGGCAAGTCGAACACCGGCGAGGGCGGCGAGGACGCGCGCCGCTTCTCGCCCGAGGCGAACGGCGACCGCAAGCGCTCGGCGATCAAGCAGGTCGCATCCGGCCGCTTCGGCGTCACCGCGCACTACCTGGTCAACGCCGACCAGCTGCAGATCAAGATGGCGCAGGGTGCGAAGCCCGGCGAGGGCGGCCAGCTGCCCGGCCACAAGGTCGACAAGTACATCGGCTCGGTCCGGCACACCACGCCGGGCGTCGGCCTGATCTCGCCGCCGCCGCACCACGACATCTACTCGATCGAGGACCTCAAGCAGCTGATCTACGACCTCCGCTGCGGCAACCCCGTGGCGTCGGTCTCGGTCAAGCTGGTCTCCGAGGTCGGCGTCGGCACGATCGCCTCCGGCGTCGCCAAGGCCGGGGCCGACCACATCGTGATCGCCGGTCACGACGGCGGCACCGGCGCGTCGCCGCTGTCCTCGATCGTCTCGGCCGGCGTCCCGTGGGAGATCGGCCTCGCCGAGACCCAGCAGACGCTGCTGCTGAACGACCTCCGCTCGCGGGTCCGGGTCCAGACCGACGGCCAGCTGAAGACCGGCCGCGACGTCGTGATCGCCGCGCTGCTGGGGGCCGACGAGTTCGGCTTCTCGACCGCGCCGCTGATCGCGACCGGCTGCATCATGATGCGCGCCTGTCACCTGAACACCTGTCCGGTCGGCATCGCGACCCAGGATCCGGAGCTGCGCAAGCGCTTCAAGGGCACCCCGGAGCACGTCGTCAACTACTTCCTGCTGGTGGCCGAGGAGATCCGCGAGATCATGGCCCAGCTGGGCGTGCGGAGCTTCGACGAGCTGGTCGGCCGCAGCGACCTGCTGCGGGCGGACGAGGCGATCGAGCACTGGAAGGCGCGCGGGGTCGACCTGACCCAGCTCTTCCACCAGCCGCCGCTGCCCGAGGGCGCGCCGCTGCGCGGCGTCGAGCCGCAGCTGACCGGCCACCTGGACGACCACCTCGACTGGGGCCTGATCCCGCAGGCCGAGGCGGCGATCGAGCGCGCCGAGCCGGTCCAGCTGACCGCCGAGGTCCGCAACATCGACCGCTGCGTCGGCGGCGTGCTGAGCTCGCGGATCGCCGAGGTCCAGGGCGCCCAGGGGCTGCCCGAGGGCACGCTGAAGATCGACTTCGTCGGCTCGGCGGGGCAGAGCTTCGGCGGCTGGCTGGCGCCGGGCGTCGAGTTCTCGCTCGTCGGCGACGCCAACGACTACACCGGCAAGGGCCTCTCCGGCGGCGTGATCAGCGTCCGCCCGTCGGACGACGTCAGCTTCGTGCCGGAGCAGCAGCAGATCGTCGGCAACACCGTGCTCTACGGCGCCACGAAGGGCAAGCTGTTCCTGCGCGGCCGGGCCGGCGAGCGGTTCGCGGTCCGCAACTCGGGCGCGAGCGCGGTCGTCGAGGGCGTCGGCGACCACGGCTGCGAGTACATGACCGGCGGGCGGGTGGTCGTGCTCGGCCCGACCGGCCGCAACTTCGCGGCCGGCATGTCGGGCGGCCTGGCCTTCGTGCTCGACGAGCAGGGCCGCTTCCGGGCCAACGTCAACCCGACGATGCTCGACCAGCTGGAGGCTCCGGACGAGGCCGACCTGATCGAGCTGCGCGACCTGATCGCCGAGCACGGCGAGCGGACCGGCTCGACCGTCGCCGCACGGATCCTGGCCGACTGGGACGGGCTCAAGGGCGCCTTCGTCAAGCTCTTCCCGACCGACTACAAGCGGGTCCTGGCGCAGCTGGCGCAGGAGGAGGCGACGGCCGCCGGTCGCGGCCGGCCGGCCGAGGCGGTCGATGCCGTCGGCGTCCCGCACACCACGACGGAGGACCAGTCCTGATGGGCGAGCTCGGAGGCTTCCTCAAGATCCAGCGGTCCCCGGTCAAGTGGGACGACCCGGCCGAGCGGGCCGGGCGCTACACGGAGTTCATCGCCGACCGGCCCGAGCAGGAGGTCCAGCAGCAGGGCGCGCGCTGCATGGAGTGCGGCGTGCCCTTCTGCCACAACGGCTGCCCGCTGGGCAACCTGATCCCGGACTGGAACGACCTCGTCTACCGCGGCGACTGGGCGAACGCGATCCGGCAGCTGCACGCGACGAACAACTTCCCCGAGTTCACCGGCCGCGTCTGCCCCGCCCCGTGCGAGGCGTCGTGCGTGCTGGAGATCAACGAGGGCGATGCGGTCACGATCAAGCAGATCGAGAACACGATCATCGATCGCGCCTGGGCCGAGGGCTGGGTCCGTCCCGAGCCGCCGGAGCAGGAGACCGGCCAGCGAGTCGCCGTCGTCGGCGCCGGCCCGGCCGGGCTGGCCGCGGCCCAGCAGCTGCGCCGCGCCGGCCACGCCGTGGTCCTCTTCGAGCGCGACGAGGCCGCCGGCGGCCTGATCCGCTTCGGGGTCCCGGACTTCAAGATCGAGAAGCACGTGGTCGAGCGGCGCGTCGAGCAGCTGGTCGCCGAGGGCGTCGAGCTGCGCTGCGGCGTCGACGTCGGTCGCGACGTGACCGTCGACGAGCTGCGCCAGGAGTTCGACGCGGTCGTGCTGGCGATCGGCTCGCGGGTCCCGCGCGACCTGCCGGTCGAGGGCCGGCAGCTGGGCGGCGTCCACTTCGCGATGGAGTACCTGTACGAGCGCACCCGCTGGGCCCAGGCGGAGCAGGGCGTCGGGCGGGCCGGGGGCGAGGTCCCCGTGCCGGCCCCGGCCGGGATCAGCGCCCGCGGCAAGCACGTCGTGGTGATCGGCGGCGGCGACACCGGCGCCGACTGCGTGGCGCAGTCGATCCGCGAGGAGGCCGCCTCGGTGGTCCAGGTCGAGCTGCTGCCCGAGCCGCCGGCCAACCGGCCCGACGACCGCACCCCGTGGCCGCTGTGGCCGGCGAAGTTCCGCCTCAGCTACGCGATGGAGGAGGCCCGCGCGCTCGGCAAGGGCGTGCAGAACTTCTCGGTCGCGACGCTGAAGCTCGAGGGCGACGCCGACGGCAACGTCCAGACCCTGCACTACGCCCAGGCCGAGCCGGCGCCGCCGTTCGCGCCCGTGCCCGGCAGCGAGCGCGAGCAGCCGGCCCAGCTGGTGCTGCTGGCGATGGGCTTCCTGCACCCGGAGGCGATGCTGCTCGACGGCTTCGGTCTGGCCAAGGACGCCCGCGGCAACATCAAGGCCGGCGCCTACGCGACCTCCGAGGAGGGCGTCTTCGCCGCCGGCGACTGCCGCCGCGGCCAGTCGCTGATCGTCTGGGCGATCAACGAGGGCCGGCAGGCGGCGCGGGTCGCCGACCGCTACCTGGCCCAGAAGGCCGGCCGCCGGGCCCGTCCGGCGGCGCTCGCCGGTCGCTGATCGGCGCCGCCGACGCCCGCCCGGACCGGTTCCGGGCGGGGCGTCGGACCGCTCCGACGAAACGTCGGACCAAAGATGACGCCGGCGTCATCCCCTGCTAGCGTCGAACCGGCCTCCCCGAGCCTCGGGGCCGGCCCCCGACCGTCCATGACCGACACGACCGTCCCGCCGTCCCCGCCCTCCTCGCGCCCGCCCGGCAAGCGCGAACGGACCAAGGCGGCGAACCGCGAGGAGATCCTGGCGGCGGCGATCGAGGCCTTCACCGAGCTCGGCTTCGGCGCCACCACCGTCCGCGACATCGTCCGCCGGACGAGCCTGGCCTCGGGCACCTTCTACAACTACTTCCCGGACAAGGACGCGATCCTCGCCGAGATCTCCAGCGCCCACGTGCGCGAGGCGGGGGAGCGGATGCAGGTGGCCCGGGCGACGGCCAGCACGCCGGCCGAGGCGATCGAGCGCGGCGCGGCGGCCTACTTCCAGATGCTCGTCGAGCAGCCCGAGATCCTGGCGCTCTTCCGGCGCAACTCCGGCACGCTGCGCGCCTACGCCGACGACGACCTGCTGCACGTGATCGTCGACGCCCTGCGCCAGGACCTCGACCGCCTGACCGCCGGCACGCCCTCCGCCGGCCTCGACACCGAGCTGCTGGCCGCCGGCCTGATCGGGGCCGGGATGGAGATCGCCATGCGCTTCGCCGAGCGCGGGAACGAGGATCCCGAGGCGGCCTTGACCGTGCTCCGGGCCCTGGTCCTGGACGGCGTCCTCGGTGGTGGCGCGGGGCGCGCGTAGACGCTTCGCATCTCGCCACCCGGTTCGCTCGGCAGGACTGGCGTCCTGCTCTCGCTCCCGTGCGGCGACCTGCTCGGTCTACGCGCGCCCCGCATCCACCACCGGGCGAGGGTGGCTCGCGGCACGGCCTGACCTACACTGGATCGGTGTTCTGCCGTCACGGTCGCCGCGAGGATCTCTGCCCCATCTGCGCCCGTGAGAAGAAGAAGCGCACCGCGCCGGCCGGCGGTGGTGCGTCGCGGGCTCCGCGGTCCTCGGTCGCCCGCCCGCCGCAGGCGGTCGCCGAGGCCCGGGCCAGCGCCCGCAAGCCCGGCTCGGGGGTGCGGGTCCGCAAGCTCGCCCGCCACGCCGACGACGGCTGGCGCAGCGAGCTGCTGCCCGGCGTCGTCTCCAGCCGCGACGCGCTCGAGCTGTGCCGGCAGCTGGTTCGCGCCCAGGCCCGCCTGACCCGCCTGGCCCAGGATCCGCTCGGGCCCTACGCGACCGCGGCCGAGCTGGCCGGCGGCGACGAGGCCGCGCGCGAGCAGGCCACCTGGCTGCTCTTCCAGGTCGCCTACTACGGGCCGGTCGAGGGCGAGCACGCCTTCGTCGAGCTGGCCCGGCTCTCGGTCGGCTGGGACGAGCCGCTGCCCGACGAGGAGACGCTGCGGACGGCCCGGATCGGCCCGCGCGGGGCCCACGAGCACGACCGCGGTCCCCGCACCCTCCAGGCCTACCGCGAGTGGGCGGCCCGCAGCGGCGGGCAGCTGGCGGGCCTCCAGGGCGGCCGCGTGGCCCAGCCCGACGCCGCCCGCCGCTTCGACGCGGCCTTCCGCGCGCTCTCGCTGCCCGGGTTCGGGCGCGGGCCGCGGTTCGAGTTCCTGCTCAGCCTGGCCGGCGCCGGCCTGCTCGACGCGGCGCCCTGGTCGCTGCTGCTCGATCCGGGCCGCGACCCGGTGACCGTGGCGGCCAAGCGCGCGGTCCGGACCGACGACGGGGTGCTGCTGCAGCGGCGGATCGGGGCGCTCGCGCGCGAGATCGACCTGCCGATCGCCGCCTTCGACCTCGGCCTGCGCAACTGGGACGCGCAGCCGAAGGCCCGCCTGACCGGGGGCGTCCCGATCGAGGAGGACCCGGACGAGGTCGCCCTCGCCGCCCAGGCGCTCGGGATCGACGTCGGCGGCGAGGACGCCGACGGCGACGCCGCCGCGACCGGCGCCGGCGAGACCGCGTAGCTCGAACACACCGCCGTGTGACATCCTGGCGGTGGGAACCACCGTCGGCGGCTGAGAGGGGAAGAGGCCGCCGCGGCCCACGGGTCATCTCCGCCCGCGCGTCCGCGCCCGCCGATGACCGATCCTCCGCCTCCGATCCCGCCGCCGCTGCCGCGACCCCGCGACGACCGGCCGGCGATCGACCTCGGCGCCGCCCTCGCCACGCACGCCAACGCGATGCTGCGGGTGGCCCGCGGCTGCTCGCTCTGCGAGGACGACGCCCACGACGCCGTCCAGGCCGCCGCCGAGCGCTTCCTCCGCGGCCATCGCGACGTCGATCCGGCGACCGTCGGCGGCTGGCTGCTGACCGTCGCCCGCCACGAGGCGCTGCGGCTGCGCGAACGGCGGACGCGGGTCGGCGGCTTCGATCCCGAGCAGTGGCGGCCGCCGTCGCCGGCGGTCGACCCGCTCGGCGAGCACGTGGCTCGGATCGAGGAGGAGGCCGTCGCCCGCGAGGCGCTGGCCGGCCTGCGGCCGCAGGAGCGGGCGGCGCTCTGGCTGCAGGCGCTCGGGCTGAGCTACGCCGAGATCGGCCGTCGCCAGCGGTGGACGCGGTCGAAGGTCAACCGGACGGTCAACGAGGGCCGGACCAACCTCCGGCAAGGCGTGCGGCGGATCGCGGCGGGCGAGGCCTGCGCCGCCGCCGGTCCCCGGATCGAGCGCCTGGTCGGCGGCCGCGCCAGCGCCGACGACCTGCGGGCGCTGCGGCCGCATCTGCGGCGCTGCTCGGGCTGCCGGGCGCGGCTGCGGCGGGCTCGCGGCGGACCGCTGTCGCTGCTGCCACCGCTGCTGCTGGGGGCGCTGCCGTGGGTCGGCCGGAGCGGCGCCGGTGCGGGGGCCGCGCCCGGGCTCGGGGCCGGATCCGCGACCGCGGTCGGGCGGCGGATCGTCGAGCCGCTGGCCGATCGCGCCGCCGCCCTGCTGACCGCGGCCGGCGGGGCGGCGACCGAGGCCGGCCTGGCGGTCACCGCGACGGTCGCCGCGGTCGCCCTGGCCGCGGGACCGGTGGTGAGCGACGCCGTGCGCGGGGCCGGAGCGGGGGATCGGCCGGCGGGAGCCTCGAACGGCGCGTCCGGGCGGACCGGCGGCGGGATCCTGGGCGGCACGGGCGACGACGGCTGGGCGGCGACCGTCCGTGGTCGACTGGGGGCGGGTGGGGTTGGGATTGGACTGGCCGGCGGCGCGGGGACGGCGGGCGGTGGGTCCGGCGGAGCGGGCGCCGGGGCGCGGCCGGCGTCCGGTCGCGACGGGCGAGGCGGCCGCCGCGGTGGCGACGGGCGCGACTCCCGCGACGGCGCTGGCGGCCTCGACGGCCGGACCGGGTCCGGCCCGCGGGCCGGCTCGGCTCCCCTCCCGGCGACCGGCACGCCGTCGCCGCGGCCGCCGCGCGTGGGCTCGGCAACGCCGGCCGGAGGCGGGTCGACGGCGGCTCCGGGCCCGTCGGTCCCGGCCCCGGCAGGCCCGGCGCCGGCCGCTCCGGGCGGCGGAGCGCGGCCCGCCGCCGACGAGTTCAGCTTCGAGCGATGACGGTTCTTCCTGCACAGGGCGGGAAAGCGCGGCTCCGTCCGGGAACGGCCGTACGTTCTCGGTACCGCTACGTCGTCAGGTCCCCGTGGAACTCGTCTTCATCTCCCCGCACGACACGATCCGCGTGATCTCCGAATCGATCGGCCGCGAGGCCCGCCGCCAGCTGGTCGGCGAGGTCGTCCGCGCCTGGGTCGACGAGATCCCCGAAGCCGAGCTGGTCGGCCAGTACGCCCGCACGCTCGCCGACCTCGACGAGCACGACCTCTCGATGCTCGCCGCCTGGCACGCCTCGATGGAGGTCGGCCAGCCGCTGGCCAACCGCGACTTCCTCGTCCGGGTCTTCCCGAGCCTGGGGGAGAACCGCCGCGAGGCGCTGAAGATCGCCGCCGGCTTCCGCGGCGAGGACGCCTTCGAGGCCGGCGTCGGCGAGGAGCAGGCCCTGCGGGTCGTCCTGCCCTACCTCTCCGACGACCGCGCCGCCGAGATCGCCGGCGAGGCGCTTGAGCTGTACTGCTGGGATCGGCTCGGCTCCGAGAACTGAGCGCGGCGCGAGGGGCGCGCGGGCCGGCGCATCTCGGGCCGGCCGGCAGCCCGGGGCCAACGTCACATGCCCCGCGCCCGACCGGCGCCGTGCGACGTTCGCCTCCGCCGGCGGCGGGCAACGTCGCACGACCCACGCGAAGGCCGGAGGCGTGCGACGTTCGCGCCCCCTGGCCCGGCCCGGCCCCGCTCAGCCCGCTGGGGCGTCCGCCACCTTCTTCAGCACGTCGTAGCGCCCGACGCCCTCGCGGCCGGCCAGGCGCCAGCGGAAGAACGCCGTGTCCAGCCGCAGCCGGCCCAGCTCGAGGGTGGTGCCGGAGATCGCCTCGCCGGTCGCCGTCCAGACCGGTCCCTCGTCGCTCTCCCACAGCTCGACCGTGGCCAGCGTGTGGCGGCCGCCGTCGTCGGTGGTGGTCGAGATCCGCGGCTCCGGCGCCAGCACCGCCTGGGGCTCGCCGGCCGCACCCGCGTCCGACGCCCCGTCCTCGCCGGGCGGGGGCACCCGCGCCACTGCCGCCCAGGCCAGCTCGTCGGCGTGCGAGGCCGAGCCCGCCGGCCGCAGGGCGCTGACCGCGAACGAGAGGTCGCCGTCGAACCAGCCGGTCACCGTCCGCGCCAGCTCCAGCCGCGTCCAGTCGGGCGCGCCCCACTGGTGGCCGCGCTGGCCGACGCCGTCGATCCGGAACCGGCGGTCGCCGACGGTCAGCGTGCCGGTCACGCGGCAGGGCTGCTCGTAGCCCTCCATGCCGCCCCACTTGGCCGTCACGTGGTCGCCCTCCAGCACCAGCGGCGGCCCGGTCGCGACGAAGCTCAGGTCGAGCGCGGCGTCGTCGGTCGCCGCCGACACGCTCCAGCGCCGGTGGGGCTCGACGATCTCGTGGTCGATGCCGGCCGCCGAGAGGTCGCCGTAGCCCTCCGGGTCGGGCGGGATCGGGATCGCGCCCTCGGCGTGGCTGAGCACCGGCTCGCCGTCGGCGAACACCAGCACCAGCCCCGACGCCGCCCCGCCTGCGACGCCGATCCGGACGGTGCCCTGGACCCCCGCCGCCCGGTCCGCGAAGGCGCAGGTGACCGCGTCGCTGAAGGTCGGGTCCGACGAGGTGCGGGGACGTTCCAGGGCGGGATCCAGGGCCATGCGGCCGATTCTCCCACCGTCAGCCGTCGCGGCGCTCCTCCGCTCGACCCTCCAGATCGGGCGGCAGCCGCCGGGCCTCGGGCGCGAGGGTCGGCTCCTCGGTCGCCGTCCCCTCGACGTCGGCCGGGCCGCCGCCAGCGGGACGGCCGCGCCGGAACCCGCCGACGACGACGAACGGCGCCGCCACCCGCCGTGCCGCCAGCGGCAGCACGAACCGCCGCGCGCCCGCCCGCACCGGCGGCAGCAGCAGCACCAGCCCGAGCACGCCCGACGCGAAGCCGGGGACCAGCAGCAGCGCGCCGCCGGCCAGCAGCAGCGCCCCGTCGAGCGCCTCGGCCCCGGGCGAGCGGCCGCTGCGGGCCGCCTCGCCCACCCGCTGCCATGTCCGCAGGCCGGCGCGGGCGATCAGCCGCGAGCCGAGCAGCGAGCCGCCGAGCAGCAGCAGCACGGTCGGCGCGGCGCCGATCTGGTCGGCGACCAGCAGCGCCAGCCAGATCTCGAAGGCGAACCCGCCCACCAGCAGCACCAGGAACAGCAGCGGCATCGTCCTACCGTACGGACCCGCGTCCACCACCAGGTGTGCGACACTCGATCGATGGCCACCGTCGAGGACGTCGAAGCCGCCCTGGCGAACGTGATCGACCCCGAGCTGGGGTTGGACTTCGTCGAGCTGGGGCTGATCTACGGCATCGCGATCGACGACGGGCACGTCCACGTGACCTACACGCTGACGACGCCCGGTTGCCCGATCGGTCCGCAGGTCGAATCGCAGATCGAGGAGTTCGTGGGCGAGCTGGAGGGCGTCTCCAGCGTCGGCTCCGAGGTCACGTTCGTGCCGCCGTGGTCACCGGAGAAGATGAGCGAGGACGCCAAGTTCGCGCTCGGGTTCTGAGCCCGCTCCGCCGCGGGCGGTCGCCGCGGCGACCACCGTTCTTCGCCACCGCTTACCGAAACCGCGAGCCCGCCGACGGGTTCCAGCCGGGGAGACCATGACGCGCACCCGCACCCGTCCCACCGCCGGCCTGCTGCTCGGCGCGGCCGCGCTGCTGGCCCTGCTGCCGGCGACGGCGACCGCGGCCGACAGCGGCGACCTCGGCGGGCGCTCGGGCCCGACCGGGCGGCTGCTGGTCACCGTCCGGACGGCCGAGGGCCACACCACCCGCGCCGTCGAGGCGCGGCTGGCCGATGTCGCCCGCCGGGCCGGGGTCCGCGCCGCCGGCACCGATCCGGCGGCCGGGACCGCGGCGGTCGAGGCGGGCGACGCGGCCGCGCGGGCCCGGGTCGCGGCCGAGCTGCGGCGAGACCCCCGGGTGGTCGAGGTGGTGCCCGAGCGGCGGGCCGCTCTGCGCGGGCTGCCGAACGACGCCAGCCTCCACCAGCAGGACCCGGGCGCGCCGGCCGGCGTGCTGGCCGGCTGGTGGATCCAGCGGATGAACATCCCCGCCGCCTGGTCGCTGGCCAACGGCAACGGGATCAAGATCGCCGTGATCGACTCCGGCGTCGACGGCGGGCACCCGCAGCTGTCGCCGGTGATCGACCAGGCCCAGACCGACGGTCCGGTGGTCGGCACCGCCCGCACCGACGAGGTCGGCCACGGCACCCACGTGGCCTCGCTGGCGTGCTCGGCCTTCAACGACGGGGCGGGTCTGGCGGGGGCCGGCGGCCGCTGTCACCTGATCGTGATCAAGAGCGAGCTGCGCGACTCCAGCGTCGCCAGCTCGATCGACCGCGCGGTCGCGGCGGGGGCCGACGCGATCGTGATGAGCTTCGGCGTCGACGGCGTCCCGAGCGCTCCGACGATCATCCGCGAGGCGCTCCAGCGGGCGGTCGACAAGGGCGTGGTCCCGGTCGCGGCCGCCGCCGACAGCGCCACCACCGAGCAGGGCTACCCGGCGAACACGCTCCAGCCCACGGGCAGCGGGCCGCGGATCGACAGCGGCCTCGGCCTGACGGTGACCGCGGCCCAGGCCGACGGGGCGCGCGCCTCGTTCGCCGGCTACGGCAGCCAGATCAGCGTCGCCGCCTACGGCACCTACACCGCGGGCGGCGCGCCGGGCGGGCTGCTGGGGGCCTTCCCGGGCCAGACGACCGCCTTCGAGCAGGCCAGCACCAACCCGGACGGCAGCGTCAACCCGCCCTGCGAGTGCCGGGTCGCCTTCGGGGGCGACAGCCGCTACGCCCACCTCCAGGGCACGTCGATGGCGGCGCCGATCGTGGCCGGCGTGGTCGGCCTGGTGCGCGACGCCAACCCCGACCTGCCCGCCGCGTCGATCGTGCGCCTGATCAAGCAGACGGCGACCCGCGGCGGCGGCTACAGCGACCAGCTCGGCTGGGGGATCGTCGACGCCGGGGCGGCGGTCGACCAGGCCCGCCGGATCGATCTCCGGGCTCCGAAGGCGACGCTCCGCAACCGCTCGCGCCGCACGACCGCGGCCCGACTGCGGCTCAGCTGGCGGGCGAGCGACGCGGCACCGAAGCCGCTGGTCGCCTCGGGCGTCAAGACGGTCGAGGTCTACCGCAGCGTCCGCGGCGGCTCGTTCCGCCGCGTCGGGTCGGCCAAGCGCGGCCGGCTGACGGTCTCGATCCCGCACGGCACGACCCGCTTCGCGCTGCGCCCGGTCGACAAGGCCGGCAACCGCGCGCCGCGGCCGACCAAGGGCGCGTTGACGATCCGGCGGTGAGCGGGGGCGGCGGCTACGGCGCCGCCGTCCGCAGCGAGGCCGACGCGGGCGACCCGGTCCCGTCGCCGCCGGCCCGCGCCAGGTCGTCCAGCTCGTCGATCGCGCGGGCGATGCCGTCGGCGATGAACTTCAGGTCGGGGAGCGCGTCGTGGTCGCCGATCAGGCCGAAGTTGACCGCGCCGTCGTAGGAGAGGATCGCGATCGCCAGCGCGTGGTCCTTGGGCAGGAAGGCGACCGGGAAGGCCCGCTCCATCCGCCGTCCGCGCAGGTAGAGCGGGAACTGCGGGCCCGGGACGTTGGTCACCAGGACGTTGAAGAGCCGGGTCGAGAAGTTCAGCCGCGAAGCCTGGGCCAGCACCGTCGGCGGGGCGAAGTTCTGGACGTTGGCGATCGTCTCCGCGCCGAGCGCCTGCTTGCTCTCCTTCAGGCCCCGCATCGAGCGGCGGATCGCCTCCATCCGCTGGACCGGGTCGTCGATGTAGACCGGCAGCGGTCCGCGCATCGCCGTCAGCCGGTTGCCGAGCTGCCCCCGCTCGTCGGTCGTCCGCACCGAGACCGGCACCAGCGCCCGCAGCTCCAGGCCCTCGGTCCGCGCCCCGCGGCTCTGCAGCCAGTCGCGCAGCGCGCTGGTGACGACGGCCAGCACGACGTCGTTGACCGTCCCCCCGAAGTGGTCCTTGATCCGCCGGAACGTCTCCAGCCGGCCCTCGACCGCGCGGTAGCGGCGGTGGGGCCCGATCGGGACGTTCAGCGGCGTGTCGGGCGCGGGGTTCATCAGCTCCCACGCCATCTCGCCGATCCCTTCGCCGATCTCGCGCACCCGTCCGGCCGCCGCCCGCGGCCGCCCGAAGGCCTCGATCGCCTTCGTCGCCCCCAGCACGCCGGCGCGGGCCGCGCCGAGGATCCCGGTCGCCAGCATCTCGCTCGCGCTGGGCACCGGCCGCGGCTGCCAGGCGGCGTCCGGGTGCGGGACCTCGGTCCCCTCCGGCGTCAGGTCGAGCAGCGCGGTCGCGATGTCGATCCCGCTGATCCCGTCGATCAGCGCGTGGTGGGTCTTCGAGATCAGTGCCCAGCGCCCGGTCTCGATCCCCTCGACGATCCACAGCTCCCAGAGCGGCTTCGAGCGGTCGAGCCGCTGGCTGAAGATCTGGGCCGTGGCCTCGCGCAGCTGCGCCCGCTTGCCCGGGGCCGGCAGCGCCGTTCGCCGCACGTGGTACTCGAGGTTGAAGGCGGGGTCGTCGATCCAGACCGGGTTGCCGCTCTGGAGCGGCGGACGCGCCAGCCGCTGGCGGTAGCGCGGCAGCAGGTGCAGCCGGCAGCGGACCTGGTCGAGGATCTCCTCGAACGGCGGGGGCGGTCCCTCGAAGACCGTCACGCCGCCGATGTGCATGTGCGCCGCCGGGCCCTCCTGGTGCAGGAAGCCCGCGTCGACGGCGGTCAGCCGGTCGCTGTTCTGCTGGGCCATGCGGTGCGTCCCTCCCGTCTGTCCGGCGTCGCGGCGCCGCGGTCGAGGTCCACACCCTACCCCGGTCGGTGGCGCCTGCCCACCCCGCCCCTCGCCCGATCGCGCGTTGACTGGTACCGTGCGGTACCACCCGCTCGCGACGGTCGCCGGACCATCGCGATCTCCACCACCCGACGGAGGCTGACGATGGCCTGGGACTTCAGCACCGACCCCGAGTACGCGGCGAAGCTCGACTGGGCGCGGACTTTCGTCCGCGAGCAGATCTGGCCGCTGGAGAGCGTCTTCACCGAGCTCGACCAGGCCGGGATCGACGCCGCCCTGCGGCCGCTCCAGGAGCAGGTCAAGGAGCAGGGGCTGTGGGCCGGCCACCTGCCGCCCGAGCACGGCGGCCAGGGCTACGGCCAGGTCCAGCTGGGCCTGCTGCACGAGATCCTCGGGACCTCGTTCATCGCCCCCAACGCCTTCGGCTGCCAGGCCCCGGACTCGGGCAACAGCGAGCTGCTGGCGCTGGCCGGCAGCAGCGAGCAGAAGCAGCGCTGGCTGGAGCCGCTGCTGGCGGGCGAGATCAAGTCGGCGTTCTCGATGACCGAGCCGCACACCGCCGGCTCCGACCCGACGCTGCTGGAGACCCGCGCGGTCCGCGACGGCGACGAGTGGGTGATCGACGGCCTCAAGTGGTTCACCTCGAACGGCTCGGTCGCCGACCTGCTGATCGTGATGGCCGTCACCGACCCCGAGGCCCGGCCCCACCAGCGGGCCTCGATGTTCCTCGTGCCCGCCGACGCGCCGGGGGTGAACATCCTCCGCGACGTGCCGACGATGGAGCACCCGGCCGAGGAGTTCGGCCGCCTCGGCGGCCACGCCGAGATCCGCTACGAGGGCGTGCGGGTGCCGGCCGACGCGCTGCTCGGGCCCGAGGGCTCCGGCTTCCTGCTCGCCCAGACCCGCCTCGGCCCGGGCCGGATCCACCACTGCATGCGCTGGCTGGGCGTCTCGCAGCGGGCCTTCGACATGCTCTGCGAGCGGGCCCTCTCGCGCCGCGCCCACGGCGGGCTGCTGGCCGACAAGCAGACCGTCCGCAGCTGGATCGCCGACTCCGCGGCCGAGCGCCAGGCCGCCCGCCTGATGACCCTCCAGGCCGCCTGGAAGATCGACCAGGAGGGCGCCGCCGCGGCCCGCGAGGAGATCGCGATGATCAAGTTCTTCGGGGCCAAGGTCCTGCACGACGTGGTCGATCGGTCGATCCAGGCCCACGGCGCGCTCGGCTTCTCGACCGACCTGCCGCTGGAGCAGCTGTACCGCTTCGCCCGCGCCGCGCGGATCTACGACGGTCCCGACGAGGTCCACCGCGAGACCCTGGCGCGGCGGATCCTGCGTCGCTACGAGGCGCCGGCCGACGGCGTCCCGAGCGAGCACATGCCGACCCGCCGGGCCGCCGCCCGCGAGCGGTTCGCGACGCTGCTGGCCGCCAGCACCGAGAACGTCTGACGCTCAGGCCGCCGCGCCGAGGTAGGACCGCAGCATCCGCACGGTCTCCTCGACGTAGCGGTCGACGTCATCGCCCGCGGCCGGGTGGATCACCAGGCCGTGGGTGACCGACTCGACCACCTGGACCACCAGCCGCGCGGCGACCAGCGGATCGGGCACGTCGACCTCGGGGCTCGCGTCCAGGTATGCCGCGACCGTCCGCGCGGCGCCCTCGAAGGCCGCCTCCAGCCGCTCCCGCAGCTCCGGCGGCCGCGGGCACTCCTCGACCAGCACCCGGTGCAGCGCCGGCCGCGTGCGGTGGGCGGCGACCATCGCCCCGACCAGCTCGCGCAGCGCCGGCTCGAGCGGGGTCGCCGGCCCCAGTCGCGCCAGCAGCGGGGCGACCAGCGCGGCGCCCTCGGCCACGTGGCGCTCGGTCAGCGCCACCAGCACCGCGTCCTTGTTCGGGAAGTACTGGTAGAGCGAGCCGATCGAGACGCCGGCCCGCTCGGCGATCCGGTTGGTGGTGCCGGCGGCGTAGCCGTGGGCCTCGAAGACCTGAGCCGCGGCGTCGAGGATCGCCTCGACGGTCAGGCGCGATCGCTCCTGGGACGGGCGCTTGCGGGGCGTGGTGCGGGGCATCGGCAATGCGAGTGGCGGAAACGCGAGCAGTTGCTCAGCATTTGGGCATGGCCATCGTACGACGCACGAGCGAGCTGCCGATCTCCGCCGAGACGGCCTTCGCGCTCGCCCAGAAGCCCGACCTCTTCCGCTATGTGGTGGCGCCGTTCCTGCGGGTCCCGCGGCTCGACCTGCCCGCGCGGCTGGAGGCGGGCGCCGAGGGCTCGGCGCGGCTCTGGTGGCTGGGGGTGGTGCCCAGCTGGCGCCACCACCTGCGGTTGGTCCACATCGGCCCGGGTGAGCTGCGGACGGTCGAGCACGGCGGCCCGGTGCGGCGCTGGAACCACCACTTGCGGTTCGAGCCGCTGGGCGCCGACCGCTGCCGCTACACGGACGAGATCGAGCTGGAGGACGGCCTCCGCGGCGCACCGACGCGGCTCTTCGCGCGGCTGATCTTCCGCTACCGCCACCGCCGCTGGCGGGCGCTGGCGCGGGTCCTCGCCTGAGGCAGGACCCGCCGTTGCTCCTGACCCGCCGGCGCCCCGGGGCGCTACCGTCGATCCGTGCCCGCCGCCGATCCCCCCGCCGCCGGCCGCCGCTGGCCGTGGCTGCTGGCCGCCGTGCTGGCGGTCGTCCTGACGGCCGCCGTGGTGGTGGTTGCGACCGCCGGCGGCGACGACCGGCCGGCCCCGCCGCCGTCGGCCCGGACGCTGGCGGCGGAGATGGCCCGCGCTCGCCGGCCCGACCCGGCGGTGCCGCTGGCCCGGACCCGCCGCTTCGACGCCGACCGGGCGCTGGAGCTGGTCCGGATGCAGCTGGCGGTCGGCCAGCGGCCGTCGGGCTCGCGGCGGCTGGAGGGGCTGCGGCGGCGGCTGCTGGCGCGGCTGCCGGAGGGTCGGCGCGAGCCGGTCGCCGGCCACCCCGGCCTCTACAACTTGGTCGGCCAGCTGCCCGGCCGCGGCCCGGCGATCGTGCTCGCCGCCCACTACGACACCCAGATCGAGCCGCGCGGCTTCGTCGGGGCCAACGACTCGGCGGCCGGCACCGCGGTCGTGCTGGAGGCGGCGCGGGCGCTGCGGAAGCTGCCCCGTCCGATCACCGCGCGCGAGGTCCGGTTCGTGCTGCTCGACGGCGAGGAGCTGCCGGCGGGCGGCGACGACGCCCACTTCGCCCGCGACGGCCTGCGCGGGTCGAAGGCCTACGCCGCCGCCCACGCCCGCGAGCTGGGGGCGGTCGCGGTGGCGGACTACGTCGGCGGCCGCGGGCTGCGGCTCCCGCGCGAGCAGCAGTCCGACCGCGCCCTCTGGGGACGGATCCGGGCCGCGGCGGCGCGGGTCGGGGTCGGCCGGGCCTTCCCGCCCGAGGACGGCTCGGCGATCATCGACGACCACCTGCCGTTCCTCGAGGCCGGCGTCCCCGCGGTCGACCTGATCGACTGGGACTACCGCTACAAGCAGGGCACCGGCGACCGGCTGGAGCGGCTGTCGGCGCGGGCGATCGACGCCGTCGGCGAGACGCTGGTCGCCTGGCTCGACGGCGAGCGGCGGCGCTGAGCGGCTCAGCGGGTGGCGGCGACCGTCGCGCCCGCCGGTGCCCGCCGTGGCAGCGTCACCAAGGCGTCGCCGCGGACGGCCAGCGCGATGCAGGCGGTCTCGGGCGGCACCGTCTCGCCCAGGCGGACGTCGACGGCGATCCGCCGGCCCTCGATCCGGGCGCTGGTCGAGGCCAGCGCGTCGCAGGCCCCGTGCCAGTAGCGGACGACCACGTGGCGACGGTCGGGCTGGACGACGCCGCCCTCGACCGGGGCGCTGCGCTGGCGCGGCAGCGCCGGCCGCGGCCGGTCGAGCGGCCCCGACCAGGCGACCGTCCGCCGGCTCCAGCCGCGGCCGGGCACCAGCGTCGCGTCGGTCGGGCGCAGGCAGCGGACCCTCGGGGCGTTGATCACCCAGAGCGCGATCGTCCGCCGCCGGCCGCGGCCGCTGAGCGCGGCGTGGTCGGCCCGCGCGCAGCTGGCGCCGGAGGGGCCGGGGGCGGTCAGCGCGCCCAACGTCAGCCGGCCGCGGGCGAACCCCATCGCGCCCCACGAGGCCCGCTCCAACGTCGCGCCTGGTCCGAGCCCGCGGACGGTGGCCAGCGCGACCGGCTCGCCGCGCGCGGCGCCGGTCCCGGCCACCGGCGCCTGCAGCGTCACCCGCCGGGCGCCGCGGCCGCGGCGCCGCAGCGCGGGATCGCGCTCGGTCGCCGTCAGCAGCGTCCCGCGCTCGATCCCGAGGCCGGCCTGCCGCAGCCGCCGCTCGGCCGCGGCGACGGTCAGCCCGGTCACCGACGGGACCTTCAGCGGCTGGGTGGCGGGGCTGTCGGGCCCGGGAGCGGCGGCGGCGAGGACGAGGAGCGCGGAGCGGAGCATCGGCGTCCCCGACCCTACGCGCGGGCCGGCCGTCCGTCACGCCGGCGAACTCCGACCGCCACAATCGGATTTGACGTGGAGCCGGCGGCCCGGAGTCCGTACCATGGGGGACGTGACCACCCTCTCGACCCCGGACACCGTCCTGCTCGCGAAGCCCCGCGGCTACTGCGCGGGCGTCGATCGCGCGGTCCAGACCGTCGAGCGGGCGCTCGAGCTGTACGGCCCGCCGGTCTACGTGCGCAAGGAGATCGTCCACAACAAGCACGTGGTCGAGACGCTGCGGGCCCGCGGCGCGATCTTCGTCGACGAGCTGACCGAGGAGATCCCCGAGGGCGCGATCACGATCTTCAGCGCCCACGGCGTCAGCCCCGCCGTCCACGCCGACGCCGAGAAGCGCGGCCTGCGGACGATCGACGCCACCTGTCCGCTGGTGACGAAGGTCCACCGCGAGGCGGTCAAGTTCGCCGAGGACGGCTACCGGATGATCCTCATCGGCCACGCCGGCCACGAGGAGGTCGAGGGCACGATGGGCGAGGCCCCCGACCACATCACCCTGGTCGAGACGGTCGAGGACGTCGACCGGCTGGAGATCGACCCCCAGACCGAGAAGCTGGCCTACATCTCGCAGACCACGCTCTCGGTCGACGAGACGCGCGAGATCATCGACCGGCTGCGCGAGCGGTTCCCGCACATCACCGGGCCCCGCAAGGACGACATCTGCTACGCCACCACCAACCGCCAGATGGCGGTCAAGCAGCTGGCCGCGCAGTGCGACCTGGTGCTGGTGATCGGGTCGCGCAACTCCTCCAACTCGCTGCGGCTGGTCGACGTCACCCGCGAGCTGGGCACCGACAGCCACCTGATCGACAACGCCCGCGAGGTCCAGGAGGAGTGGCTGGAGGGTCGGCGGACCGTCGGCATCACCTCCGGCGCCAGCGCCCCCGACGAGCTGGTCGAGGAGCTGGTCGCGCTCTTCCGCTCGCGCGGCACCAGCGACGTGCGCGAGCTGGAGGTGATCCGCGAGGACGTGCGGTTCATGCTCCCGAAGGCGATCCGCGTCGAGCAGCAGCGCTCGCGCGAGACCGTCGGCGCCTAGCGCCCGCCGCGGTGCTCGAACCGCGGCCGACGCTGGTCGTCTCCGACCTGCACCTGGGCACCGCGTCCGGGATCGACGTGCTGCGGGCGCCCGGTGCCGCCCGCGAACGGCTGCTGGCCGCGCTCGACGGCGTCGGCCGGCTGGTGATCGCCGGCGACCTGCTGGAGCTGCGCCACGGGCCGGCGGCGACGATCCTCGACCGCGCCCGCGAGCTGCTGGGCGCGATCGGCCGGCGGCTGGGGCCCGAGGGCGAGGTGGTGCTGCTGGCCGGCAACCACGACCACCGGCTGGTGCGGCCGTGGATCGAGCGCCGGCGGCAGCAGCGGATCGCGCTCGGGACCGCCGACCTGGCCGCGCCCGACGAGGTCTCGCCGATCGCCTCCGCCATCGCCGGTGCCCTCGGCGGACCACGGCTGCGGATCGCCTATCCCGGCGCCTGGCTGCTGCCGCCGGGGGCCGACGGCGGCGGCGGGGTCTACGTCACCCACGGCCACTACCAGGACGCGCTCTGGCGGATGCCGACGATCGAGCGGCTGATCGCCGGCGTCGTCGCCCGCGCCCAGCGCACGACGCTCGACGAGCTGCGCGCGCCGGAGGACTTCGAGCGGCTGCTGACCCCCGGCTACGGCTGGATGGACGGGATGGCCGAGTACGCCCGCGGCCGCGCGGTCAGCGCCTCGCAGCGGACCTCGGCCGGGGTCTGGGAGCACCTGCGCGAGGGGCGCGGCTGGCGCGGGCGGGCGACCCGGATCGGGGTCCCGGCCGCGGTCCGGACCCTGCGCCGCGCGGGCCTCGGCGACCTCGAGCACCGGATCACCCCCGAGACGCTGCGGATCGCCGGCCTCCGCGGGATGGCGCGGATGCTGGACGCGCTCGCGATCCGCGCCGACCACGTGATCGCCGGCCACCTGCACCGCGCCGGCCCGCTGCCCGGCGACGCGGCCTGGGAGTGGCGGCTGGAGCACGGCGGGCAGCTGTGGAACGCCGGCTGCTGGGTCCACGCCAACGACCTCGTCAGCGGCAGCGGGCCCGACTCGCCGTACTGGCCCGGCCGCGCGGTCCGGGTCGAGCCCGACGGCGGCGTGCGGCTGCTGCGGCTGCTCGACGACCTGGCCGACCCGTGGGCCGGTCAGTCGCGGCCGGCGCCGGCCGTCGACCCGGGCGGGGGCGGGGGCCTGGTGGCCCCGGCCGATCAGTCCCCGGTCGGCCCGCTGCCGTTGGACGACTGAGCGCCGGCGGGCGGCGTGCCCGGGGCGAAGCTGACGCCGTGGACGGTCGTCCCCTCCTCGGCGACCAGGTCGAGCTCGCCGTCGGTCGACGTCCCGTGGTCGATCAGCAGGTAGGCGCCGGGCTCGTCGAAGGTCCGGCGCTCGCCGTCGACGATCAGCACCGCGGGGCCGTCGGCCGGCGGCTCGACGATCGCCCAGACCTCGCCGGCGGTGTACGGACCGGCGTAGGGCCCGGCCTGCTCGGCCGTCGGCACCACCAGCACCGCGTCGTCGTCGTCGACCGGGCGCAGCGGGGCCAGCGGCTCGTCGTCGCGGCCGAGCAGCTCCAGGATCGCCGTCTCGGTGTCGCGGAAGCCGCCCTCGCCGTGGTGGTAGTCGACCAGCCAGCTGCGGCCGTCGAACAGGTAGCGGGCCGGCCAGCCCGGAGCCTCGACCTCGCGCATGTAGCGACCGTCGTCGTCGACCAGGACCGGGAAGCGGACGTCGAGCCGCTTGCAGGCCGCCTCGACCGCCGCGTAGCCGGTCGAGCAGGGGAAGGCGGGGGTGTGGACGCCGACCACGCGCAGGCCGTCCTCCGCGTAGCGGTCGTGCCAGGCCCGCAGGTGGGCCAGGTCGCGGACCGAGGCCGGACGGCAGAAGTCCCAGAACTCGATCAGCACCGGTCGCCCGCGCTGCTGGTCCAGCCGCAGCATCCCGACGTTGATCCACTGCGCGGGGCGCGGGAACGCGGGGGCGGGGATCTTCTCCGGGGTGACGCGCATCGGGCGGCCACCGTAGCAGCGCCCGCCGCCCGCGCCCGGCCCGGCGCGCAGCCCCCGGGGCAGGGGGTCGCCTACCATCCGCGCCGATGCTTCGCCGCCGATCGTTCCGGCCGCGGCAGGCGGCGGCGGCGCTGGCCGTCGCGGGCGCCTGCCTGGCGGCGCCCGCCTCCGCGTCCGCCCACGGGCTCGCCGGCGGCCGCCAGCTGCCGATCCCCGAGTGGCTGTTCGCGTGGGGCGCGGCGATCGTGCTGGTGGTCTCGTTCGTCGGCCTGACCGTGCTCTGGCCGCGGCCGAAGCTGGCCGAGCTGGCCCGCGGCCGGACCGTCGCCGTGCCGGCGGCGCTGCGGGTCGGGGGACGGGTGCTGCTCGGCGCGCTCGGCCTGGCGTTCTACGGCCTGACCGTCTGGGCTGGCCTGGCCGGGACCGACAACCCGCAGGCGAACCTGGCCCCGACCGCGGTCTACGTCGCCTTCTGGGTCGGCGTGCCGGTGCTCTCGCTGCTCGTCGGCGACCTCTGGCGGGCGATCAGCCCTTGGCGCACGATCGCCGAGCTGGCCGGCTGGATCGGCCGCCGCGTCGCCGGCCCCGACGGGCTGCCGCAGCCGCTGGCCTACCCCGAGCGGATCGGCCGCTGGCCGGCCGCCGCCGTGCTGCTGGCCTTCGCCTGGCTGGAGCTGGCGGCCAGCGACAAGGACGACCCGACGCTGCTCGGCGTGCTGGCGCTGCTCTACGGCGCGGCGATGCTGATCGGCACCAGCCTCTACGGGATCCGCTTCCTCGACCGCGCCGACGGCTTCGCCCAGTACTTCCGGCTGGCCGGCGCGCTGTCGCCGCTGCGCTGGCGCGACGGCGGCCTGCGGCTGCGCTGGCCCGGCACCGGCCTGGTCGAGATCGAGCCGGCTCCGGGCCTGACCGCGGTCGTCCTGACGCTGATCGGCACCACCACCTTCGACGGTCTCTCCGGCGGCGAGCTGTGGTCGCAGGACGGCGCCCTCGGCCCGTGGCTGGAGGACCGCTTCGGCAGCCTCGGCCTGGCCGCCTCCGACGCGGCCGTCGCCGCGGCGACCGTCGGACTGCTGCTCTGCGTGCTGCTGGTGACCGGCTTCGTCCGGCTCGGGATCGCCGGCATCCGCTCGGTCGATCCCAAGCGGCTCGACTCGCGGACGCTGCTGCTGCGCTTCGCCCCGACCCTGGCCCCGATCGCGATCGGCTACGCGGTCGCCCACTACTGCTCGCTGCTGGTGGTCCAGGGGCAGGCGCTCGGGTTCCTGCTCTCCGATCCGCTCGGCGACGGCAGCAACTGGTTCGGGACCGCCGGCTGGGAGATCGACTACGGCGCGCTCGGGGTCAACGGCACCTGGTACGTCCAGGTGGCGGCGCTCGTCGCCGGCCACGTCGCCGGCCTCGTCGCCGCCCACGACCTGGCCCTGCGGACCTTCCGCGGCCCGCGCGCGGCGGCCCGCTCGCAGTACTGGATGCTGGCCGTGATGGTCGCCTTCACGTCGCTCGGTCTATGGTTGCTGTCGTGACGCTGCCGCTCGCCCACGTCGGCCACTGGTACCACATCGTGCTGTACCTGGCCCCGGTCCTGATCGTGGCCGTGGGCCTCTGGGTGGCCGGCAAGCGGATGCCCGACGAGGACGATCTCGAGGGCTTCGACGACGGCCTCGAGGACCCGCTCGACGGCCCCGCCGGCGAGCCGTCGCGCTAGTCGCTCGACCGCCCTCGATCGTCCGCGCGTCCAGCCTTCTCCGTCGCCGCCGACGGGGGCGCTAGGCTCGCCGCGACGAGGCGGTTCGCGGACGTCCGGTGTGGTTGCTCACACGATGCGCAACTGAAGCCGGGGTCCGGGGTTCTCCCGGGTAACGAACGACCGCGATCTCCTCGGTCCGGAGGTTCCCCGAAGATGCCCACCTGCGACAGCCACCAGCTCCACGAGTTGCTCGACTCGGTGCCGGACACGCGCGAGATCGTCGTCCGCCGGCACGACGAGGACGACGTCCTGCGCGCGGCGTGGGAGTCGGCGCGCGACGACGCGCTCGACGCCTGGCTGCACTGGACCGCCGTCGCCACGCCCGAGTCGTGGGCGGTCTACGTCGCCGCCCGCGACCGCGAGGACGCGGCGGTCGCCGCCCTCGCCGTCTGACGCTCAGCGCGCCGCGGCGGCGCGGTCGCGCTGCGCCTGCAGCACGCGCATGTCGTGCGCCAGCGCATCGTCGGTCAGCTGGTCGACCGGGAACGAGACCCGCTGGCGGCCCCGCTCGTCGAGCAGGAAGACCTTCGCCGAGTGGTCGAAGCCGCTGCCCTGCGGCTGCACGCCGTAGGCCTTCCAGATCGGGGCCAGCGTCGTCCGCGAGCCGAGCAGGAACCGGGCCCGGTCGCCCAGCCGCATCCGGTTCAGGAACCGCTGCGCGGACGCGGCGGTGTCGCCGCCCGGATCGACGCTGACGATCACCACCGGCATCGGCCGGCCAACCTGGTCGAGGGCGCCGGCGATCTGGCGGGCCAGGATCGGGCAGGTGTCCTCGCAGTGGCTGTAGAGGAAGGTGACCAGCAGCGGCTGGCCGCGGAACTGGGCGATCGTCGTCTCGCGCCCGCGCTGGTCGGGTAGCCGGAAGGGCGGCGCCGGGGCCGGCGGGGTGGTCGCGCCGGCGTAGGGCGTGGTCGCGCTGACGATCCCGGCGGCGATCCCCTCGTCGGCGTCGGGACGGGCCAGCGCCAGCACCGCCGCGACGGCGAGCGTCACGACCAGGGTCACCATCAGCGAGAGCAGGACACGCGGATTCACGACCCGATCGAGGGTAGAGATCGACGCTCGCGGCTGCGCTCCGCGCGGTCTCGGCGTACCCTCCGCGTGTGGGTCCGGTCGGCCGGCGGAGGCCGCGACGGCAGGGCGCTACACTTTGTAAAGTGGTTTTTCCGATGGACGTTCAGGAGATCGCATGACCCCCTCCGGCGCGGAGTTCGTCCGCCAGGTCAAGGGCCAGATCGACGAGGTCGATCCGACCCAGGTGCACGAGGTCCTCTGGGACCCGGACGTCGCGATCATCGACGTCCGCGAGAGCGACGAGGTCGCCGCCGGCAAGCTGCCCGGCGCGGTCCACGTCCCGCGCGGCTTCCTCGAGTCGCGGATCGACGGCGCGGTCGGCGATCGCGCCAAGCGCGTGGTCCTCTACTGCGCCTCCGGCAACCGCTCGGCGCTCGCCGCCCGGACGCTGAAGGAGGACCTCGGCTACGACCGCGTCGAGTCGATGACCGGCGGCTACACGCTCTGGAAGGACCGCGGCTACGAGGTCGACGTGCCGCGCACGCTGACCCCCGAGCAGCGCGAGCGCTACAGCCGCCACATCCTGATCGACGAGGTCGGACTCGACGGCCAGATCAAGCTGATCGACGCCAAGGTGCTGCTGATCGGCGCCGGCGCGCTCGGCTCGCCGAACGCCCTCTACCTGGCCGCGGCCGGCGTCGGCACGATCGGGATCGTCGACGACGACGTCGTCGACCTCTCCAACCTCCAGCGCCAGGTCGTCCACGGCACGTCGACGATCGGCGTCCCCAAGGTCGAGTCGGCCGCCCAGCGGATCAACGACCTCAACCCCGAGGTCAAGGTCGTCCAGCACCAGCAGCGGCTCGAGGCCGGCACCGTCCTGGAGCTCTTCCGCGACTACGACGTGATCGTCGACGGGACCGACAACTTCCCGACCCGCTACCTGATCAACGACGCCGCCGTCCGCCTCGGCAAGCCGGTCGTCAGCGCCGCGATCCTCGGCTTCGAGGCCCAGCTCTCGGTCTTCGACACGAGGGCGGGCGGGGACCATGATCCCGGGCCCTGCTACCGCTGCCTCTTCCCGACCCCGCCGCCGGCCGAGCTGGCCCCGTCGTGCGGCGCCAACGGCGTCCTCGGCGTGCTGCCGGGCACCGCCGGGCTGCTGCAGGCGACCGAGGTCATCAAGCTGATCATCGGCCAGGGCGACTCGCTCCGCGGTCGGCTGCTGATGTACGACGCGCTCGCCGCCGAGATGCGCGAGGTCAAGGTCCGCCGCGACCCCGAGTGCCCCGTCTGCTCGCGGGACCCCTCCACGATCTCCGACGAGGAGATGGGGGTCTTCCCGGATTACGAAGCCTTCTGCGCTGCCGCTGGTTGAGGCTCGGTCTCGCGGCCGCTCGCTGCGTCCTCGGACCTCTTGAAGGCCTGGCGGCCTCCGGCGGGTCCTGCGTCCTTGCGAGCGGCCACGATCCCTTCGCCTCATCCCAGCGGCTCCGCGGCAGGCTGAGGCTCGGCGACACCATTCCTCCCACTACGATTCACGACTCCATGGCCACGATCCGCATTCCCCCGGTCCTGCGCCCCGCCGTCGGCGGCGAGCGCACCGTCACTGCTGACGGCAGCACGGTTCGCGAGGTGCTCGACAGCCTCGTCGGCGCTCACGGCGAGCTGCAGGCGCAGCTGTTCGGTGCCGACGGCGACCTCAACCGGTTCGTCAACGTCTACCTCAACGACGAGGACGTGCGGGTGCTCGAGGGCCTCGACACCGGCGTCGGCGAGGCCGACACGCTGGTCATCCTGCCGGCCATGGCCGGCGGCGCGGGCGTGATCCGCTAGCCAGCGGACCACCGACGGCGCCCCGCTAGCCTGGGTCGATGGCCTCGACCCCCAGCGACGGGACGCCGTCCGAGGACCCGCCCGCCGCGCGCGAGGCCGGCGAGCTGCCGACCGGGCGGATCGCCCGCACCGCGCGCTTCGGTGGGCTCGTCGCCGGCCAGGGCCTGCGTTGGGCCGGCACCCGCGCCGCCAACCGCGTCCGCTCGCCCGAGCGCGCCGCCCAGGCCAGCGGCGAGCGCACGATGGCGCTCGCCGACGAGCTGGTCCGCCAGCTCGGCCAGATGCGCGGCGCCGCGATGAAGGTCGGCCAGATCCTCTCGATGGTCGAGCTGGACGGCCTGCCCGAGGACCAGCAGGACGAGCTGCAGCGCAAGCTCGCCGCCCTCCGCGACGACGTCCCGCCGGTCCCGTTCCCGAAGCTGGAGCGGATGATCGCCGACGAGCTCGGCGGCCCGCTCTCGCGCTCGTTCGCCGAGTTCGACCGCGAGGCGTTCGCCGCCGCCTCGATCGGCCAAGTCCACCGCGCCCGCACCCGCGACGGCGACGACGTCGTCGTGAAGGTCCAGTATCCCGGCGTCGCCGAGGCGGTCGAGACCGACCTCCGCAACGCCACCATGCTGACCCCGCTGCTGCGGCGGCTGGCGCCCGGCCTCGACGTCGGCGCCCTCCTCGGCGAGCTGCGCGAGCGGATCGGCGAGGAGCTGGACTACGAGCTCGAGGCCCAGAACCAGCGGCGGATCGAGCGGCTGGTCCGCGGGGCGGGCGGGGTGGGCGGGCATCCGTTCCTTCACGTCCCGCACGTCCACAGCGACCTCTCCAGCCGCCGGGTGCTCGTCTCCGAGTACGTCGAGGGCGCCCGCTTCGAGCAGGTCCGCCGCGCCGACGAGGCTACCCGCGACCGCTACGGCGAGATCGTCCTGCGGTTCTTCTTCGGCCTCCTCTACCGCGACCGGATCGCGCTCGGCGACCCCCATCCCGGCAACTACCTGCTGCGTCCCGACGGCCGCGTCTGCTTCCTCGACTTCGGCCTCCTGCGGTCGGTCGAGGCGGCCGACCTCGACGGCGAGCGGGCGATCGCCCGCGCCGTCGGCGGTCGCGACGCCGCCGGCCTCCACGAGGCCCTGATCGCCACCGGCTACCTGCGCCGCGCCGGCGCCGAGCAGGACGACCCTGAGCTGCTGCTGGCGATGCTGCGCGCCGCCACCCGCTGGTACGCCGAGCCGGGCGCGCGCCGCTTCGGTCCCGAGGACGCGCGCGCCGCCCGCCGCGGCGGCACGGGGGAGGAGCGCCAGGCCGTCCGCGACCAGATGCGCCGCTTCACCGTTCCCCCGCACGCCGTGCTGGTGCGGCGGATGCACGCCGTCGTCGCGATCGTGCTCGGCCAGCTCCGCGCCGGCGCCGACTGGGGCGCGATCGCCGCCGAGTACCTGCACGGCGCGCCGCCGGCGACGCCGCTGGGGGAGCAGGAGGCCGCCCACCTGGCCGGTCGCCGCGGCAGCGCGGCCCCGTCGTCGGCCGGGTGAGGCGGGCGGCGCGGCCGTCCGCGCGAAATTGGCACAGGTTCGCGGCCGAATCGGTACGGTCCGTCACCCACGCTCCGCGGGTCGTTCGGCAGCATGGACGACGATGACCGCGAGCCCCGACAGCCCCCTCCACGACGAGGCGCTCGCCTGCCTGCGGGCCCTCACCGGCGCCCCCGAGGCGACCTTCCGCGAGCACCAGTTCGACGCGATCCGCGACCTCGTCGAGGACCGCGGCCGGGTGCTCTGCGTCCAGCGCACCGGCTGGGGCAAGAGCGCCGTCTACTTCGTCGCCACCGCGCTGCTGCGGGCCCGCGGGGCCGGACCGACGCTGATCGTCTCGCCGCTGCTGGCGCTGATGCGCAACCAGCTCGCCGCGGCCGCCGCGATGGGCCTGCGAGCCCACACCATCAACTCGACCAACCAGGGCGAGTGGTCGACGATCGAGCGGCTGCTCGAGGCCGACGAGGTCGACCTGCTGCTGATCGGGCCCGAGCGGCTGAACGCCGACCGCTTCCGCGAGCGGATGCTGCCGCAGGTCGCCGCCCGCACCGGCCTGCTGGTGATCGACGAGGCGCACTGCGTCTCCGACTGGGGCCACGACTTCCGGCCCGACTACCGGCGGATCGGCGACGTGCTCGCCGGCCTGCCCGCCGGCGCCGCCGTGCTCGGCACCACCGCGACCGCCAACGACCGGGTCGTCGCCGACGTGGTCGAGCAGCTGGCCGCCGGCCGCGCCGACGGGCCGGCCCTGCGCACCTACCGCGGATCGCTGGCCCGCACCAGCCTGCGGTTGGAGACGGTCGACCTGCCGCACCCGGCCGAGCGGCTGGCCTGGCTGGTCGAGCAGCTGCGGGAGCGGCCCGAGGGTGCCCGGCTGCCCGGGTCGGGGATCGTCTACGCGCTGACCGTCGCCGACGCCGAGCAGGTGGCGGCGTTCCTGGCCGAGCACGGGATCGCCGCCGTCGCCTACACCGGCCAGCAGCAGAGCGAGCAGCGGATCGTCGTCGAGGACCGGCTCCAGCGCGACGAGGTCAAGGCGGTGGTGGCCACCAGCGCGCTGGGGATGGGCTACGACAAGCCCGACCTCGGCTTCATCGTCCACTACCAGGCGCCCGGCTCGGTCGTCGCCTACTACCAGCAGGTCGGCCGCGCCGGCCGCGGGGTCGACCACGCCGAGGTGGTGCTGCTGCGGGGCCGCGAGGACCAGCGGATCCAGGACTTCTTCATCACCCAGGCCTTCGCCTCGGCCGAACGGGTGGCCGAGGTCCGCGGGGTGCTCGCCAGCGCCGGCGAGGCGGGGATGAGCGGGCGTGAGATCCAGGCCCACGTCAACCTCGGCCTCAACCGGCTGGAGGCGATGCTGAAGGTGCTCGACGTCGAGGGCGCCGTCCGCCGCAGCGGCGGCCGCTGGTACGACGTGCCCGACAGCGCCTGGGTCTACGACGGCGAGCGCTACGCCCGGGTGACCGAGATGCGGCGGGCCGAGCAGCGGGCGATGGCCGCCTTCGGGACCGATGGCCGCTGCCTGATGCGGACCCTCCAGGAGCAGCTCGACGACCCCGATCCGGCCGACTGCGGGCGCTGCGCCGTCTGCACCGCGCCCCGCCACGCCGAGGTCGGCGGCCCCGACCACGTCGAGCTGGTCCGCGCCGCCCAGCTGCACCTGCGCTCGCGGCCGGTCGAGTTCGACACCAAGCGGATGGCGCCGAACGCCGAGACCGGCGCGCTGCGGAAGATCCCCGCGGACGCCCAGGTCGAGCCCGGTCGCGCGCTGGCCCGCCGTGGCGACGCCGGCTGGGACGCCGAGGTCCGGCGGCAGCTGCAGGCCGGGCGGCTGGACGACGACGTGGTCGCGGCGCTGGCCGACACCGTTCGCGGTTGGCGGGTGCCGGTCGCGTGGGTGACGGCGGTGCCGAAGCAGGCGGTCGGCGGGGTCGAGGCGATCGACCCGGTGCTCGACCTCGGTGCCCGGCTGGCCGCGGCGCTCGAGCTGCCCTGGCACCCGGTCGTCGTCCGCCGCGAGCCGCGTCCGCCGCAGGCCGAGCAGCGCGGCGCCGCCCAGCAGGCGGCCAACGTGCGCGGCGCCTTCGCGATCGCCGGCGACGTGCCGAGCGGCCGCTGCCTGCTGGTCGACGACCTCCGCCAGAGCGGCTGGACGCTGGCGATGGTCGGCGGCCAGCTGCGCCGACGCGGCGCCGACGCGGTCTTCCCGGTCGTGCTCAGCACCAGCATTTGACCGCGGGGCCGTGTGGCCGGCGGCCGGCCGGCCCGCGCCGCGCCGCCCGCGGCGCCCAGCCGCCGCGCCCCGCCTGCGACGTTCCGGCCACCCGCCGTCCGGAACGTTACATCCGATCGTCCGACCGCCAGGGGGCGACCCGCGCCCCGCCCGGCGCCGCGCCCGGCCCGGCGCCGTTCGCCGCCCGCGCCGCGCAGCGGCCGCCCCGCCTGCGACCTTCCGGTCACCCGCCGTCCGGAACGTCACATCGGGCCGCCGGCCGTCCGGCGACGAGCCGCGACGGCCTACCGCCCCACCCCGGCGCCGTGCGCCGCCCACGCCCCGCAGCCGCCGCGCCCCGCCTGCGACCTTCCGGTCACCCACCGTCCGGAACGTCACATCGGGCCGCCCGCCGTCCGGCGACGACCCGCGACGGCGCACGGCGCCGTCCTGCCCTGCGCCGTGCGCTCCCCGCAGCCGCCCGCCCTGCCTGCGACGTTCCGATCGCCCGGCGTCCGAAACGTCACATCAGACGGCCCGCCACCGCCCCGACCACGGCCCGCCCGCCCGCCGCGCCCCGCCTGCGACGTTCCGGTCGCCCAGCGTCGGAACGTCACATCAGATCGCCCCGCCCCAAACGCCCGACCCCAAACCCCGCCCTCACCCCTCGCCCAACCGCCGGCGCAGGAAGCGGCGGTCGGGCTCGTGGGCGGCCAGGGCGAGGGCGCGGGCGAACGCCTCCTGGGCCTCGGGCTCGCGGTTCAGGCGCCGCAGCAGCTCGCCGCGGGTGGCGTGCAGGTAGGGATAGCCGTCGAGCGGTTCCCGCAGCTCGTCGGTCAGGGCCAGGCCGGCGGCGGGGCCCTCGCTCTCGGCGACGGCGACGGCGCGGTTCAGGCGCACCACCGTCGATCCGGTTCGCCGCTCCAGCTCGCCGTAGAGGCCGGCGATCTGGGGCCAGTCGGGCGGGTCCTCCAGCTCGAGGGCCGCGATCGCCGCCTGCAGCACGTAGCCGCCGCGGCCGCCGCGGGCGACCGCGTCGTCCAGCAGCGCCCGTCCGCGGTCGAGCGCCGCCTGATCCCAGGCGTCGCGGTCCTGGTCGGCCAGCAGCACCAGGTCGCCGTCGGCGAAGCGGGCCCGCCGCCGCGCGTGGTGGAGCAGCATCAGGGCCAGCAGGCCGGCCGGCTCGGGCTCGTCCGGCAGCAGGGCGACCAGCGTCTCGCCCAGCCGGACCGCCTCCGCGGCCAGCGGCTCGCGACCGCCGTAGCCCTCGTTGAACACCAGGTAGACGACGGCCAGGACCGCCGCCAGCCGGGCGCCCAGCTGGTCCTCGCTCGGCACCCGGAACGGGATCCCGGCGTCGCGGATCTTGCCCTTCGCCCGGGTCAGCCGCCGCTTCATCGTCTCCGGGCTGACCAGGAACGCCCGCGCGATCTGCTCGGTCGTCAACCCCGTCAGCGTCCGCAGCGTCAGCGCCACCTGGGCCTCGATCGCCAGCGCCGGGTGGCAGCAGGTGAAGAGCAGCTCCAGCCGCTCGTCGGGGATCGCGGCGTCGTCGTCCATCGCGGGCTCGTCGGGCGGCGCGGCCAGCGGCAGCTCGCGGGCCAGCCGCTCGGTCTTCTCGCGCAGGGTCCGGGCCCGCCGCAGCCGGTCGATCGCGCGGTTGCGGGCGGTCGTCACCAGCCAGGCGCGCGGCGCGTCCGGCACGCCGTCGTGCGGCCACCGCTCGGCCGCGATCGCGAACGCCTCCTGGGCGGCGTCCTCGGCCAGCTCGATGTCGCCGAGGACGCCGACCAGGGTCGCGACCACGCGGCCCCACTCGTCGCGGAAGACCTGCTCGATCAGCGCGGCAGCTCCACCAGCGGGCGGACCTCGACCGCGCCCCCGAGCCAGGTCGCCGGCACCTTGGCGGCGAAGGCGAGCGCGGCGTCCAGGTCCTCGACGTCGATCAGGTAGAAGCCGGCCATGTGCTCCTTGGTGGTCGCGAACGGCCCGTCGGTGTGGAGCGGGACGCCGTCCGGCGCGCGCACCGTGGTGGCGGTGTCGACCGGCTGCAGCTGCTCCCCAGCCAGGGTCTCGGGGGCCTGCATCAGCGCCATGTACTTGGCGGTGTTGGCGGCCCGCTCCTCGTCGGGGCGGTCGTTGGCGACGGCCTGGTCGGCGTAGATCAAGACGGCGTACTTCATGGTGCTCCTCCTCGGGTGGAGTCTCGTTCACCGGGGAGACGAACGGCAACCGCGGGAGGGGACAGGCCGACGCCGGCGCGCCAACACGGGGGCACCCCTGTCGTGCGCCGCTCGCCCATGGCTACACTTCCTGAAGCATGGCTCTTCCGCCCCTGGAGAACCGACCCTGCGCCGGCCGCTACGGCGACATCGTGCAGTCGATCGGCAACACGCCGCTGATCGAGCTGAAGCGGCTGTCGCCCAAGACCGGCGTCCGGATCTGGGCCAAGCTCGAGTCCGCGAACCCGACCGGCTCGGTCAAGGACCGGGTCGCGAAGGCGCTGATCGAGGACGCCGAGGCCCGCGGCACGATCGGCCCCGACTCGATCATCCTCGAGCCGACCTCCGGCAACACCGGGATCGCGCTGGCGATGATCGCCAAGCGCAAGGGCTACCGGCTGAAGGTCGTGATGCCGGACAACGTCACCCGCGAGCGCAGCGACCTGCTGCGGATGTACGGCGCCGAGATCGTCTACTCGCCCGGCGACCAGGGCTCCAACGGCGCCGTCGCGCTGGCCGAGAAGATGGCCCGCGAGGACACCCAGTACGTGATGCCGTACCAGTACGGCAACCCGGCCAACCCGAACGCCCACTACAACGGGACCGCGCTCGAGATCCTCGAGGAGCTCGACGGCCAGATCGACGCCTTCGTCGCCGGCCTCGGCACCGGCGGCACCCTGATGGGCAACGGTCGCCGCTTCAAGGAGGAGCTCGGCGACCGGGTCAAGATCGTCGCCGCGGAGCCGATGCAGGGCGAGCCGGTCCAGGGCCTGCGCTCGCTCGACGACGGCTTCATCCCGCCGATCATCGACCTCTCGCTGCTCGACCGGAAGATCTTCGTCACCAACGAGGACGCGATCGTCTGGACCCGCAAGCTGCTCGACGAGGAGGGCCTGTTCGCGGGCGTCTCCTCCGGCGCGATCGCGCGCGTCGCCGTCCGGATCGCCAACGAGATGGACGAGGGCAACGTCGTCTTCATCGTCTGCGACGACGGCTGGAAGTACCTCTCCTCCGGCATCTACACGAAGCCGATCGAGGAGATCGAGAACCTCGACTCGACCGTCTGGTGGTGACGTGATGGGACCGATCGGATTCCCCGAACTGCTGATCATCCTCGTGGTGGCGCTGCTCGTGCTCGGCCCCAAGCGGCTGCCCGAGGTGGGCAAGTCGCTCGGCAAGGGCATGCGCGAGTTCAAGGAGAGCATCTCCGCCGCCGATCCGTTCGACGACGACGCCCCGCGCCGCTCGGCCGACGCCGCCACCTCGGCGCCGCCGCAGCGCCGGCCCGCCGCCGTCGCCGCCAGCAGCGACCGCGACAACGACGCGTAGCGCCCGCCGGATGCGGATCGCCCCGGCCCTGCTCGACCAGGTCGTCGAGCACGCCCTGCGCGACGCCCCCGACGAGTGCTGCGGCGTGCTCGCCGTCCGCGACGGCGAGGCGATCGCCGTCCACGAGCTGGAGAACGTCCTCCAGGGGCCGAAGAAGTTCGGCTTCGAGATCGACGGCCTGGCGCTGCTGCGGCTGATCGACGAGCTCGAGGACCAGGGCGCCGAGCTCGGCGTCATCTACCACTCGCACACCGTCTCGGCCCCCGAGCCGTCGCAGACCGACATCAACTTCGCGGCCCTCTGGCCGGGCGTCGAGTGGCTGATCGTCGGCACCACGGGCGAGCAGCCCGAGGTCCGCAGCTGGCTGATCGACGGCGCGAAGGTGACCGAGGTCCCGGTCACCGTCGCCGCCTGAGCCTCTCGCCCGCCGCCCTCAGCCGCCGCCGCGGGTGCGGTGGTCGCGGAACGCCACCACCTGCTGGTAGGTTGGCCGGTTCTGCCAGTCCATCAGCGGCTGGGTCGCGCCACCGAGCGGGCGGAAGAGGATCGCGTCGAAGCACCACTGCGGGTCGAGCGCGGCGTTCTCCTTCTTGGCGCAGACGTCGTCGCGGGGGTAGACCTCGGCCGCCGGCGTGCGGGCCGCCGCCCGCAGCGCGTCGAGCAGCGCCCGCCGGCAGGCCGCCCGGTCGCCGCCGCCGCAGAAGGTCCGCCGGTAGCGCTCGCGGACCGGCCGTCCCAGCAGCTGCCGCAGGTCCTTCGAGACGTAGCCGTACCAGCCGTTCTGGTACGCCGACCCCTGGTGGTCGCCGTGGTTGTTGGGCTCGTTGTCGATCTCGTGGAAGGCCCGCAGGTCGGCCAGCAGCGGCCTGCCGAGGGTCGGCCCGAACTGCGCCGCCACCCACCGCGGCCACCACGCGTCCATGATCCGGATCGCGTCGCCGTGCTCGTAGCGGCCGTCGCCGTCGCGGTCGATCCGGTGCCAGCCGTCCCGCTGCCAGGCCCGCAGCGCGGCGACCGCCCCGCGCACCGTCGCGTCCTCGCCCGAGACGTCGCCCAGCAGGTCGAGCGCCAGCGGCAGGTCCTCCTGGCCGCGGAGGTCGGTGGTCGCGGCCACGCCCATCGCGTCGACCGCCTCCGGCAGGCTGATCCGGTCGTCGCCGCTGGCCAGCCGCAGGTCGAGCTGGCGGTCGAGCAGCTGCGAGCGGAAGACGCTCGAGAAGAGGTTGTTGTCGCCGCCGGCGAAGCCCTGCGCCTGGCGGTTGTTCCACGAGGTGATGTAGTCCTGGTCGATCACCTGCGGGTGGCGCGACTGCGGCTCGCGGGCCGACAGCCGCGCTTCGGGGTCGTAGCCGACCCAGGCGTCGTCGGCGGCCAGCGGCAGCTGCCCGGTCGTCCCCGCCCGCCGCTGCGGGTTCCAGCCGGAGTTGAAGTAGCCGATGTTGCGGTCGTCGGCGTAGAACCAGTTGAACGTGTAGCCGATCTTGCTGGCCGCGTCGATGAACGCGTGGACGTCGGGGATCAGCGCCGGCTGGTTGAAGCGCGCGAAGCCGACCGCCGAGTCGACCTCGTGCATGTAGGTCGAGCGCAGGACGGTGAAGGCGTACGGCTCGCCGCGGACGGTGCCGCGGGCGCGGACGATCCCGAGCGCGGTCCGCTGGGCCTCCATCGTCTGGCTGCCGGCGGGGGTGCTGTCGCCCAGCGACGGGGTCCAGCTGTTCGTCCGCCGCAGGACCTCGATCGGCCGGCAATGGCCGCGGTAGCGGTACGCCATCGACCGCAGCGTCGGCCGTCCGCCGCCGGGCTCGCAGAGCGGCAGCGCGAAGGTGTCGATGATGTCCTGCCCGGCCGAGGTCGCCGACCACGAGTAGTCCGTGCCGCGGCCCAGCTCGACGTACATGTTGATCCCGGGGAACGAGGCGCCGCGGGCGGAGATGCCGCCGCCCTGCAGCTCGCTCTGCATCAGGATCTGGGGCGCGAAGTAGCTGACCTGGGGCCCGAAGACCGCCAGCGGCCGGCCGTCGTCGGTCTGGCGGCCGGAGACGAGTAGCGCGTTCGACATCGCCGGTGCCGGCGGCGGCATCAGCCCGGGCCGGGTGCGGCCGTCGCGCGCGAACCCGCGCGAGGGCTGACCGGCGTCGCGGAGGCCGGCGCCGCGGCTGGCCACGGCCCGCTCCTGGGCCGGCCGGTCGGGACCGTCGGTGACGATCGACTGGGTCCGCAGCGAACCGACGTCGGGCAGCACCGCGCGGTCGCCGGCGCCGGTCCGGACCGGCCGCTGGTAGGGGAACCAGGTCGCCGAGGGGGTGTCGTCGTGGGCGGCGGTGCACGCCGAGCGGCCGCGCGCGGCGGCCCGCTTGGCCGCCCGCCGGGCCCGCGCGGGGGAGAGCGTGCCCGCGGCGACCGCCTCCAGCCGGGCGGCGCACTGGTAGCGGCGGACCGCGTCCGGGCCGGGCTTGACGGTGGTCGGGGCGTCGGGGTCGTCGTAGGCGGCGAACTGCTCCCACAGCCGCCGGCCGTCGCGCTCGCCGAACCGCTGCTGGAACGACTGCAGCAGCCGTACCGCGCCGATCTCGTTGCCGCCGCCCTTGCCGAAGATCCCGCCGATCATCGACGCGATCGCCACCACGTCGGCCTCGCGGAACGGCTCCGGGCCCTCGTAGCGGCCGATCGCGGCGTACTCGCCCGGCATCGGCTGCTGGCCGCCCTTCGCGGCCCCGATGTAGGCGTTGATCCCGGCGATGTACTGCTGGAGATCGCGCTGGATCCGCGCGCCCTCGGCGCCGTAGAGGTCGTCGAACTGGTCGACCTGGCGCTGGAGGTCGGCCTCGGTGTAGGGCGCGTTGGCCCACTGGTCGACCTCGAAGCTGCGGTTGCCGGGCGCCCCGCCGACGAACGAGCTGAGCTGGCCGCGGCCGACGTGGCGCAGCACGTCCATCATGAACAGCCGGTCCTCGGCGCCGACCCAGCCGGCGCCGAACATCACCCCGTCGCGGTCCGCGCCGTAGACGCGCGGGATCGCGAATCGCTTGTCGCGCACGATCGTGACGTCGCCCCGCGGGCTGTACTGGCGCTCGACGTCGGCCGGGCGGACGCCGAAGGTGGAGTCGGCGAAGTACTGCTCGAACTGGTCGCGGCGGATCCCGGGCACGGCCCGGATCAGGTCCTGGTAGGGGCGGAACTGGTCGCCGTTGTGGGCCGGCCGGCCGACGCCCGCCAGCTGCATCCCCAGCAGCGGCACCAGCGGCGTGGTGCCGTTGGTGCCCGGCGGCAGGATGTCGTAGGTCTCGCCGGCGCCCGCGTCGCCGCCGCCGTAGGGCAGCGGCTCGGGCGCCCCGGCCTGGGCCGCGGCGGCGGTCAGCAGCGGCAGCGCGGCGGCCACCGCGCCCGCCAGCCAGCGCCGGCGCAGGGGCCCGCGCCGGGTCGTCTCCCGTGGTCGTCCCTCGCCCGCTGGCGTCATGCCGTCCTCCCTCTCCCCGTCGCGTCCGCGACCGACCGCCGTCCGCCCGGTCCCGCGGGCGTTGGTAACGGCAGTGAAACCACCCCGAACCTATCCGCAGCGGCGGCGTCGGGGCAAGCGGATCGGACGAGGCTGGCGCGACGGCCTAGTCGGCGGCCGCCACCTGGCGGCGCTCCCAGGCGAGCTCCGAGAGGATGCCGCGCTCGGCCAGCCGCCGGTCGGCGTCGTCGAGGTCGGCCGCGTCGAGCACCAGCACGGCCAGCCGCGCGGGCCCGGCCAGGCAGGCCTCGACGTCGAGGAAGATCGCGCGCCCGCCCAGCTCGGTGCAGTGGACGGTGCGGCGGCCGCCGCGGATCGGGACCGGCCCGCGCTCGCCGCGGGCGCAGCGGACGGCCAGGGCGCTGGCCTCGGTCGGAACCGCGACCACCGCCGCCTCCAGCTGGTCGAGCCCGGCGGGGGAGAGCGGCTCGTCGGCCAGCAGGCCGCCGTGCTCGGCCGCCTCGGCGATCCGGGCGGCGACCTCGTCGGGGGTCAGCTCGCCGTCGCAGCCGGCGCCGACCACGGCCGCCGCCACCGCCAGCCCGCGGCGGGCGAGCAGCGCGCCGGCGGCCAGCAGGACCGCGTCGGCCAGCGGGCTGCCGAGGGTCTCCTCGTGGCCGTGGGCGAGCACGTCGCCGCCGACGTCGACCAGCACGATCCCGTCGCAGCCGAGCCGCTCGGCGGCCGTGTCCAGCCCGTCGGCGACCGCGGCCGGTCCCGGCGTCGGGTCGATCAGGACGGTCGTCGCGCCGAGGTGCTCGGCGATCCGCGACTCGGCGAAGCGGACGCCGGTGGCGGTGCGGGTCTCGCCGGTCGCGAGCGCGGCGGTGGGGGAGAGGGGCGCGGCGTCGACCAGCTCGTCGATCCGGCGCGGGCCGGGGACGGGATCGACCGGCAGGCGCTCCCAGGTGAGGCCGCCGAGGACCGCCTCGCGGCCCAGCAGCTGGGCCGCGGCGAGGGCACCGACCACGTCGCCGCCACCGCCGATCCCGACGCAGAGCAGGCGCTCGGCGTCGGGAAGGACCGCAGTGGCGGCGCGATCGCTCGCGCCGCCGGAGGAGTGGCTCACGCCAGGACGGGGACGCGGTCGGCCGCGGCCTCGAGGATCGACTCGATCTGCGCCGTCGCCCGGGTGAACTCGTCGTCGGAGAGCACCGGGGTGCCCTCGAACGGCAGGTCGCGCTGGATCTCCAGCCACGAGCGGCATCCGCCGAAGTCGTCCCGGACGCGCACGGTCACCGGACGCGGGATCCGGTAGGCGCGCAGCAGCACGACGTGCAGCGGGTGGCGGTGCTTCCAGCGCAGCCGCTTCTCCGCGTAGTCGGGCGTCCACACGTAGTACGGCGAGAGCGCCTCGACGATCCGGGCGTCGGTCACCGTGTAGTGCGCGACGGCCTCGGCCCAGGCCCGGATCCGGACGCGCTCCGGCTGCGGGATGCCGCCGTCCTGCGTCAGCGCCGACGGGGGCGGATCGCCGTCCGGCCACACGCCCTCCTCGAGCGCGCGGCGCAGCTCGGGCTGGTGCGAGTCACGGATGACGTCGTTGCGCTGGTGGTCGAACGTGGGGTAAAGGAAGAAGCGATCGTGATCCAGCCGGAAGTGCTTGTGCTCTTCGCGGATACCGCCCTTCCGGAGCGTGAGCAGCTGCTCACCCTCGGCAAGGGCACGGACCGTGACCGCCCATTCCTTGAAGGCAATCGGCATGACAGGGAACCGGGGCTGTTGGCGATGAAACGATCCTGCGCGCAGCCGCAAACGAGCGGAGATCGCAACAGGACGGAGAATTCATAGTTGCAGAGAGCGCTGGAAAATCCAAGGGCTTCCGAGCGTTCCGTGCCGTAGCGCACGCTCGCGGGGGGTCGGATTCGGTCAGGATGCCCGGATGGGCGGGTCCCCGTCCGCGGTCCGCGGACGCCCGTGACCACCGCCGCCGGGGGTCTCGATCCGCAGCGTCTGGCCCGCCCGCAGCCGCCCGCCGGCCTTCGCCGGCAGCGGCGCGCCGTCGAGCAGGTTGCGCCCCCGCGCGCCGTCCTCGCCGCCGTCGGCTCCGCGCGGCGCGACCGTCCGCCGCTCGGTCAGCAGCTGGAAGTCGAGGTCGGCGGTCGCCCGCAGCTCGCGGATCACCCCGTCGCCGCCGCGGTGGGCGCCGTCGCCGCCGGAGCCGCGCCGGACCGCGTAGCGGACCACCCGCACCGGGAAGCTCGTCTCCAGCGCCTCGACCGGGGTGTTGCGGGTGTTCGACATCGCCACGTGGACCGCGCTCGGTCCGTCGGCGGTCGCCAGCGCGCCCTGGCCGCCGCCGATCGTCTCGTACATCGTGCGCTCGTCGTCGCCGAGCGTGACGTTGTTCATCGTCCCCTGGCCGAGCGCCCGCCCGAGCGCGCCGAGCACCAGGTCAGCGACCCGCGACGAGCTCTCGACGTTGCCGGCGACGACCGCCGGCCGCGACCCGTCCGGCCACGGGCGGGCGTCGAGCAGCGAACCCGGCCGGGTGCGGACGACGACCCGCCGGCGGGCGCCGTCGTCGGTCGGCAGCTCGCGGTCGCCGACCGCCGCCCGGACCGCGAACAGGCAGGCCGACTCGGCCACCGCCCGCGGGCAGTTGAGGTTGTGGTGGCCCTGGTCGGGCGCGTCCCGCAGGTCGACGGTCACGGTGCCGTCGGCGACGGTCACGGTGCCGTCGGCGACGGTCACGGTGGCGGCCAGCGCGATCGGGCCCTCGCGGCCCTCGAGCACGTCCTCGCGCCGGTGGACGCCGGCCGGCAGGCTCGCGATCGCGGCGGCCATCCGCCGCTCGCCGTAGTCGAGCACCGCGCCGACCTGGGCGGCCAGCCGCTCCGGCGTCCGCTCGGCGGCGAGCGCGGCCAGCCGCCGGGCGCCGGCCTCGCAGGCGGCGAGCTGGGCGCGGAGGTCGGCCCGCCGCTGGGCGGGGTGGCGCATCCGGGCGGCCAGCTCGTCGATCAGCGCCGCGGTCAGCGGCTGCGGCTCGATCAGCACGCCCTCCTCGTCGAGCGTGGTCGAGTCGGCGGGCATCGACCCCGGCGTGCGGCCGCCGACGTCGGCGTGGTGGGCGCGGGCGGCGGCGAAGCCGACCAGCTGCTCGGCGACGAAGACCGGGGTCACGACGGTGATGTCGGGCAGGTGCGAGCCGCCGGCGAAGGGGTCGTTGAGGATCCACGAGACGCCGGGGGCGAGGTCGCGCCCGCCGGCCTTGCGGACCGCGGCCACCGAGGCCGGCATCGCCCCCAGGTGGACCGGGATGTGCTCGGCCTGGGCGATCATCCGGCCGTCGGCGTCGAAGAGCGCGGTCGAGCAGTCGCGGCGCTCGGTGATATTGGCCGAGTGGGCGCTGCGGACGAGCACCGCGCCCATCTCGTCGCAGGCCGCCCGCAGCCCGCCGACCAGCACCTGCAGGTCGATCGCGTCCAGGTCCTCGGCGGCGGGGGCGGCGTCGACCTCCCACGGGGCGGGCGCGGGCGCCGGGTCGTCGGCCCGCAGGTGCAGCGTCCCGTCGTCGTCGCGGGCGGCGCGCCAGCCGGCCGGCACCACCACCGTCGCTCCCGGCAGCCGCAGCACGGTCGGTCCGACGGCCAGCGCCGCGTCGGCGGGCGCGTCGCCGCCGAGCGCGACCGTCGGCGCCGGCGCGGTGGTCGCCTCGCGGACGGTCACCAGCTCCAGCTCGGCGTCCGGGTCGGCGAAGCCGTAGCGGGCCTCGTGGGCGGCGTCGAACGCCCGCCGCAGCGCCGCGGGGTCGGGCGGGCAGTCGCGGATCGTCAGCTCGAACGCCTGGCCGGCGTAGCGCAGGTCGTAGGCGCAGCGGGTCGCGCCGTCGTCCTCGTCGCCGGTGGTCGTCGGCCGCAGCGCCGCGGCGGTGATCTGCGCGCCCCGCAGCAGCACGGTGCGGGCACGGTCGCTGCGGCGCTCGGCCGCCGCCAGCCCGAGCGCCGAGAGCACGCCGCCGGCGTGGGGGACGATCACGTGGCCGATCCCCAGCCGCGCGGCCAGGCTGGCGCCGTGGAGCCCGCCGGCGCCGCCGTAGGCCAGCAGCGCGAAGCCGCGCGGATCGACGCCGCGCTCGACGGTCATCACCCGCAGCGCCCGCAGCATCTCGGCGTCGGCCACCCGCAGGATGCCGCGCGCGCACTGCTCCGGATCGAGCCCGACCTGCGCCGCCAGCCGCCCGACCGCGGCCCGGGCGGCGGCGACGTCCAGCCGCACCCCGCCCGAGAGCGGCTGCGCGGGGTCGAGCGTGCCAAGCACCACGTGGGCGTCGGTGACCGTCGGCTGCTCGCCGCCGTGGCCGTAGGCGGCGGGCCCGGGACGGGCGCCGGCCGAGCGCGGGCCGACCCGCAGCGCGCCGCCGCTGTCGGCCCAGGCGATCGAGCCGCCGCCGGCGCCGACGGTGTGGATGTCGATCGTCGGCAGCGCCACCGGCCGTCCGGCGATCTCGCCCCCGCCCTGCTCCTGGACGCGGCCGTCGCGGACCACCAGCACGTCGCACGAGGTCCCGCCCATGTCGAAGCAGAGCAGGTCCGGCTCGCCGGTCGCGCGGGCCACGATCGCCGCCGCCGCGGCCCCGCCGGCCGGCCCCGAGAGGACCGTGGTGGCGCCGCGGCCGGCGGCCTCGGCGGGCGGCTGGACCCCGCCCGAGGAGGCCAGCACCTGGGGCGCGGGCAGGCCGGCGTCGGCGCAGCGGTCGGTCAGCCGCCGCAGGTAGCGGCCGACCAGCGGCGAGACGCCGGCGTCGACCTCGGTGGTGGCCGCCCGCTCGTACTCGCGGAAGGTGCCGACGGCGACGTGCGAGAGCGAGACGTGGACGTCGGGCCCCAGCCGCGCGGTCAGCGCCGCGCCCAGCCGCCGCTCGTGCTCGGGGTGGCGGTCGGCGTGCAGCAGGACCACCGCGACCGCTTCCGGCGCGGTGGCGGCGACGGCCTCGACCACGCGGGCGATCTCGGCGTCGGTCAGCGGCTGCTCGACGCCGTCCGGGCCGCAGCGCTCGGCGACCTCGATCCGCCGCTCGGGCGGGGTCAGCGGGGCCGGTCGCGCCTGGCCCAGGTCGTACAGGTGAGGGCGGTCCTGACGGCCCAGCTCGACCAGGTCGGCGAAGCCGGCGGTGGCGCAGAGGGTGGTCCGCGCGGTCCGCCCCTCGAGCAGCGCGTTGGTGGCGACGGTCATCCCGTGGGCGAAGGAGGCGACCGCGTCGGGGGTCGTCCCGGCCTCGGCCAGCACGGCGTCGATCGCCGCCAGCACGCCGCGCGACTGGTCGTCGGGCGTGGTCGGGGCCTTGGCGGTGTGGACGCGGCCGCCGTCGACCAGCACGGCGTCGGTGAAGGTGCCGCCGACGTCGACGCCGAGGAGGGCGCCGGGAACGGGGGCGGGGGCGGCCATCGCCGGCGAGCGTAGCGCTCGTCCGCGGGCCCCGGCCGGGTGGCCGGAGCGGGCGCCCGGCGGGCCGCTAGGCGGCGAGCACGGCGCCGACCGGGATCTGCTCGTCGAGCGTGTCCTCGGTCTCGGCCAGGTGCTGGTGCGACGGGCAGTAGCGGGAGCCCGGCAGCGGGTCGCGCTGGCAGGCGGCGCCGCGGCGGGTGGTGGCCTGGCAGCAGGGCTTGGTCCCGGTCAGCTCGAGGCCGAGGTCGGGACGCCGCTCGAGCTCGCCGGCGACGGTCGCGATGTAGTGCTGGACGGTCCGCCACACGCGGCCCTGGGCGGCCATCGGGAAGAGGAAGCGGATCTCGTGGAAGAGCGCCTTGGCGGGGTGCGCGAAGTAGTGCGGATCGGTCACCAATCGCTCGATCGTCGCCTCGCAGGCGTGCAGCACGCGCTGCTGGCTGTCGTGCGAGGCGCCGTTCGGCAGGTTGCGGGTGACGTCGCGGTAGAGCTGTCGGCTGAGGTGATACATGGCGATCAGGAACGGGATCTGGGTTCGCCGATCGGCCCCGCGACGGACGCCGCGGGACTCGGCGGATCTCGGTCACCCTGTACGAACCCCCGCCGTGTTGGGTTGCGGTTAAGGAGCCGCGACGATCGCCGCGATCCCGCTGGGGGACGGGGATCGCGCCGTTTCAGGCCCAGCGCTCGCGGCGCGGTTCCTCGCCGTCCGCGATCACCGTGTGGATGCCGTCGAGCGCCCGGTCGAGCTGCGGGAAGTCGGTCCGGTGGTGGGCGCCGCGGGACTCCTCGCGGGCCAGCGCGGCGGCCGCGATCGCCCGCGCCAGCGGGTGCGGGTCGCCGAGCAGCTCGGTCAGGCCCTCGGGCGTGCGCTCGATCCCGGCGTGGTTCCAGAGCGCGTGGCGGGTGGCGCGCTCTGGACGGGTGACGGTCGCCGCGGTCGGGGCCGGATCCAGCCGCTCGGGCAGCTCGTCGACGTCGAGCGCGGCGCGGGCCGCGCGGCCGCCGTAGACCACGCACTCGGCCAGCGAGTTCGAGGCCAGCCGGTTGGCCCCGTGGAGGCCGGTGCAGGCGGTCTCCCCGATCGCGAACAGGCCCGGCACGCGGGTCGCGCCATGGAGGTCGCAGGCGACGCCGCCCATCGTGTAGTGGCAGGCGGGCGCGACCGGGATCGGCGTCGTGGCCGGATCGAGCCCCGACTCGCGGAGGGCGCCGACGACGTTCGGGAAGGCGTCCGGGTCGACCTGGCGCATGTCGAGCAGGACGTGGTCGCTGCCCTCCTCGCGCATCGTCCGCCAGACGGCGGCGGCGACCTCGTCGCGCGGCTGCAGCTCGTCGACGAAGCGCTCACCGCGGCCGTTGAGCAGCGTCGCGCCCTCGCCGCGGATCGCCTCGGTGACGAGGAAGCCCTCGCGGCCCTCGATCCCGGTCACCGCCGTCGGGTGGAACTGGACGAACTCGAGATCGGCCAGCTCGGCCCCGGCCGCGTAGGCCAGCTGAGCGCCGACCCCGACCGAGCCGGGCGGGTTGGTCGTCCGCCGCCAGAGCGCCGCCGAGCCGCCGCAGGCCAGGATCGTCGCCCGCGCCCGCAGCTGCCGGCCGTCGTCGGTGACCGCGCCGACGCAGCGGCCGCCGCTGGTCCAGAGCGCGATCACGCGGGTGTTCTCCAGCACCCGCACGCCGGGCTGCGAGACCAGCCGCGCCGACAGCTGGCGGACCAGCCGGCGACCGGTCGCGCTGCCGCCGGCGTGGACGACGCGGCGGTGGGTGTGACCGCCCTCCAGGCCGAGCACCAGCCGCCCGTGGCGGTCGGCGTCGAAGCGGACCCCGAGCGCCTCGAGGTCGCGGACCGCCTCGGGGGCCTCGCGGCAGAGCGCCTCGGCGGCCGAGCGGCGGACCAGGCCGCGGCCGGCGCGCTCGGTGTCGGCCAGGTGGGCGGCGGGGTCGTCGTCGACGGCCAGCGCCGCCGCGACCCCGCCCTGGGCCCAGTAGGAGGCGGTCTGCGCCAGCGGCGTCGCGCTCACCAGCGTCACCCGGGCGCCGTCGCGCGCCGCCCGCAGCGCCGCGTAGAGGCCGGCCGCCCCGGCGCCGACCACCAGGACGTCGGTGGGCAGCTCGGCCGTCTCGGGCATGCGGGGTACCGTATCCGTCGTGGCTCCGGTGCTCCTTCGTCACCCCTCGTCGCTACGGCACGACACCGGCTCGCACCCCGAGCGGGCGGCCCGGATCGTGGCGATCGACCGCGAGCTGGAGGCGCGCAGCGGCTGCGGCTTCACGGCCCGCGAGTCGCCGCCGGCGACGGTCGAGCAGCTGCAGGCGGTCCACCCGGCCAGCCACGTCGAGCGGATCCGCGCGCTGGCCGCGACCGGTGGCGGCGCGATCGACGCCGACACGGTCGTCTCGGCCGGCTCGTGGGAGGCGGCCCTGCACGCCGCGGGCGGGGCGGTGGCGGTGGTCGACGCGCTGCTCGACGAGCGGGTCGGGCGCGCGGCGTCGCTGCACCGGCCGCCGGGCCACCATTGCGAGACCGCCCAGCCGATGGGCTTCTGCCTCTTCAACAACGTCGCCGTCGCCGCCCGCCACGCCCGCGACCGCTACGGCGTCGAGCGGGTGCTGATCCTCGACTGGGACGTCCACCACGGCAACGGGACGGCGGAGATCTTCGCCGGGACCGACGAGGTGCTGTTCTGCTCGATCCACGAGCACCCGCTGTACCCCGGGACCGGGCGGCCGGCGGAGCGCGGGCACGGCCGCGGCGAGGGGTTCACGGTCAACCTGCCGGTGCCGGGCGGCAGCGGCGACGCCACCTGGACGGCGATGGTCGAGCAGGTGGTGCTGCCGATCGCCCGCAGCTACGCGCCGCAGCTGCTGCTGGTCTCCGCCGGCTACGACGCCCACGAGGCCGATCCGCTGGCCACCTGTCGGGTCAGCGACGGCGGCTTCGCGCGGATGGCGGCGGCGGTCCACCGGCTGGCCGACGAGCTGGACGTGCCGCTGGGGCTGGTGCTGGAGGGCGGCTACGCGGTCGACGCGCTGGCCCGCTCGGTGGCCGAGACGCTGGCGGTGCTGGCGGGACCGGTGGCCGAGGCGCCGGCGGCGGTCGATCCCTGCCCGCCGGTGGTCGAGCGAGCGATCGGCGCGCTGGCCGAGCGCTGGCCGGCGCTGGTCGCGGGCTGAGGGCGGGGCGGGGGAGGGCGGCGCTGGCCGCGGGCTGAGGACGTGGGCGGGGCTCGCCGCCGGCCGGGTCGGGACAGGGCGGCGCTCGCCGCGGGCCGAGGCCGAGGCGGGCGGCTACTGGCCGTCGCGGAGGGTCGCGGTCCGCTCGCCGGTGGTGCCGGTCGGCGGCGTCGTGCCGGTGGTGGCCGGCGGGACGGTCTGGCCGGGCGTGGCGCCGGGCGTGGTCTGGCCCGGGAGCGGGGTCGTCACCGAGGGCGGGGCCGTGGCGGCCGGCGGCGGCGTCGCCGGCTGGGTGGCGGGCGGCGGCGCGGTCGTCTGGGTGGCGACCGGTGCCTCGTCGTCGGTGGTCAGGGCCACGAACGCGCCGACGGTGCCGCCGGCGACGACGATGATCAGGGCCGCGATCGCCGCGACCGGGATCCGCCAGTTCGGCGTCGGCCGCATCCGGGTGCGGGCCGGGGCGCCGCAGGTCAGGCACCAGGCCTGCTCGGCGCCGACCGTGCCGCCGCAGCGGGGGCAGACGATCGGGGTCGGCTGGTCGCGGCTCATCGACCGGTCGGGGGTGCGCCGGGCGGGCCGGGGGCGGGCGCCGGACCGCCGACGGCCGGGTCGACGGCGGCCGGGGCCGGGGCCGGGCTGCCGGGCGCGGCGCCGGTGTGGCCGACGCGGACGCCGCACTGCGGGCAGAAGTTCGCCTCGCTGCCGTGGAGGGCCCCGCAGCGGACGCAGACGGAGACGCCCGGCTCGTGCAGCTCCTCGATCGACTGGAAGTCGCGCAGGCCGCGCTCGAGCGCGTGCAGCTCGTCGTCGATCCGCAGCAGCGCGTCGTGCTTGGCCGCGACCAGGACCTCGTTCTGGGCCCCGGCCCGACGCAGCTCGAAGACCAGGCCGCCGAGGTCGCGGTAGCCCAGCTCGCGGACCCGCCGCAGGTAGCGCAGGCGGCGCCGCATCCGGCCGCGGTCGCGGACCCCGACCTTGGCCGGGACCGGCGGGGCGGCGGTCGCGTCGGCGGCCGCGGCGGGCTCGCCGGGGGTGGCGCCGGCGTCCGCGGGCGCCGCGCCCGGG